>JAJZSZ010000300.1 GCA_021849365.1 Bacteroidota bacterium | reverse complement strand
GCATTTCTGATCCTGGCTCAAAACATATTAATTCCGCTGACCATTGCTATTTTCTTTACGTTCCTGTTGATGCCCGTTTCAAGCAGGCTCGAACAATGGCATGTTCCAAAGGGACTGGCCATATTGCTCAGTATTATTCTGGCCTTTTTGCTGGTTGCTGTTTTGCTCTACTTTTTTGTCGATCAGATTTTTAGTTTTGTGAACGACTGGCCCGTTCTTCAAAAAACTTTCGAAGCCAAATGGGAAAGTCTTCAGCAATTTATCAGCGAAACTTTCCATATCAGTCGTTTAGAACAAAAAGCCTGGCTGACCACAAAACTGAAAGAAAATGCAAGTACAGGTGGCGTTCTTGTTCTGGGCATGTTCTCGGCAACTACTTCATTCATTGCCAGTTTTGCCCTTATCCCTATTTATGTTTTTTTCCTGACGCTTTACACCGATAAATTCAGGGAATTCATCCAGCTTGTGGTTAAAAACGATAAAGATGAGCACGTTTTAATGATTGTGAAGAAAGTGTCAATGGTTTCGCAGAAATACGTGATGGGCATTTTCCTTGATGTAATCATCCTTTCGGTGCTGAATTCAACAGGTTTTCTTATCCTTGGACTGCCACACGCCATATTATTCGGAGTGCTGGCCTCCATGCTCAATATCATTCCTTACATTGGTGTACTCATCGGAAGTACCTTGCCAATCCTGATGGCTTTACTTACCAAAGATTCGGCAAGTTATGCCATTGCTGCAGGCGTCATTTGCGTGGTAGTTCAGTTTCTCGATAATAATTTCATCACGCCTTACGTTGTTGGTAGTAGTGTGAGCATTAATCCGCTTACGGCAACAATCGTTCTGATAGCCAGTTCTCTGATATGGGGAATTCCGGGAATGGTACTTTGTTTACCGCTCACCGGAATGGCCAAAGTAGTATGCGACCATGTCGATTCTCTTAAACCCTATGGCTTTCTGCTTGGCGAAGAGGTAAACTTCAACGAACAAAAGCAAGCTCAGGACAAATTCTTTAAAAGAATCCTGAAACGCGACAGGAAAGCATAAAAAATCTCCGAAATTCAGAAATTTATTTTATTGTTAGCCGCCACAACAAATCTGCAATGATTTTGTTAGGTTTTATAGCTGTTTTTCATTAAATTGCATAATAAGAATAAAGTTCCGAAATAAAAATACTCGGATTTTTATTATTAGTCATAAACAATTAAAAATCAGAATTATGAGTTCAGGAAAAGTTTTATTGGGCGTTCTGGCTGGTGTAGCCGCCGGTGCTCTGATCGGAATTCTGTTTGCTCCCGACAAAGGTTCGGAAACTCGTAAAAAAATTGTCGAAAAAGGCGAAGACTACGTTGACGGAATCAAAGAAAAAGTCAACGGGTTGATCGACGATTTAGGCAAAAAAATGGACGGCGTAAAAGCCAAAGTTGACGAAATGGCTTCAGCTAAAACAAAGACTGAAGAACCTAAAGTTTCAACCAATTAACTCCTATCTATCCTGAAAAACTAAATCATGGAAGAACAATCAGGCTTAATTGAGTCGTTAATTGAAAAAGGAGAACAATACGGCAAAACAACGATTGAATTACTGAAACTAAAGACACTCGACAAATCAGCTGATGTGGCTTCAAATCTGGTTTCATGGTTAATCGTTTTGATTTTTGCCGTGTTGTTTTTCCTTATTCTTAATATTGGTGTTGCTCTGTGGCTGGGCGAAATAATGGGCAAATCGTATTACGGATTCTTTGCCGTATCAGGTTTCTACGGATTACTGGCCCTGATATTCGGTATATTCCGCAAACAGCTGATTAAAGAGCCGCTCAACAATTCAATTATCGAACAAGTACTCGAATAAGCCTTATGGAAAAACAATCAGCCAAAGAAGCACTACGCGAATCGATTCGGCAACTCGAAATACAGCAGGTTCGTGAAGGAGAAGAACTGAAAGCCCAATTCAAAGCCACCTACGAAAGCCTGAAACTGGTTAACCTGGTAAAATCGTCGATCAAAGACCTTACCGAATCGTCAGAAATAAAGACAACCCTTTTCGAATCCATTGTTTCTGTCATGACAGGATATTTTTCCAAGAAGCTAATGGTCGGCAAAAAAAGTAATCCTTTCCTGAAAATTGTAGGACTTGTTATGCAGTTCGGCATCACTAACCTGGTAGCCAAAAATGCCGAAGTTATTCGCATGTATGTAACTGAACTGATTGACAAATTCCTGCACCCCAAAGAAGAAACTCCTGAAGCTGAAGCCGAAGCGTGATTAACATAGATACACTCAGATTTTAAATTAAATCTTACTGTAAGTGTATTTTGACTTCGGGAACGTTCCATTTTTGGGAATTATTTCTCTGTGATAATCTGTGTTATCCGTGGTGAATTGATTTTCATTCGTCGCCATCTTTTACGATTCGTCGCGCTCAAACTACGACTCGGTCTTTTTTATTTTAATAGCCCGTTAGGCTGATCTTACTTTAGCTTAGAATTAAACTCAAAGCCATGAGATCAATACTATTCCTTATCGTTTTTATCCTGAGTGCAGTGAATCTTTTTGCACAAGTTCAGCTAACCGGGAAAGTCACAGACACTAAAAACAACCCACTTCCCGGAGCCAATGTGTTTATCCAAAACAGTTATGATGGCGCCACCACCGACAGCCTCGGAAATTTCAGTTTTAAAACCAGCCAGAAAGGCATCCAAAATCTTTCGGCCAGTTTTATAGGTTACAAACCGTTCAGCCAAAACCTAGATTTGGATGCCGCGAAAACAATTTCATTAAACATTCAATTGCAGGAATCTGAAGATCAACTTGACGAGGTTGTTGTTAACGCCGGAACTTTCGAAGCCAGTGATGAAAAGAAAGCGGTCGTACTTCGTGTATTCGACATTGCAACCACACCCAGCGCACAAGGCGATATTTTTGGAGCGTTTGGCACCTTGCCGGGCGTGCAAAAAGTGGGCGAAGATGGCCGTGTTTTCGTTCGTGGCGGCGAAGGCTACGAGACGAAAACCTTCATGGACGGCATGCTGGTTTCTTCGCCCTACACCTCGAAAATGCCTGACATGCCTACCCGCGGGCGCTTCTCTCCTCTCCTTTTCAGCGGAACATTATTCAGCACCGGCGCTTATTCAGCCGAATATGGTCAAGCGCTTTCGTCGATTGTTGACATGAAAACCAACTCGATAGAAACTGAAGAAAAATCGAGCATATCGGTGATGACTGTCGGACTGATGGGTTCAACAACCCAATGCGGCAAAAATTCTTCTCTATCGCTAAGTGGCGATTTGCTGAGTTCCGCCTTATCAAATAAAATCAATAAGCAGCAAGTGGACTGGATTAAAGCGCCACTGACCGCCGATGCAACCGTGATGTACCGCCAGAAAACCGGGAAAACCGGCATGTACAAATTATTCGGAACGTTCAATACCACGTCGAGCGAAATGATTTATCAAAACATACAGGCCAGCGCCAATCAGGATTTAACCCTAGTTAGCAGCAATATTTACCTGAACAATACCTATAACAGCACACTCAGCGACAAATGGATGCTAAAATCAGGGTTTGCGTGGAACTACGATCACCAAAACATGAAAATTGATGATGACCGGATTATAACCGACCAGAAAATGATTCAGGCTAAAGTCGGATTCAGCTATTTTATGAACGAGCAAACCGAGTTGAAATTTGGCTCCGATTGGGTAAACTTTTCGTACGAGCAGAAAATTGACATTAATGGAAACTACCGCATGCCTTTTTCAAATAATGAGCTTTCAGGTTTTGCCGAAATGGAATACAAACCATCGAGAAAACTAGCCACACGCTTAGGGTTGAGAGCCGAAAACAGTTCGCTTTTGAATGAAACAACGCTTGTTCCACGCTTTTCAGGAGCCTACAAAACCGGAAAACACAGCCAGGTTTCGCTGGCTTGTGGCGAGTTTTACCAGAATCCGGAGAACGATTACCTGAAATTTGCACCTCAGCTTAAACCTGAGAAAGCCAGTCATGCCGTGATGACCTGGCAATACCAAACCGATCAGCAAACGTTCCGCGTAGAAGGCTACCTAAAAAAATACACCAACCTTGTAAAATATACTGCGCCATTGGCAACCAATTCGCTCGACTATTCAAACTTGGGCAGCGGCAAAGCCCGCGGAATCGATGTATTCTGGCGCGACAAGCAATCGTTGAAAAATACCGACTACTGGATTTCTTATTCGTGGATTGACGCCCGCCGAAACTATAAAGATTATACCAAAATGGCTGTTCCATCCTTTGTTTCAGAGCATAACCTTTCGCTGGTTTTCAAACGGTTTCTTCCGGCTCTGAATACCTACGCATCGGCAACCTACTCGTTTGCCAGCAGTCGCCCATACCACGATCCAAACCTTTCAGGATTTATGAATGCACAAACCAACGCCTACAACGACATTAGTCTGAGTTTAACTTACATGCTCAATTTCTTTGGTAAACATGCTGCACTGCACCTGATGCTAAACAACCTTGCCGGATTCGACAATATTTACGGATACAACTTTGCCACGGCTCCCAATACCGAAGGCAAATACGAATCGTCGCCAATCCGTTCACCATTCGTGAGGCAGGCCATTCTACTTATAAATATTATGCTATAAACAATTGACAATTTGACTATTTACGATTTACCAATTCAAAAAAACACGACATGAAAAAATCAGTTTTTATCCTCGTAATGCTCTTAATATCAGGAGTGAGTTTTGCCAACGATGCTTACCAAAGTGCAATGAAAAAGGCAATAGACAAGCTTTTCAACAGCCAGACCATTCAGGAATATATGGATGTGGCCAATCAGTTTGAACGGATTTCGACCATGGAAAAGAAAGAATGGCTACCGCTGTATTACGCCTCATTTTCGTACATCATGATCAGTTTCAAAGAAACCGACAATGCGAAGAAAGATCAGTATCTCGATCAAGCACAAAAATACCTTGACCAAGCCATGAGCATTCAACCCAACGAATCGGAATTGTTTATGCTACAAGGCTTTTTGTACCCATCGCGTATCAACATCGATCCGATAAACCGGGGAATGACCTACATGGGCAAAATGAACGTCGCCCTCGAAAAAGCGTTGGAGCTTAACCCTGACAATCCACGCGTATATTACCTGCGCGCCACCATGACGGCCAATATGCCAGAGGCTTATGGTGGAGGCGCAGCAAAAGCACTTCCTTTATACCAAAAAGCTGCCGAAAAATTCGAGCTATTCAAACCCAAGAGCGAGATTCATCCAAACTGGGGGAAAGATATCAATGCAAACGATTTGCAAAAGATTCAAAAATAAGGCTGTTGCGGGATTCGGGTTGCGAGTTATCCCGGAACGCAAAACCCGTAACTCGCAACAATTTCATTTTACTACATAATTCATTAATTTCGGAAAACTAATTCTCAACGTTACAATGACCGACGAACCCAACAAATTACCCAAGGCGTTCTGGCAAATTCCGGCATGGATACTTTTGCTTGTAGCTATTGGCAACGGAATCATGCTTGTAACACAAAAAGGGCAGCTCTATTCGTTTAACATGTTTCTTTTGTGTTCGGCAAACTCAGTGCTGATTGGAGGTGCTTTTATGATCGGGCTAAAAGTGATTGTAACCGCGCTCGACAAACGTTTGCCGTGGCTGCGTTATCCGCAAAAAAGACTGCTGTACCAATTCCTGGTAACGCTCGTTTTCTCCTGTTTAATCATCATTCTGTCGGTCCTGTTAATCAACTTGCTGGCGGGACAACGACTAACATCGGCCTCATTCTACGAACAGGCTTCTTTCATGGCT
>JAJZSZ010000299.1 GCA_021849365.1 Bacteroidota bacterium | reverse complement strand
AAAGCAAATCCTGAAGGCCCAAGTCCCGACAACAGAAAAGTTACTTCAGCTCATCATTCCGAAACAGTGAAAGGGAAAGTGCAATATATCGCCGGGTTGTTCAGAGGAACCTTGCAAGTTGTTTCAACCCCCGACACCAAACTGCTAAGCCAATATTCAAAAGCAGTTTACGACAACTCGCCTTACAATAAGGAAAACGAAATGGTTTCCAAAGGAGAAGAAGGAAATCCTATTCCGATGAAAGTTGGCGAATCGTCTCCCATCAAATATGTCTTTTATATCATTAAAGAAAACCGGACTTACGACCAGGTGTTAGGCGACATGCCTGAAGGAAACGGCGATTCTACTTTGGTGCTTTTTGGTAAAAAGGTAACGCCAAACCTACATGCCATTGCCAAACAATTTGTATTGCTCGACAATTTTTATGTCGATGGCGAAGTGAGTGCCGACGGCCACAACTGGACAATGGGCGCTTATGCCACCGATTACCTCGAAAAAAACTGGCCGACCAGCTATGGAAGTCGTGGCGGTTCATATCCGGCTGAAGGGGAACGCGAAATAGCCAATAATAAAGATGGATTCCTGTGGGATTTTTGCAAGCGATATGGCGTAAGTTATCGAAGCTACGGAGAATTTGTTTCAGGCTTAAAGCCAAATATTCCTGTGCTTCAGGATCATTTCTGCCCATATTATGTAGGATGGGATCTTTCAATCCGCGACACCGTACGATTCCAGTGGTGGAAACGCGATTTTGAGGAATTACTGGCTAAAGGGCAGGTTCCTCGCTTCAACAGTATTCGGTTTGGAAACGATCATACCGAGGGATTGAAAGCTGGCAGACCCTCTCCATTGGCTCATGCCGCTGATAACGATCTGGCCTGCGGACTTTTTGTAGAGTACCTCAGTCATTCGCCAATCTGGAATGAAAGCCTGATTATTATGGTTGAAGACGATGCACAAAATGGTCCTGATCATGTTGACGCACATCGTTCAACAGCCTATGTAGCCGGAGGATTTGTAAAGCGAGGATTTGTCGATCACACCATGTATTCCACTTCATCAGCGCTCCGCACCATCGAACTGGTTCTAGGACTGCCGCCAATGAGCCAGTATGACGCAGCTGCCGAACCACTTTGGCGCTGCTTTAACAAAACAGCCAATCATCCGCCATTCAAATCGCTTCCGGCCCTGATTGATCTTAACCAGAAAAATTTGGCTGAAAACAAGATGTCGAGATTAAGTGAGAAATTTGATTTCAGCAAAGAAGACCGGATTCCTGACGCTCAATTTAATGAAGTGATATGGGCCGCCATTCATGGACTCGAAAGCAGATGCCCGGCTCCTGTTCATGCAGCATTCTTTACTCCTGAAAAAGAAGAAGATGACGATTAAAACAGAGAAAAAGGTCATTAGTCATTTGAGAATTTAAAAATGGCTAATGACCTTTTCTGTTTGCATATTTGGAGAACACAGAATTAAGTTACGCTGAAATCGGTATCCGGAAACAGAATTTACTTCCTTTCCCCAATGTACTTTCAACCCAGATTTTTCCACGGTGCATTTCAACAAATTCCTTTGAAATAATTAGTCCAAGACCTGTCCCAACTTCATCATCAGTTCCTCTCGACGAGGCAGTTTTATCCAGCCGGAACAGCTTCTGAATCTGTTCATCAGTCATTCCAACTCCGGTATCAGCAACTTCAATGTTGAGATTTTCGGATTCAATAAATGCCGACACTCTTACTTCACCTCCTTTTTCAGTAAACTTTATGGCATTGGTCACCAAATTCTGCAAAACAGAACCAATCATGTTGGTATCCAATTTGCCAGTAATATCACCATCGACTGACCAATCGAGTTTAATCTGTTTATTTTGTGCTACCGGCGACAAAACCATCAGTGTATTTGATATGAGCTCTTCAATTCGGGCCGATTTAGGCGAAAACTGAATCTTTCCGTTGTGCATCCGTGACCAAACCAACAGATTTTGCAACAAATTAGAAATCCGTGTGGCCGACTGATGAACAATCGTTGAACATTCCTCAATTTCTTTTTGATCGTTCTCCTTAACCGCATCTTTCAGGATATTGCTAAAACCAAGCAACGCGTTGAATGGGTTCATCAAATCGTGACTGATAATGGAGAAGAACTTATCTTTCTCTACCGAATCTTTCATTACTTTTTGGTTCAGGGCAATGATATGATCCTGAAATTTGTCGTTCCGGTAAGCCAAAAACAAAATATATCCGGCCAGAATGCTGGCTAAAATCATAAGCACAACCAAGATATTCTGAAGAAAATCGGTTGAATGCCGCACTGAATTCAGGAACGAATTGTTGTGCGAAGCTTCCTGATTTTTAATACTGATTTTAATGTCGTCGACGAGTTTCCGGATTTCCTCTATCAAACTATTGTTGATATAAATAAGCTTCAACTCACTTTCCTTCAACTCGAAATTCTTTCTGATCAGCTCTCTTATGTTACCCGAAGTTGCTGCCAATTCGCTCATTTGAAACGATTTTAACAAACTCTCTCCCGGACCTTCTACCCTCAGTTTGGTATTTACATTCTCCTGTATTTTCTCACCAACGATAGCGCTTTTGATCTTTCCCAGTAAGCCTTTTTTGTACGACTCGCGAGTTTTGGTAACACTAAGCGTATCTATTCTTCCGCCAATACGGCGACGAAAGGTTTTTTCAATTTCCGTTTGCTGGTTCTCCAGGCTGCTAACTGAAAGCATTAGCGAATCGGTAATCTGCTTTAGCCTCAGATAAACTTCAGCTTCGCGGTTCTTTTCCTCGAAGATTTTAGTAATACGATTACGATTATCTTCTCCCAATGATTCCGGCGAGGCGGTTTGTTGCAAAAGGCTGATGTTTTCGGCCAGTGTTTGTGCCTGGGCTTTGTATTCATCAAAAACCTCTGTTTTGAAGGTTGCACAATACTCTTTGAAACGGGCTTCAACCAGCAAAAGCGATTCGGTGACACTTTCGGTTTTGAGCAATTGCTCGCGGTTTTGCTGCGAAAGGCTTAAAGCAGCCTGAATTCGGCCTTTTTCATTAATCAGGCTAATGATCATGCCAATAATCAGCACTAGCATTAACGCCATCAGTATGGTTGTTGTGATTAGTCGCTTGGGTAGTTTTAGTTTTGCCATCTGCGCAATTCTCCTTTGGATTTATATTGAGATTTTTCGGTACAAAAATCGAAAATTAATCACAACAATTTGGTTCTGCGAACTATACTCTATCTATACAAACCGGATAGATTTCAGCAGATCAAGTGTATAGATCTTATTTATCGACTAACAGAAGGAAGTCAATCAGGTTTTCTTCGGTTGCCAGGTTGAGCTTCTTTCGCAACCGGTATCGGGCTACATCAACACTTTGCGGATTCTGAAATGTGAGTATCGCAATATCTTTAGACGAAAGGCCCGACCGAAGTAAGGCACACAACTTGCGTTCGTTCGGCGTTAAGCCGGGGAATTTTTCGAGCAGAACCCTGTAAAACGAATCAAAAGCATTTTCGAAACGGGATTCAAAGTCATTCCAGATTTGTTCAGTAGCGTTTATCCTGAATTTATTGGTCATCTGGCGGATCAGCTCCTGTCCTTCCTTGCTGGCATGTGGCATAACCTTAACCAAATCGCTGATCAGGCTGCTGTTCATTTCGTTCAGGTGCATCAACTTCAGTGTACTCGAAATCAACTCAATTTTCTTGGTATTGATGATGTCTTCGTTGGCCTTTTTAAGTGCTGAAATATCAGTAAAAGCGGTAATAATTCCGAGAGGGTTATTCTGAGTATCGAGCACTACGTTTTTCGAGATGACGAAAGTGCGGTTTCCGGGGAATCCGTTTTTTTCGTACGACAAAGCGGTCAGACTTTGAATCAGCTCCACATCTTTCTGCACATGAAACCCAACTTCGTCGCTCAGAAAATAACGATACACCGATTTACCGATCAACTCATTCTTATCGGTTTCCAAAAGTTCAGCAAAAAACTTGTTGCACATTAACACTATTCCTTCAAGCGAACTGTAAATCACCGGATGCGGAATACTTTCAATGAGCGAAGTGATGAACAGATTCTGGTTCTCGAGCGAGCTATTCTGTTTTTTTAATGTTTTCAGGGTATCCGAAAGCAATAAAATATTCCTGACGCGCGCGCTCAGTTCAAGCTTATCAAACGGCTTTTTCAGGAAATCGATTGCGCCAACCGACATTGCAAAAGCTAAATCTTCCGACGAAGTCATCACCCCGGTAATCATCAAAACCGGGATGTCTTTTGTTGCATCATCTTTTTTGAGTATTTCCAATGCTTCAATCCCGTCCATCACAGGCATATTCCAGTCCAACAGTATTAAATCAGGGAAATGCTCGCGGACCTTATCGAGGCAATCTTGTCCGTTTGTTGCTGTTATTATCTGAGAGTCGTGATCCTTTAGCATCTTTTCGTAAAGCTTCAGGTTTAAAGGTTCGTCGTCAACAAGCAATAGTTTCGAATGGCTCATTTTTAAAGTGGTTTAGGCCTCACCGACAAGAATACCAACTCAATCAGGAAAGCTTTTGTATTCTTTCGATAGAAACATGACTTCTCAAATTTAACCTTTTTAACCTGTTTTGGAGCTATTCAACCTGCTTCATATTTATATTTTCAGCATAAAAACACAACGAAACTCTGAACAGATTCCTGCAACAATACTGATAAGGGCCAAATAAATAGTACATAAAAACCTATTTAAAAGCTCTTTACGGTGATTGTATAGATATAGTATAGATCGCTGTATAGACGTTGTTAGGCATAATTTCACACTAATTAGTCTGAATTTTCTCAATTTTGTCATAACTTTAATTGTTACAACATAGAAAAGAGAAATTTTTAACTAAACAAAAAAAGTACATGAAAAAATTTTTAGCTGAATTTATCGGAACATTTTGGCTCGTTTTTGGAGGCTGCGGCAGTGCCTTACTAGCTGCAGGATTCCCTAACGTTGGAATCGGGTTATTGGGAGTCTCTCTTGCCTTTGGGCTAACTGTAGTTACAATTGCTTATTCTTTGGGCCACATTTCAGGCGCACACCTTAATCCTGCTGTAACAATCGGACTTTGGGTTGGTGGCCGGTTTGAGTCGAAAGGAGTATTACCCTACATCATCTCGCAGGTGGCCGGAGGAATTCTGGCTGCAACAGTACTTTACTTTATAGTAACCGGAAACGGTTCGTCGATTGGCACATTTGCAGCCAACGGTTATGGTGAACATTCTCCGGGCAATTACAGCATTGTGGCCGCAATACTTTCCGAACTGGTAATGACTTTCATGTTTCTGATTGTCATACTCGGAGCAACTGACGAAAAAGCTCCCAAAGGTTTTGCCGGACTAGCCATTGGATTGGCCTTAACACTCATTCACCTGGTTAGTATTCCGGTAACAAACACTTCTGTTAATCCGGCCCGAAGCATAAGTCAGGCATTGTTTGTCGGCGACTGGGCATTGGCTCAGCTGTGGCTGTTCATTGTTGTTCCAATTACCGGAGCAATATTGGCAGGACTGGTTTACAAAAAACTAAGCAGTTAGCCTGAGTTTTCTGTAAATACTCAATAAAATAAAAAGAAAATTTTAATCAACTTAATATTTTAAACATGAGACATTTTAATAAAGCAGTAGCGTTGATCTTGTGCGGTGGATTGCTGCTCGGAAGTTGTTCAACAACAAAAAATTCGACCAAAGGTGGTTTAATTGGTGGCGCTGGAGGTGCACTTCTTGGTGCCGGAATTGGCGCTCTGGCCGGAAAAGGTAAAGGCGCTGCAATTGGCGCTGCAATTGGCGGTACTG
>JAJZSZ010000298.1 GCA_021849365.1 Bacteroidota bacterium | reverse complement strand
TAACCTTTCGTCTGGCAGCCCGGGTAGAGCCAGTTAACAAGGCGACTTTCACCCCAAGGCCATCGGTCATTTTTTTGATTGAATTGTAATGCTGTATAGCCAGAATCTCGGTGGGAGCCATCAGGCTAACCTGAAAACCATTATCGAAAGCAATCAGCGCAGTCATCAAGGCAACCAGCGTTTTCCCGCTGCCCACGTCGCCCTGCAACAAACGGTTCATCTGCTTGCCCGAGCCCATATCTTTGCGTATTTCTTTGATCACCTTTTTCTGCGCGTTCGTCAGTTCAAAAGGCAAATGATTGCTATAAAATGTATTTAGGTTGTAGCCCACCTGCGAAAATACAAACCCTTTGAAACTACCTTCCCTGTTGTGTTTCAGGCCAAGAATGCGAAGCTGGATGTAAAAAAGCTCTTCAAATTTCAGGCGAAAAAGTGCATTTTTCAGATGGTGCGGATTCTCCGGAAAATGAACCTGCCTCAAAGCTGCTGCAAGTGGCATCAATTTCAGTTTCGAAATTAATGATGGAGGAAGTGTTTCGTATATTTTTCCGCCAAGCAGCGAAGCCAGGTTAAACTGAAGTTTATTCAGCGCTTTGCTGTTCATAAACTTCTGCTTCATCTTTTCGGTAGTATTGTAAAAAGCCTGAAAAACGCCTGTCGTTATTTGCTTATTCTCGGCGGGTTCCAACTCCGGATGAACCATATTTACCTTCCCGTTAAACACCGAAGGTTTCCCAAAAACAACGTACTCTACATTAGCCTTGATATTTTCCTTCACCCATTTCACCCCCTGAAACCAGAGCAGTTCCATCATTCCAGAGTCGTCGCGAAAATGGGCAATCAGCCGCTGGCGGGCTCCTTCTCCGGTCGTCTCGAACCTTACAATCTGACCCTTCAGCTGAATGTAAGCCATATTCGAATTGATTTCTGAAATCCTGTAAAACTTGGTTCGGTCGATGTATTTGTACGGAAAGTAATACAGCAAATCGTTGAAGGTAAAAATCTTCAATTCTTTTTTGAGCAGCTCGGCGCGCTGAGGGCCAACTCCCGGTAGAAACTTGATATCCTGATCCAGAAATTCAGACATAAAACAAAGATAAAAATTATCTCCTTTTTAGCCCGACCTTCCTTTCACGGGCAAAGAAAATGATTGTGGCGACAAACAACAAAATCAAGTTTTCAGGGTTTTATTTTTTTATTCATGTATTTTGTCTGAAATTAGGTTCGATTTTTGTAACAAACCACGACTGAAACAAACTAATCAATTCAAACAAACCGGTTCAAAAAATGGAAACTGTTATCAAGCTTGAAAAAATAGTCAAAAACTACAAGGTAGGCACTCAGGTTGTTAGGGCTTTACGCTCTGTTTCGCTCAACATCAACAAAGGCGAATATGTAGCTATCATGGGTGCTTCCGGTTCCGGAAAATCGACTTTGATGAACGTAATCGGCTGCCTTGATACTCCAACAAGTGGTTTTTATGAGTTGAACAAACAGGATGTGAGCCACCTTTCGGACGACGAACTTGCCGAAATCCGGAACAAGGAAATTGGTTTTGTTTTCCAGACATTCAACTTATTACCCCGAAATACAGCACTCGAAAATGTGATGTTGCCCTTGGTTTATGCCGGTATAAAAAAACAGCAGCGCATTGAAAAAGCCGAGAAAATTTTGACCGAGGTTGGACTTGCCGACCGCATCGAGCACAAGCCCAATGAGTTATCTGGAGGTCAGCGCCAGCGTGTAGCTGTAGCCCGTGCCTTGATTAACAACCCATGTATTTTACTGGCCGACGAGCCAACCGGTAACCTCGATTCGAAAATCTCAGAGGAAATTATGCAGCTTTTTGCTGAAATTCACCGCAAGGGAAATACCTTGGTTGTGGTTACACACGAAGAAAGTATTGCCAAGCATGCGCACCGCATCATCAGGCTGAAAGACGGGGAAATTGAGTCGGATCAAATTAATCCCGATCCGGTTTATTAATAATAATAGAAATACAGATACGCAATGCATTGCGTATCTACCCAACAAACGATATAAATGAAAATTTACACACGTACCGGCGACGATGGAACTACAGGATTGATTGGTGGCTCGCGGGTAAAAAAGCACAACATCAGGCTCGAATCGTACGGGACTATCGATGAACTGAACTCTTTTATTGGGTTGATTCGTTCAATGCAAACCGACCAGCATGCCGATCAAATCCTTGAAATTATTCAGAACAAATTGTTTGTTATCGGGGCCAACCTGGCCACTGAAGAATCGATTACGCTGATAAAAAAGCAGCTTCCGTGCAAAAAGGCTGACATTGAACTGCTTGAAAAAGAAATGGACCTGATGAACAATGATTTACCTGAACTTCGGAACTTCATTCTGCCCGGAGGAAGCCAGGCTGCATCATTTTGTCACGTTGCCCGAACAGTATGCCGAAGAGCAGAGCGGAAAATTGTAGAATTATCTGAAAAAGCTGAAGTTGATCCGAACTTAATAAAATTTGTTAACCGCCTGTCTGACTACCTTTTCGTGCTTTCGAGAAAGATTAATCTGGACCAGAAAACGCCGGAAATACTATGGTCTCCTGAGGTTGATGAATAATAAGTATTATTAATTTGCAGAATCCGTTTTTTTGTTATATTCGCAAAAATTAAAAAACCGAGTTAAAAACTTCCTAAATTTAAGAATATGTACTGGACACTCGAATTGGCCTCTAAGCTAGAGGATGCCCCTTGGCCAGCAAGTAAAGATGAGTTGATTGACTTTGCCATCCGTAGTGGTGCTCCGCTTGAAGTTATCGAAAACCTTCAGGAGATTGAAGATGAAGGAGAAATTTACGAAAGTATTGAAGACATCTGGCCTGATTACCCCAGTAAAGATGATTTCTTTTTCAACGAAGACGAATATTAAAACTCATATAAACGCAAGGACAAAACCCCTTGCGTTTTTTATTTAGCGGTGCGGGACCTAAAAAATTAAAGCGGCTGAATGAGGGATAATTCCCTGATTTCATCCGCTTTAACCTTTTTCGATAAAACAGATTATTTCGGGCCGATGAGTTCAATGAAATTACCATCAGGATCCTGAACTAAAACAAAATCGCGGGCTTCATCGAGTTTAGTCGGTGTAATCCCCAATGTTTTGACATTGTACTTTTTGATTCGTTCCAGAACAGGTTTCATCGATTTCACATAAATGGTCACATATTGCATTCCGGTATCATCGGGAACATAAGTCTGTTTTGGATGAGTGGCTTTCTTTCCGAACGACATCAGCTTCCATTCGGCAGCCTGCTCGCTGTTTTCGAGTTTCAGCACAGTTACATCAAATCGGTCGCCGGCACTTAATCCAAGTTGTTTTGCCGTTGAACCTTCAACCGAAAATTCACCGGTTTTTACCATGCCGATTACATTCTGGTAAAAGTCGAGCGACTTTGGAAGATTCTCGACCACGACTCCTACCGAAATGCCCGATTTGGCAAAATCTCCAGTAGGCTGAAGCGAAAACGCCGGCATTGCAACTGACAAAAATGCCAGTAAAACAAATGATTTTAAAAGATTTTTCATGACTATTGGTTTTTGGTTGTGTGATATTGATTTTACAATAGAGACAAGGCAATGCCTTGTCTCCACAATGTTTTCTAGCCAGTAATTTTCTTAGGCAATCCTTTTACCAGAACCGGTTTTTCGTTCTGTTTTTTAGGCATAAACATGTCTTTATAGGTCAGTCCAAGTTTTTCCTTTATCTCGAACGAATAATCGAGGGTACCCAGATCAGCGCCGGTATTGTTGGTTCCAAAAGTGAATTTCACGCCGGCTTCTTTGGCTTTCCGAAGTATTTTTTCAGAAGGAAGCCTGTAACGGGAGTTGATTTCGAGCGCGACGCCGTTTTTAGCCAGCACATTCACAAACCGTTCGATACGGGCGTCGGTCCACAACTCGTCGTATTTATTGGCAATAACAGCCGGAAGGAAAGTTGGATTTACATGAATGTCAATTGGTTCCTGCGAAACAACACTTTCGATTTTGCTAACCAATTCGTCCATAAACTTCTGTTCGTCATCAACAAAAGCTTCTTCCGGAATCCACAACCGCATGCGCCGACCTTTGTGGTCAGTCCAGGTCATTCCGTCGGTAAATACATAATCAAATTTGGCAACAGCTTCGGGCGAGAACAAGGTAATCCACTCGCGACCTTCGGCCTGCATTCCCCTGAAGATGGGCTTGGTTTGCACGGTGTCCATATAGGCTGCCAGCGAAGCATCGTCGGTTACCGGAAATTTCAATCCGCAGTTCGGTGCAATGCCATAATTGATGCCCAGTTTCAACGAGTTCTCGCAAGCCTGTGCAATGGTCAATCCACCTTTCAAATGCACATGAAAATCGATTACCGGGAAATTCTCAAGCATCATTTTGGTAATCTTGTCATCCCATTCCTTCGAAACCAGCATCGGGAATTTTTCCGCTTTTGGCAACGGTTTTACCTGAATGCTTTTAAAATAAACTTTGCTTCCTTCGTCGTGGCATTGCAAAGCAATCCGTCCAGCACTAAATATTTTCAGTTTATCGTTTTTGGGGCGGTAAGGATCGTCAGGTTGAATATAATCGACCACTTTTGTGCCGTTTACAAACACTTCGCAGCGGTTCTCCACCACCTTAAACGACAGTTCGAACCACTCGTTATCTTTTGCTGTTGGATAATACACATTGCGGATTCCGTATAAGCTGCCTGTTTTCTTCAGCTCCTGAAAATCACCCGGACGTTCGTATGAGTTGTTAATCTGAACTTCGTAGCCCCGTAACAGCGGGCCATAGGGCTGTTCCTGCGTATGGAAAACAATTCCGGAGTTGCTGCTTGGCTCGGTTTTCACCATAGCTTTTAACTCGAAATTGCGGAAAACGCCTTTGTGAAAGTCGCCGGTATAAAACAAATGCCCAATTGGGCCATTGGCAACCAATATACCGTCTTCAACCTTGAATGATCCGGGATTTTCGTTGGCAGTCCATCCGGAAAGATCTTTGCCGTTAAAAAGTTCCGTCCATTGCGGCTCCTTTTCCTTGCAGGAAACGAAAGTGAAAATGCTTAAAATGCAAAACAGGAAGAATGTTGATTTATGCATGTTAGTTTGGTTTAGTTTGTACAATGAACACAAAGATAAAAATCTTAGCCAGATACTTAACATCCAAAGTTTCCCGATTTTAATACATTTGCAGATATTGAACGATAACGCAAACCACAAAATCAAACCTAAAAAATGAAACGATCTGCAACATTTCTGCTCCTTTTATTTGTCCTAAGCGCCCTGAATACCTTCTCTCAATCGACTCGTACACAAACCGCGCGGCAAATCGTTGCACAAATGCAGGCTCATGTAACCTGCCCGTGGAGTCAGGAAACCGTGGATACATTTAAAACCGGAAATCCCGACGACGCTGTAACCGGAATTGCAGTAGCCATGTTTGCTGATATGGAAACCCTGCGAAAAGCGGTTGCCAGTCACTGTAACCTTATCATTGTCCACGAACCCACTTTTTACAGCCACTTGGACAAAACCGAAGCTTTACAGAACGATCCGGTTTTCGAGAAGAAAATCGCCTATATCAACGAGCATAAACTCATCATTTTCAGGTTTCATGATCATATTCACCGCACTTCTCCGGATGGAATCTATGTCGGGATGATTGAAAAACTTGGATGGAAAGCCAACCAGACCGACCAATCGATGCTTCTTTTCAAATTTGAAGAGCAAACACTGGGCGACTTTGCCCAACAACTTCAGGAAAAGCTAAAAGGAAGCCAGCTCCGCATTGTGGGAGACCCAAAGATGCGCTTTACCAATGTTGCCCTGGCAGATCGGA
>JAJZSZ010000297.1 GCA_021849365.1 Bacteroidota bacterium | reverse complement strand
AGCGAAAAAACCGGAACACTCACCCCGGCCCCCTTCCATAATCCCATCGGGTAGCGAAACGCATGATCAGTTTTCGCATAAATAAATGGTGTATCGGGTGCCGAAATCCCTTGAAGAAGACGATCTGGTCCTTCTTCGAGAGTAACAACTTCCTGTTTTTCAATGTCCCATATTCCGTATTTATACTGAACCGGAAACTTCAGTTTCGCAATATTTAGCTGACCCGACCAAAGCGGGAAGTCGTTGCCACATTCCAGAAGAAGTGCTTTTTTGCGATTCCAGTTTCCCAATTGCGCCTGGTTTCCAAGTATGCATACCTTAAATCCTGAAGTGATCCGGGGAACTTCTATCTTGAACTGAAGTACCTTGTCGGCCTCAATTTCTTTAACCGGTGCTTTATTTGAATTCGGATTCATAATAACATTCAGAAACGATGCTGAGTACAAAGCCTTTTCCTCAGCAGGGGGATTGCGCCATAAATCATTGATTATCATTTCTTTTGTTTCGCTGGCTTTTAGGTCTATGAGGTGATTGCTTCCCCATTCCCAAACCTGGTAGCCCGATTCGGCTTTCATCAGGTATTTATATTCAATCCGGCCTTGCTTTTGGGTTGTATTTACCGAAAGTTTCCAGAACCCATTTTCAGCGTAATTCATTTTCAAAGCCTTGCTTACATTCCATTGTCCGAGTAATTTGGACGAACCAACAATGTAGATTTCTTGTCCGGGGATGGTTTGGTAATGAATGGATAAGGTAATTTTCATGGTGTCAGAGTTTTTTTGTGATTGAAGGCGTTGAGCCCGAAACCTAGATTGATACTGAAAAGTTACGAAAAATTGTTTCAGTGATTTCATTTAACCACCGAAATATTCAACCTGCTTCCGAATTAGGCAGATCGGTGAAAATGATTGCATACCTTAATTTTAACTGAAGTGCAAAGTCAGGACAGATCAGGATAAGATTAATGCTTGTCTTTTTTCTTTTTGATTACATTTGCTGCACTGATTTTAAGACCAACCAATGAAATAGACATAGGAGCTAATGCCCATACAAAACAAAAATTTATAATTGGCTATTCCATGCGTTGGATAGTTCGACTAAAGGAAGATGTTCATACGCAAATTATAAGACGAAAAACAAAAAATTATACACATGAATAAGATTATTTCAATTTTTGCCGGCTCTTTGCTGCTGATGGCATCATGTGCCGGACCAACCACAAAACCACAGGTTCAGGAAGAACGCCTGACCGATTTCGTCGATCCGTTTATCGGAACCGGTTTCCACGGACACGTTTATCCGGGAGCTGCCTATCCTTTTGGACAAATTCAATTAAGTCCCGACAATGGTACACAGGGCTGGGACTGGTGTTCAGGTTACCATTATTCCGACAGTATTGTGGCCGGATTTAGTCATTTGCACCTGAGCGGAACCGGAATCGGCGATTTGGCCGATATTTCGTTCCTACCGGTAACTTCGGAAGTTACTTTCCAGAAAGACGAGAAAAATCCGGATTTCGTAAAACGCTATTCAGGAAAATACACGCACTCCGACGAAAGTGCAAAACCAGGCTATTATGCGGTAACCTTGAAAAACAATGGTGTAAAAGCCGAATTTACCGTAACCGAACGTGCTGGATTGCACCGCTATTCGTTTCCTGAAACCGGCGAAAAGAACCTGATCATTAATCTGGGATTTGCCATCAACTGGGACAAGCCGTACCAAACTTCGTTGAAAGTTGTGGATGATAAAACGGTTACCGGAGTTCGCCTGTCAAACGGCTGGGCCAAAGATCAGCATGTATTCTTTGCCGTGCGTTTCTCGTCGCCAATCACTAAATCGGTGATCGAAAACGTAGGTGGTGATGCCAGTACCGTAGGTGTTTTCAGTTTTGGCGAAAAACAAGTGCTGGCCAAAGTGGGCCTTTCTTCAGTAAGTGTTGAAAATGCTATTGCCAACCTCGACGGCTCGCTTACCGGATGGGATTTCGAGGCTACTGCTCAAGCCGCTTCTGATGCCTGGGAAAAAGAAATGGGCAAAATCCGCATCCAATCGAACGATAAAGATCAAAAAACCATTTTCTATACTTCGCTTTACCATACCATGGTAGCACCAGCCTTGTTTTCCGATGCCAACGGCGATTTTAAAGGAGTCAATGGAGATACCCGGAAAGCTGCAGGTTACAACCAATATACTGTTTTCTCGTTGTGGGACACCTATCGCGCGCTGCATCCGCTGTTTACACTTACTCAGCAGGCCCGCGTAAACGACATGGTCAAATCCATGCTCGATCATTACAAACAAACCGACGTACTGCCCGTTTGGGAGCTCGAAGGCAACGAAACCTGGTGTATGGTGGGTAATCATTCTATTTCAGTAATTGCCGAAGCAATCCTGAAAGGCATTGGCGATTTTGATGTGCAACTGGCATTTGAAGCCATGAAAGCTACTTCGATGGCCGACCGCGACGGCATGGGTTTTCATGACAAATTGGGTTACATTCCGGCTGATAAAATTCAGCAATCTGTTGCTAAGGCCGAAGAAGTTTGCATCGACGACTGGGCTGTTGCCGCAGTAGCTCAAAAATTGGGTAAAACTGAAGATGCCGCCTATTTCGCCAAACGTGCGCTCAACTACCGCAACTATTTTGATAAAGAAACGGGTTTTATGCGTGGAAAACTGAGTAATGGCAAATGGACTTCGCCGTTTGATCCGACTTACTCGAAACACGAAGGAAGCGATTACACCGAAGGAAACGCGTGGCAGTATCTGTGGCTGGCTCCACACGACGTGAACGGCCTGATTGATCTGCTCGGTGGAAAAGAACCTTTTGCCCAAAAGCTGGAAGGCTTGTTCGTAGCCGAAGGTGTTAAAGGCGAAAATGCTTCTCCGGATATTTCGGGTTTGATTGGAAGTTATGCACACGGAAACGAGCCTGGTCACCACACCACATTCCTGTTCAACTATGCCGGAAAAGCCTGGCGTACACAGGAGCTGAACCGCCAGATTCAGACCGAAATGTATACCACCAAACCTGATGGCTTGTGCGGAAACGAAGATTGCGGACAAATGTCGGCCTGGTACGTGTTCAGCGCGATGGGTTTCTATCCGGTAAATCCTTCGGAGTTGCAATACCAGTTTGGTTCACCAATTGTTCAGGAAGCCAAAGTTGAAGTGGCTTCGGGCAAATTCTTTACGATGAAAGCACCATTGGCTTCGAAAGAGAATAAATACATTCAGGCAGTGACGCTGAATGGCCAAAAGCTGGATCGGACTTACATCACTCATCAGGAAATTATGGATGGCGGAACCCTGGAGTTCACCATGGGAGCACAGCCGAACAAAGAGTTATTTTAAGTAGTTGCAGAGATCATTCGATGCAATCGATATATAGTCAGGGCTTCACTTGAAGTGAAACCCTGACTATTTTTTTGCCCATTGATTAGTAATGATTATTTACTTTTCCTGATAAACCCGCACGTAATCCACTTCGTAACGGATTGGGAATTTTGATTGGTCAGGATTGCCGCCGTTACCGCCAATGGCCAGATTAAGCAGTAGATAATGCGGCTGTTTAAAGGGGTTGAACCCGTCGGGATTAACGGTTTCGCTAAGCAAAGTGGTATTCAGTAATTCGTCGTCGAGGTAAAGTTTGATGTATTCGGCAGTCCAATCCATACGCCAAACGTGGAATTTTTTATCCCAGTCAGCATCTTTCTTGCAAAAGTGAGAATATGGAATTCTCTCGGTATGCCATTTGGCCGAGTATTGCTTTTCGGTTCCCCAGGCGGCATTGGCCAAAATGGTTGGTTTATGGTCTACTCTGTAAAATTCCATTATATCAATTTCTCCGTTCGAGGGCCACGGTTTTTCAATTCCCAACGTCCAAATGGCTGGCCACGAGCCTAAAGTTGTATCAATGCGGGCTCGGATTTCAAATCGTCCGTACAACCATTGTTTTTGCCCTCGGGTGTTAATGCTTGCCGAGGTATAATGAGCTGTCTCGCGGTTTGTTCTCCAGTTTTGGCTTCCGGCTTTAAAGTTTGGATTTTGAATTTCTTCGCGCCGGCCTTCAATCAGCAAAACGCCGTTGGCACATTTGGCATCGTCTTCCTGATACCACTGCAATTCTTCGTTGCGGACAAAGCCTTTTTCATACTTCCAGCATTCAGGATTGGGTTTGCCGGGCATATTGAATTCGTCGTTCCAGACGAGTTTCATCCCCGGAATTTCTGCTGGTGGGTTGGGATCCGGAAGAATTGGGTTAACTGTCTGAGAAAAACCAGATAGCCCCAATAAAGCACAAAGCAAGGTGAATGGAAATTTTTTCATAAGGTTGGTTTAGATCGAATGAATAAAATAAAGCTGAAGGCTTGATATGATTATAGCTAGAAGCTAGTCAATATAAACAAAACCCGAAGGGGTGACATATTCTGCCATCCCTTCGGGATTAATGGGTGTCGCGATTTTTAATCGCGAATTAAATAAACCGGAGATTAAAAATCTCCGCACCCGAATTATTTTACCGGAATATTCTTCAGGGTTTCAACAAGGAAATCCCAGAATTTGCCAACTGACTCAATGTTTACTTTTTCGTCAGGAGAGTGAGGGAACCTAATGGTTGGTCCGAACGAAATCATGTCCCAATTCGGGTATTTCCCTCCTAAAATACCACATTCCAATCCGGCGTGGATGGCTTTAATTTCAGGAATCCGGCCATATTTTGCCTGGTAAACCTGTTGCATGGTTTTCAGGATAGGCGATTCCATATTGGGTTTCCATCCGGGATATCCTCCGGTCAACGTTACTTTTGCTCCGGCCAATGTAAATACTGATTCCATCCGGGAACCTAATTCAGCTCTGGCCGAATCGACAGAGCTGCGCATCAGGCAGGCAATACTAATTATTTTTGTTTCGTTGTCAGATTTTACGATGGCCAGATTGGTCGAAGTTTCCACCAGTCCGGGCATGCTGTCGCTCATGCGGATGACACCGTTTGGTGCAGCAACAATAGCGTGAGTTAATCTGATTTGTGTGTCTTCGTCGATTAACGAAGAAGGCATGTCGGTTTTGGCCAGTTCGATTTTCAGTGTTGGCTCTGTAGCTGAAAGTTCGCGTTTGATGATGGTAGTCAATCCGGCAACCAATCCAACCAGTTTGTCGGCAGTAGCATACGGAACAGTGATTACACCAAAAGCTTCGCGTGGAATGGCGTTGCGGAGGCTTCCTCCGTTAATCGAAGCGAGTCGTGCCCCGCAGACTTTGTAGGCTTCCTTCAGTAAGCGGAAGAAAATTTTGTTGGCATTTCCGCGTCCCAAAACAATGTCCATTCCCGAGTGTCCGCCTTTTAATCCGGTAACATTCAGTTTAAACGGAATGGATTCTGCAGGAACAGGAACTTCAGTAAAACGGAACTGGGCATTGGCATCTTCTCCGCCGGCACAGCCTACATACAATTCGCCTTCATCTTCCGAATCCATGTTGATCAAGATGTCTCCATTCAGGATTCCCGATTTCAGGCCATTAGCGCCGTCCATGCCGGTTTCTTCGGTAGCAGTGAACAAGGCCTCAACTGGTCCGTGCACAATGTCTTTCGAAGCCAAAACAGCCATTGCCGATGCTACTCCAATACCATTGTCGGCTCCCAATGTAGTTCCGTTAGCATGCACCCATTCACCATCGATGATGGTTTCGATCGGGTCGATGGTAAAGTCGTGCATTTTGTCGCTGTTCTTTTGTGGAACCATGTCGAGGTGCCCTTGCAGAATGACCCCTTTGCGGTTTTCCATTCCGGGAGTGGCGGGTTTGCGGATAATAACGTTTCCTGTTTCATCCTGAAGAGTTTCCAATCCGAGACTTTTTCCGAAGTCGAAAATGAATTTGCGGATTTGCTCTTCATGGTGCGAAGGACGCGGAATC
>JAJZSZ010000296.1 GCA_021849365.1 Bacteroidota bacterium | reverse complement strand
GATCTGTCCTTCATGCAATGCTCCCATGGTGGGAACAAATCCGATTTTTAAACCTTCTTCTTTCTTGATGTTCAGTAGGGTCTGAAGATCAGTAATGTGTTTAATTACCTGCATTTGGTGTAAAAATGAGGTTGCAAAGTAAATAAATAATTCAACAAGGTGACGTGCATTTCAGGAGCGAAAAAAGGAAAGCTTAACGTTAGAATTCGATTAGGCAGCGAAAAAAGAGGAAAAATAGCTTCAGATTCTTGTCGAAATGCTGAAGGTATATTCAACAACTTTAACATATCACTGGCATATCTTAAGGTTTTTTAAGACCTCTGAAAACCACGGGAATTGAATATTGCCGATATTTTACTAATTTTGCGCAATTAACTTAGGCGATATAAATGGAAAAGAAGAAAGTCTTATTTATTTCATCAGAAATTACCCCCTATCTTCCTGAAACAGAAATGTCGAAAAAAGCCAGATACCTTCCACAAGGTATTCAGGAGCGGGGAAAGGAAATCCGGACTTTTATGCCAAGGTATGGGAATGTAAATGAGCGTCGGAACCAGCTGCATGAGGTAATACGATTGTCGGGAATGAATTTGATTATTGATGATACCGACCACCCGTTGATTATTAAGGTAGCTTCCATCCAGTCGGCGCGCATGCAGGTGTACTTTATTGACAATGAAGATTATTTTCAACGGAAACATATTTTCAAGGACGCTAAAGGAAATGAGTTTGCCGATAACGATGAAAGGGCCATTTTCTTTGCCCGCGGAGTTCTCGAAACGGTGATCAAGCTTCGGTGGGCTCCCGATCTTATTCATTGTCAGGGCTGGCTTACCTCACTTGTTCCGCTTTATATCAAGAAAGCTTATAACGACGATCCGTTGTTTGTCAATTCAAAAGTAGTTTATTCGGTTTATCACGACGATTTTAAGAAATCGCTCGATGTGAATTTCAGAAATAAGCTGAAAATGAACAATATCACAGGCGATGATACCGAACTGGTTGACGACCCAAGCTATGTGAACGTGAGCAAAATGGCTATTCAGTATTCTGATGCAGTTATTCAGGGGAGTCCAAAAATAAATACTGAGATATTAGAGTTTATACAGTCGTCGGGGAAATTGTTTTTAGATTATCAACCCGAACATACCTATATTGACGCTTATAACGACTTTTACGACAAAGTGCTATAAGCTGTAGATTTAATATTTTTTAAAATAAGTCATTAGTGAAAACAGAAAACGCAACAAAATACAAACTCGTAATCGGGTTTGCATGGATGATAATTACATTTTGGAGTTGTACAAATGATGTCAGCGATATAGGTAAGGATTTATTGCTTCCTGACGATTTGGTGCAGGTGAGAAAATATACCGATAAGAACATAAACGCCTATACCATGACCGACGGTAATCAGCGTACCGATGAACCGGCTTTCAATTTACTGGGTACTTACAACGATCCGAGTTTCGGAAAAGTAACAGCTGATTTTGCCTGTCAGTTTCGCTTAAGTTCTTATCCTGACTCCCTGAAAACAGCTTCGGTAAATCCGAAAATCGATTCTCTGGTTTTGGTTCTTTTATATAAGGAGCTTTATGGAGACACACTGACTCCTCAGCACCTGAAAGTGTACGAACTGGCTTCAAATCTGGATATCGATCAAAAATATTATCAGGATGTTGACCTTAAAAGTTTGGCAAAGGGCGAACTGGTTGGAGAAAAGTACTATACCCCAAAATTTAAGCTCGACTCTTTGAGTACCGATTATGGTTCGACTAAAGCTGATCCAAAAGATACAACAGTTCAGGAAATCAGGATCAAACTGAACCAAACATTGCTTAATAAGTTGATGGCTGCCGATTCGCTTACCTGGTCGGATAACGATAAGTTTATCAAATATTTCAAAGGTTTATATATTGAGGCCGGAGACTTAAATCAGGGCGGTGGTATTATGAAAGTTAACACTGTGGCTTCAGGATCGAACATGGCTATTCATTTTCATACCAACAAAACCGATTCGCTGGTTTACATCTATAATATCAACGAAAATTCGGCACGTGTAAGTCGTTTCGCACATGACTATTCAAAAACTGCTTTTGCTGAACACCTCAATAAAACTGAAGTTCAGGATAGTTTAATTTATCTGCAAACGACAGGCGGATTACGCACCAAAATATTTATTCCAAATCTTGACAATTGGGCCGACTCTACTAATCTGGCAATTAACAAAGCCGAACTGATTTTTAAAGTTGATCCGACCTTGAGTGATACAACCAAATTCATACCTGCAGAACAATTGGTTTTAACGGCTATCGATTCGTTGGGGAATGATTATCTTCCTTCGGATGTTGCATTTTCGCAGGTATATTACGGTGGTACTTACAATAAAACAGATCAGACCTATCGTTTTAATATCGCAAAACATATGCTCGAGGCTCTAAACGCAAAACGGCTGGACAAGAAGAAATACCGGAATTATGGATTCTATCTGTCAACCGCTTTCCGTAGTTCAGAATATCGTAGAATAGTTTTGAAGGGGGCAACCAGTAAAACCGGAATCAAGCTGGATATCGTTTATTCGAAAGTTAAATAGTCCCCCGTTTTACAGAGAATAGTAGTATTAATGATTTGAAAACAAGTGTTTTCAGTTCAAGGCAGGCACATGATTTTGTCTTGAATGATGTGGTTTTGCTGAATATCTGCATCAGACCGGTACTGCACTTGGCTCAAAATCCGTAAAACTGATTATTATGTGTGGAATTGTTGGTTATATTGGTGATAAAGAAGTTTATCCAATTCTAATTCAGGGACTTCAGCGGCTTGAATATCGTGGATACGATTCGGCAGGATTGGCAATTTACAGTGACAACTTAAATGTTTATAAGTGCAAGGGCCGTGTTGCCGATCTGGAAAAACACGTTATAGGGCAGGATATCAGCGGAAGCATCGGGATCGGGCATACACGCTGGGCAACGCATGGCGAACCCAACGACCGCAATGCGCACCCGCACACTTCGATGAATGGCGACTTTGTGCTGGTTCACAACGGCATTATCGAGAATTATGCCGAATTAAAATCTGATCTTCAGAAAAAAGGATATACTTTCCAATCGGATACCGATACCGAAGTTCTGGTTAATCTTATCGAATATTTTTACCTGAATGCCGATGATGCGACTGCTGAAATTGCAGTCAGGCTGGCACTTTCGAAGGTGGTTGGTGCTTTCGGGATCGTGGTAATTTGCCGAAACGAAAAAGATCAGTTGATTGCAGCGCGGAAAGGAAGCCCGTTGGTTATTGGTATTGGTAAAGGCGAATATTTCATTGCATCCGATGCTACTCCGATTATTAATTATACCGACAGTGTGATCTACTTAAACGATTACGATGTGGCAATCATCAATAAAAATGGCCTCACACTGAAAACTGTCGAAAACAATCCGGTGGCTTTTAAGATTACCAAGGTTGATATGACCATTGGCGATTTGGAAAAAGGTGATTTCGAACATTTTATGCTGAAGGAAATCTTTGAACAGCCTAAAACTATTGAAGATACTTTCAGGGGCCGAATCACTCCTGATCACTCTGAAATTGTGCTTGGTGGACTTCTGGATGTTTTCCCGAAAATACTGAATGCAAAACGGATTATAATTATTGGCTGCGGAACCTCTTGGCACGCAGCGCTGGTTGGCGAGTACCTTATTGAGGAATATGCCCGTATCCCGGTTGAAGTGGAATATGCGTCAGAATTCCGTTACCGCAACCCAATCCTGAACAGCGACGATGTGGTTATTGCCATCAGTCAGAGCGGTGAAACTGCCGATACGCTGGCTGCTTTGCGCATGGCGAAAGAACGTGGTGCAACAATTCTCGGCATCTGTAACGTGGTAGGCTCAAGTATTGCCCGCGAAACTGATGGCGGTGTTTACACTCACGCTGGTGTCGAAATCGGAGTAGCCTCAACTAAAGCATTCACGGCACAGGTTACTGTGCTGACGCTTTTGGCGCTGAAGCTGGCAAAGGAAAGAGGCCAGATTTCAACCGGATTGTACCTCGATCTGATCAAAGAAATAGCTGTTATTCCTGAAAAGTTGAAGTCGATATTGGTTAAACATCCACATATCAAAGAAGTTGCTGCCAAGTACAAGGATGCCATTAATGCTCTTTACCTTGGCCGTGGTTACCTTTTCCCCGTTGCGCTGGAGGGAGCATTGAAGTTGAAAGAGATTTCTTATATGCACGCCGAAGGTTATGCTGCCGGCGAAATGAAACACGGGCCAATTGCCTTGGTTGACGACAATTTGCCTGTAATTGTAGTTGCAGCCAAAGATCACTATTACGAAAAAATCGTCAGCAATATTCAGGAAGTGAAAGCACGCAAAGGAAACATCATTGCGGTGGTAACCGAGGGCGACGATGGCCTGAAAAACATGGTTAACGACCTGTTCGAAATTCCGAAATCGCATCCGGCTGTTTCACCTTTACTGGCCATCGTTCCGTTGCAGTTGTTCTCGTACTATATTGCAGTAATGAGAGGTTGTGATGTTGATCAACCCCGCAACCTTGCCAAAAGTGTAACTGTTGAATAATTTGTAAATCAACTACTTGTATCTTCCTGATAAGGAGATTCAAGTCTGCGTTTGCGGTATTCAAATCGGTTCGACATTAGGTTGAGGATCTCATTTGCGGTAGTTTCAACTGGCTTGTTCGATACGTTGAGCACGGTAAAGCCTCCTTTTTCGAATATGAAATTGGCGTTGCGTATTTCCTGCATAACCAGCCGTTCGTCAATATAGTTGGT
This sequence comes from Bacteroidota bacterium, assembly GCA_021849365.1. Taxonomy (GTDB): domain Bacteria; phylum Bacteroidota; class Bacteroidia; order Bacteroidales; family Prolixibacteraceae; genus Aquipluma. The sequence continues at coordinate 1,154 of JAJZSZ010000296.1, read as the reverse complement.
GTTCTTGGTATCGTTAATACTCATCAGTCGTTTCATCCGGTGCGAAATAAGTTGTCCCGGACTTATCGTCAGCCCAAAAACTCTTCGGGGGTCTACTTCAAACAATTCTTTCGGAGGATCGATTCCATGAACTAGCGGGATATTTGCCACTTTCCATCCGTACATGGCCAAATAAACGCTTAGCGGAGTTTTTCCAGAGCGCGAGACTCCGGTCAGAATTATTTCGGCTTTATGCAGTTTTACCGGATTTAGGCCATCGTCGTGATTCAGCGTAAATTCAATGGCTTCAATACGGTCGAAATATTCCTGGTTGGTTTCGCGATATAATCCGGGGTACTGTAGTGAAGGAATATTCAGCGTTTCATCCAGATAGTCGGCTAATTCGCCCATATAGTCGATGCACCTGACCCCCTTTTCACGGCAAAGATCGTTTAAAAAATATCGCAAGTGTCGGTTCACCATGGTATGGGCAATCAATCCGTTTTCATCCTTCACCTTCTTTACCAGGCTTATCAATTGGTGCTCCTCAGTCATATGCGGAACGATAATTACGGGCACATTGTTGTTGGGATACTGAACGAGCAGCGATTGTACCATATTATTTCCAGCGAGCCCTTTCCCTCCCGAAACAACATAAATCGGGTTTACTTTCTGATTTTTTTTACTTGTAGCCATAATTATAGTATTATGTCTGGTTATATATACTGAAACTCCTATCGACTTGAATTTAAATATATTTTATCTGAAAGAACCGGTGAGCCTTAAAAAAGTTCGACAAGTTTGTCAATTGAACTGATAGATTTTATTAAATTGCTATTTCATAATTATTAATACTAACCTAATAACAAAAGATATGCAATACATTGCTGATGAGGACAGATATTCTGAAATGTATTATAACAAGTGTGGAAAATGGGGATTGAAACTTCCGGCCATTTCACTCGGGTTATGGCATAATTTCGGCGGAGTTGATGTATTTGAAAACGGACGGGCTATGTGCCGCAGGGCTTTCGACCTCGGAATCACGCATTTCGACTTAGCAAATAATTACGGACCGCCTCCCGGATCGGCCGAAGAGAACTTTGGTAAAATAATGAAACTCGATCTGGCGCCATATCGCGACGAGATGGTTATTTCGTCGAAAGCCGAGATCG
>JAJZSZ010000295.1 GCA_021849365.1 Bacteroidota bacterium | reverse complement strand
TTCAGCCTGCCAAGCTGAATCCGGGTAAGGAAATCTATAGCAAAGACCTGATTTTTAAAGGTGGATCGCATGGAAGTACTTTGTCGATTATTCCGGAGGAAAAGGCAAAAGCAATGGAATCGAAACTGCCTGAAGTACCGAAAAGTCCTTCGAATCATTACGCCAATTTCCTGAAAGCGGTAAAAGGAGAAGAGAAAACACGGTCTCCATTCGAAATTGCTGGTCCATTGAGCCAGGTTTTCAATCTGGGTGTTTTGGCTCAGCAGTTGAATGAAAAACTGCTTTTCGATCGTAAAACCAAGCAAATCACAAATAACAAAGTTGCCAATCAACTTTTAGTTGGTGCTCCTCCCCGCAAAGGTTGGGAACAATTTTATAAATTATAAGAATCGGTAATTATACATGAAAGGAGCCTGGAACAAATTGTTTCAGGCTTTTTTATTTTAAAACTTGATGATTCGTGTTTGTAAATAGCACAAACGTGTCATTCTATTCGGCTTAAATTCATTTGTTTACGCTTATAAAATTGTAAAATGTGTCGTAAATTAGCATATTGGAGTCTGAATATCTTAAAATAAATAATATGAGAATATTTTATTTACTTAAAGGCAAGTTTGTCGGCAGAAAGTTATTCTTTTTAAGTTTATTCATCCTTCCCTTAATAAGTGTAGCACAAATTCAGGGTACTGTTCACGATACGAACAATCAGCCTCTCTCATATGCAAATGTACTTTTACTAAATCAAAAAGATTCGTCTCTGGTTACCGGCGTTTCGGTTTCCGATCAGGGTACGTTCAGCATTACCAATTTTAATCCTGGCAAATACATAGTAAAGGCAAGTATGATTGGTTATAAAACAACATTCTCACTGCCCTTTGTGATTAAAAGTTCAAAAGATCATTATCATGTGAGTCCTATAATCGTTGAAGAGGATACCAAACTGTTAAATGATGTGGATGTTGTGGCTAAAAAACCTATTTACGAGCAGCAGATCGATCGAATGGTTGTCAATGTAGAAAAAAGCATCACCTCAGCCGGAAATACGGCATTGGAAATACTGGAAAAATCACCGGGAGTAGTAGTAAATCGTCAGAATGGGTCGCTTACTCTTGGCGGAAAGGAAGGAGTTGTAATCATGATCAACGGAAAAGAAAACCGGATGCCCGTATCGGCAGCGATTGAAATGCTGAACGGAATGAGTTCGGAAAATGTGAAGAAAATAGAATTAATTACCACTCCGCCATCGAAATACGAAGCTGAGGGCGATGCCGGAATGATCAATGTTGTGCTTAAAAAGGATGATGATTTCGGCACCAACGGAGTTTACACATTGGGGGCAGGTATGGGAGTTGATGGCAAGCTAAACGGAAGCCTGACACTCAATCATCACGTGAAAAAAGTCAACTTTTACGGTATGTATTCATATTCATACGATAATAGATCGCAACTTATCAGTTTTTACCGACAATATATGCAGGATGGACAGCTTCACGAAACAAATTCGGATAGCTACAGAGAACCCGTTAATATTTACCGTAATTATCGGATTGGGATGGATTATACGATTTCGAGCAAAACCGTAATCGGATTATTGTCGTCGGGTTATGTCGCCGATTGGAAAATGGATGCAAAAAACAATATTTATTACAAAACCGACAACCAGGTTACCAGTTTAATCGACCAGCGCGTTGATGAATCGAATATCTGGAATCATTACATGGGTAATTTTAACCTTGAACACTTCTTTAAAGAAAATGAAACGTTGGAGTTTAATTTCGACTACCTGCATTACGACGACGATAATCCGTCAAACTATGTCATCCAATACTACAATAATGCAAATCAGCCCACCTCAACCGAAGGAATTCGAATCACCAAGAAAACACCGATAAATACATTCGTCAGCAAACTTGATTATGTCAGGAACTGGGGGAGACTGATAAAAGTAGAATCTGGACTGAAAAATAGCGTTACCCGATTTAAAAATGATGTAAGTGTATCGGATAAGACCGATGAAAGCGACTGGATAATTAAACCGGAACTGACCAATAAATATTCACTGAAAGAAGATATTAGCGCAGCTTATACATCGTTCAATTTTAAATTCAATGAAATGACGAGTATGATTGTAGGTTTTCGGTACGAATACACCAACACTGTTTTAAGTACTGTGACAGAGCATGGCATAATTGACCGGCATTACGGGAAGCTGTTTCCAACCATGTTTTTCTCGCGCGGCCTGGGAAAAGATAATTCCATTCAGTTTTCATACAGCCGACGGATTACTCGCCCTACCTTCAATGAGTTAGCACCTTTCATTATATTTCAGTCGCCCGATACGTATGTTGCCGGAAATGAAAAGCTCCAGCCATCAATCAGCAATATTGTAAAAGGGGATTTCAAACACAAATCGATATTGCTTTCGTTTACCTATACCAACGAAAATGATGCGATCAGGCGATTTCAGCCCGGCCAAAGTCAGAATCAGGATAAGAATGTGCTTTACCTGACATCCAAGAACCTTGATCAGGTAACCACTTCGTCGCTTACACTTTCGTTTCCGTTAAGATTGACCAAATGGTGGAACATGCAAAATAATTTTAATGGGATTATCCAGAATGTGAAAACAGACTACGATGGTGTGAATCTGGATATCAGCCTGAAGAATTTCAGGTACAATGCGATCAACAATTTCAGGATAATTAAGGGTCTTACTGCTGAGTTGTCGGGTTTTTACAACTCGCCCTCGTTGTGGGGAGTTTCCAGAAGCAAGGAGGTTTACAGTATTTCTGCCGGAGCACAGTATAAATCGAAAAATGAGAAACACACCTTTAGCCTGAATCTGAACGATGTCTTCAAAACACAGATCTATATGTTTTCATCAAATATTCCGGAGTTGAATATTCATAACCAGGGAAGGTTGGATTTTGATAATCGCGTGCTGCGCTTTACCTACACGCACAATTTTGGGAGTAAAAAGGTGAAAGCCGAACGTAAGCGCGAAACCGGATCGGAAGAAGAGCGAAGAAGAGTCGAAAAAGAATAGGTAATCATAAAAACAAAAATATCCGCAGTATCGCGGATATTTTTGTTTTGGTAATATTTTACTCGAAAATGTTATTCAGTAAACCGCCACTGGCTTCTTTCCGGCTGTTTGGACCAAATGAGCTCAGTTGAGCCACCAGTTTGCGAATAGGCATCGACTGTAACCAGACTTTTCCGGTTCCGCGAAGTGTGGCAAGGAATAAGCCTTCGCCGCCAAACACCATCGACCGAAGTCCGCCGGCCTGTTGAATGTCAAAATCAATTGATTCTTCAAACGCAACGACACAACCGGTATCAACGCGAAGTACTTCGTTGTTCAGCTGGCGTTCTATAACTGTTCCGCCGGCATGAATAAACGCTTTTCCGTCGCCCTGAAGCTGTTGCAGGATGAAGCCTTCGCCCCCGAAGAAACCTGCGCCAAGTTTTCGGTTAAAGCGCATAGATATTTTGGTTCCCAAAGCCGCGCATAAAAAGGCATCTTTTTGAACGATCAAACTTCCGCGGTGATTGGGCAGGCTTATTGGGATAATTGTGCCTGGGTAAGGTGCCGAAAAAGCGACATGCTTTTTACCCCATCCCTGGTTGGTAAAATGCGTAATGAATAATGATTCGCCGGTAAGGAGCCGCGATCCGGCAGCAAGTACTTTATCAAAAAATCCGGCTCTGGGGTTTGATCCGTCGCCCATTTTCGATTCGAAACTTATACCATCTTCCATGTACAGCATAGCTCCGGCTTCAGCAATTACAGTTTCTCCCGGATCAAGTTCAACTTCAACCAATTGAACATCATGACCAACAATTTTGTAATCAATTTCGTGTGATAGCATGTGATAAATTTTTAGAAAGCTTATCTTTTTCTGAATGTTTCGGACAAAGTTATAGAATGTTGAAAAATTGATCTGCGCTTTTCGACCAGTATATTTATTTTACCGGTAAGCTATTTCCATGGCCATTTTACGCAGTCTTTTATCTCGGGGAAAAGTACAAAGTCGGCTTTTCCTTTCATCGTAAGCGTTTTTATATTTAATCCTTGAAAGTGCTGCAAAGCTTCGTTCAATGTTTTTCCTGAAACCGAAACATCGTCAACCAGCAAAATGCGTTTGCCTGGCAGCGAAGGCATTTCAGGCATGTTCACAATTACCGGATTTTCGTAACGAGGAGTGTTATCTTCGTCACGGTAGTTGAGTGTGATGATCTGAAGTTCGCAGCCCAGATGAAAGGCGACAAGGCTTGCCGGTACTATTCCGCCGGTGCCAATTCCAATTACGAGATCGGTTTCGGGCAACGACATGGATCGAAGCCGGTTCGAAATTTCGGTAAACGATACAGGGACCATGGTGATATCAAAAGTATAAAGTAAAAGTCAAAGGTATTAATGAACAAACGCAGGTCATCGGGATAGATCGGCCTGCGTTTAAGTTTTATTTTTCTGAAAGATTATTTCTGAAAACGAAGAAATACCAGGTTGGCAACAGCCATTAATAAAATACCCGGAATGGCGATGGTGGTGCTGCTTAACCAAAATGCAACCGGATTGGCTTGGGTTACCAATAGCGACAAACCAGCAACAACTGCGAAAGAACTGATCAGGTATGAAAACGGAGCCGCTATGTACTGAATGCCTTTTATATTTTTCAGCCAGCTTAACAGCAACGCAAATAAAACGATTTCAAATCCAAGCGTGATGACCATCTCAGGCGCTGGTCGTCCCATGATCAGGAAGTTGAATAATGGTGCAAAAATACCTGCCAGAATAGCAACGTGCTTTTTGTACATGAAAGCAGCAAACATGGGTGCCAAAAATATTGGAAGCAAAACAGCTCCGGCCAGTTGCCCGTTGAAGTTGGGCAATAAATGAACTAATAATGGAAGAATCATCGTTGCAGCCAAAATAATTACCGTTTGGGTAATCTGGTATTTCGAAACGAGTTGGATGGCGGTAACATTTTTCATTTTTACTTCAGTTTAAGTTGTTTCATACAAATATACCCGATAAAAGGTGAAATGCAAGTCTATAAATGAGTCAATCGTTAATTGAGTTACTGAAACTCAATAATGTTTCCCGACTTCACCGGCAGAAAGCGAAAACTTCGGTATATCGCAGTTTGCGCTGAAAAGCTGCTGCAATGAGATGGGATGAACTGTTCTACTTCCCTTGATTTCATCCACTCAATGGTTGTTTGAGTGGTTTCATCATCGTTCTGTAAATGAAATCCTCCAATTACAGCATAAACTTTATCAATACCCGTTACTTTCATGGCATGGGCAGTCATGTTGCAAATGCCTGAGTGAGCGCAGCCTGATATAACGACCAACCCTTTGGGAGTTATTACAGCCAGTCCCGAGTCGTCCATTACAAAGTCGTCGGTTCCGTCGGCTTTACGAAAAGCTGTTTTCTGACTTTCAAATGAGGTCATGCGCGGGATTTCGCCAAGGAAATAAATCTGTTCCGAAAGCTGAATTGGCTCCCGGCTGGTTTGAATATCAAAACGTTCCCCAATTTCAGCCTCAGTCCATGGTATTCCCAGCGAAGTTCCGTTTGATTTCCGGTACCTTTTCAGGAAAGTATCAGGATGGCAAACCAATCGCTGGCCTTCGAAAAGTATTAATCCTCCTGTATGGTCGTCGTGTCCGTGACTAAGCACAATCGTATCGATTTGCTGAAGGTCGATGTTCAGGATTTGGGCATTGTAGCCAATCAAATCAGAAGAGCTGGTATCGAAGAGTATCCGGCGGTCAGCTTCAACCAGAAACGATAGGCCATGTTCGGCATGGCACCAACGCCCGGCAATGTTGTCGTTTAAAACAGTAAGCTTCAGCTTTTGCATTCTATGGAAAATATTACACTGGCAGGATGTCTCTAAATCACTCTGCCAGTATTTAACCTCTAAAGTTCGAGTTTTAGTTTGTCGAGTTCCGAATTAATAAATCCGATTTCGTCAGCACTCAGTGTTATCTGGG
>JAJZSZ010000294.1 GCA_021849365.1 Bacteroidota bacterium | reverse complement strand
ATGGAATGTCATCACATCGTAAGTGGAACAGTTTCGGTTGTAACAAGCAACAACCGTAGCTGGACAATTAACTACGGAAACGGCGATTGCGATAACCTTGCCACGCTTACCATCGGCGATAAAACAAAAGAAATCCGAATTCGGTAGCAATTTCAATCCGGAAAACAGTGAGCCATCTTTGCAAAAGGATGGCTTTTTTGTTTTCTCCGGGAAATTTCGACCGGAAAAACAAAAAAAGTAGATGCTGTTATTGGATTGATTTTGAAAATGTCAGCTAAAATTGCCCGGTTTTATTCAGAAAAATTCAGGTTCAGGCTGAAATTTCGTTAGGTAGTGAAAAAGTAATTACTATATTTGCAATCGCAAAACGGATACGGGTGTAGCTCAGTTGGTAGAGCATCGGTCTCCAAAACCGAGTGTCGGGCGTTCGAGTCGCTCCTCCCGTGCAAAAGCTGCTCAAAAAGGGCAGCTTTTTTGTTTTAAGGAAAGTCTTTTGGTAACTTCGGCACAAACAAAACGATTATGACAGTTGATCTATTCATACCCTGTTTCATCGATCAGATTTATCCTGAAACAGCTTTTAACACAGTTAAACTTCTTCGGAAAGCCGGACTGGATGTGAATTATAACCCCGAGCAAACCTGCTGCGGGCAACCGTCGTTCAACAGCGGGTACTGGGATGAAACAAAAACGCTGGCCAAGAAATTCATTCGCGATTTTCCGAACGAACGGCATATTGTTAGCCCATCGGCATCATGCACCGGCTTCATCAAAAATTATTATCCTGATCTGTTTAAAGCTGGTCAGCCCGGATACGAAGATTACCAACGACTGAACCAAAATATTTTTGAATTGACTGATTACCTGGTGAATCACCTGAAATTTACCGATTTTGGTGCCGAATTTCCGCATAAAGTTTGTTACCACGACGCCTGCACCGCCCTGCGCGAATATGGAATCAGGCAAGAACCGCGCCTTCTGCTTTCCAAAGTAAAAGGACTTGAATTGGTTGAAATGGAAGATATTGATACATGTTGCGGCTTTGGCGGAACCTTCTCTGCTAAATTTACAGCAATCTCATCGGCTATGACTCAACAAAAAGTGGAAAACGCGTTAAAAACCGGAGCTGAATACATCATTTCAACCGAATCCTCATGCATCATGAACATTGAAGGATACATTCTGAAAAACAATCTACCAATCAAACCGATTCATATTGCCGATATTTTGGCAACGGGTTGGGAATAAATGGACAAAAGATATGAGTATCAGGTATCAAAATCCTCCTGATGCTTATGGCTTGATAATTAATACGATCTGGAATTTGAAACTTGAAATTTGGAACTGAAATGGCACAAATAGGAAAAATAAATCATCTGGAAGTTCTGAAGGAGCTTGATTTTGGTATTTACCTCGATGGAGGCGAACTAGGCGAAATCCTGATGCCTAAACGATATGTGCCTGAAGGAACCATGTTGGGCGATTTCATCGAGGCATTTATTTACCTCGACTCGGAAGATCGCTTGATTGCCACCACCGAAACACCCTTGGCTCAGGTCGAAGAATTTGCCCTGCTCGAAGTGGTTTCAGTAACTCAGGTTGGTGCTTTTCTCAACTGGGGGCTACCAAAAGATTTATTCGTGCCTTTCCGCGAACAACGCAAACCGATGGAAGTCGGACAAAAATATTTGGTTTATGTTTATCTTGATGCCGATTCAAAACGTGTTGCAGCATCATCAAAAATTGAGAAATACCTCGACAATATTCCGGTTGACTATGATGAAAATGAAGAAGTTGATCTGATCATTGTTAACGAAACTGATTTGGGTTACAACGCTATCATCGACAACTGCCACCTGGGTATTTTATACAAAAATGAAGTTTTCCAGCCGCTCAAATCCGGAGACAAAGTTCAGGGATACATCAAAAAAATAAGAACCGACGGAAAGATTGACCTTCGCCTCGAGAAAATTGGATATGAAAAAATCGCCAGTTTTACCGATAAAATCATTTTTGAACTGGAACGAAAAAATGGGTTCCTGCCATTAAACGACAAAAGTTCGCCGGAAGAAATATATAAAGTATTTAAAATCAGCAAGAAAAATTTCAAAGCAGCCATCGGTGCATTGTACAAAAAACGAATGATTGTACTTGAAGACAATGGCATCAAGCTTTTAAAAAATTAGTAATACGATTTAATTAACGAGCGAACTTCACGAAGTTGCGCTTTGGTTAAATTTGCCAGAAATGCAACCCCGAATAATTTCAATTAAATCGAAAAAACTGTTGGGCAAAAGCGCAATAATGTCGGTTTTGAACGACTCTACGGTTCAACTCTGGCAGTTGTTTATGCCTTCCCGTAATAAAATTCAGAATGCTGCAAACAGCAACCTGTATTCAGTTCAGGTTTTTGAGTCAGCAACATATTTCGATCAGTATTCTCCTGAAAAAGAGTTTGAAAAATGGGCAGCAATAGAGGTAACCGACTTTGCTGATGTTCCAAAAGAGATGGAAACGTTGGTGATTCCGGAAGGAACATATGCCGTTTTTGATTATAAAGGACCTGCTAATGCTGCTCTGCCTTTCTTCCAGTATATTTTTCAGACCTGGATTCCTGAATCGGTATATACAGTTGATAATCGTCCGCATTTTGCACTAATGGGCGAGAAATACAGGGGCAATAATCCCGATTCCGAAGAAGAAATCTGGGTGCCGGTTAAAAAGAAATTGTCCAATATTGAATAATCAACTTCCAAAGCATCTTTTGGAAATTGAAACCTGAAATTTGGAACTCAAAATGAAAGTTTGTATTGCAGAAAAGCCCAGTGTAGCTAAAGAACTGGCACAAATTCTAGGCGCCAAAACCCGTCGCGATGGCTATTTCGAGGGGAATGGCTACCAGGTGACATGGACATTTGGACATTTGTGTACACTTAAGGAACCCAACGATTATACCGAGCAATGGAAATCATGGAATTTCAGGTCGCTGCCTATGATCCCTCAGAAATTTGGCATCAAACTGATTGATGACGATGGCGTTAAAAAGCAGTTTGCTACCATCGAAAAACTGATGCAGGCTGCCGAGGAGGTAATAAACTGCGGCGATGCCGGCCAGGAAGGAGAACTGATTCAGCGTTGGGTGATGTCGAAAGCTAAATGCACCGCACCAGTCAAACGATTGTGGATTTCGTCACTTACAGAAGAAGCAATTCGTGAAGGATTTAACCAGTTGTACCCTGCCGAAAAATACGACAATCTGTATGCCGCCGGAAGTGCCCGCGCCATCGGCGATTGGCTTTTAGGAATGAATGCAACCAGGTTGTACACCTTGAAATACGGACAAAACAAGCAGGTGCTTTCCATCGGGCGGGTTCAAACGCCAACGTTGGCCATTATTGTCAACCGGCAAAAAGAAATTGACGCCTTCAAGCCAGAGCCATATTTTGAGATAAAAACAATTTACCGTGAGGCTACTTTTTCTGCAGCTTCGGGGCGATTTCAAAATCGGGAAGACGCCGCGGCAGTGCTGGAAGAAATCAGCAGGTTTGATTTGGAAATCGGGAAGATTGAAACAAAAAACAGCATTGAAGCTCCTTTGCGCCTGTTCGACCTCACCTCGCTTCAGGTTGAATGCAACCGTAAATTCAACATGGGGGCCGAAGATACATTGCGAACGATTCAATCGCTGTATGAAAAGAAACTGACGACGTATCCGCGTGTTGATACAACTTATCTTTCTGAAGATATTTATCCCAAAGTTCCGGGTATCCTGAAAAACCTGAAAGGGTACGAGTTTTTGACTGCACCTCTCCTTCAGGATAAAATTAGAAAATCGAATAAAGTCTTTGATGACAAAAAGATTACCGATCACCACGCCATTATTCCAACCGGCCAAACCCGCATGGACCTGAATCAACAGGAAAAGCAGGTTTTCGATATGGTGACACGCCGTTTTATTTCGGTGTTTTATCCCGATTGTAAAATTGCAAACACCACCGTTGAAGCCAAAGTGGGTCCGCACGATTTTAAGGCGACCGGAAAGCAAATTCTTTCACCCGGATGGCGAACAGTGTACATGAACGACAAAAATCCGGTACAAAGCGACGAAAACATTCTGCCTATATTCACAATCGGCGAACATGGCCCGCACGAACCGGGATTACTCGAAAAACAAACCCAGCCGCCCAAATACCTGACCGAAGCTACGCTGCTTCGTGCCATGGAAACTGCCGGGAAAACCGTTGACGACGAAGAACTCCGTGAACTGATGAAAGACAACGGAATTGGCCGTCCGTCAACTCGTGCCAACATTATCGAAACTTTGTTTCGCCGGAAATATGTAAAAAAAGAAGGCAAACGGCTCGTAGCAACTCAAACCGGAATCGACCTGATTGACACCATTGAAAATGAATTGCTTAAATCGGCTGAATTGACCGGACTATGGGAAAAGAAACTTCGGCAAATTGAACTTGGACAATACGACGTTTCGCTTTTTATGGACGAAATGAAACAAATGGTAACCGAAGTGGTTGATCAGGTGAAACGTTCTCCCCGAAAAGAGATTGCGCTGGCTCCTGAAGAACCCGCAGTTCCGGAGAAAAAAGAAAAGGCTACACCTGCTGAGCCTGCAGAAACCACTTGTCCTTCGTGTAAAAAAGGAACATTGAAAAAAGGGAAAAATGCATGGGGATGTTCTGAATGGAAGGAAGGTTGCAGGTTTATTATTCCGTTTGAGTTTATGGGCAAAAAATTAACTGATGTCCAGATTAAACGCCTGGCAGAAAAAGGGAAAACCACCCTGATTAAAGGATTTAAACAAGACGACGAATCGGTTGATGGTTTTCTGGAACTGGACAGCGAGCACAAAATCATTTTTAATGAAGCTGAACCTGAAAAGTTAGTTTGTCCGTCGTGCAAAACTGGAGAAATAGTGAAAGGAAATACAGCTTATGGGTGTAGCAACTTCAGAGGAGGCTGTAAATTGCGCATTCCATTTGATATTCAGGGTAAAGCAATCACTCCAAATCTCGTGGAACAGTTGGTCTTAAAAGGTCAAACCCGATCGTTTACAATCAATTCAGGAGATAAAAAAACAACAGGAATTTTCAGGTTCAACAGACAGTTTCAGGTTGAATTTCAGGAGAAATAAAACCAATCTCAAAAATAAAATTTCCTTAATTAGGTCATCCCGAATTTATTTCGGGATCTGACCGCAATGCGAAAAGATCCTGAAACAAGTTCAGGATGAATTGTAAAAATACCAATTAGGAAGAGGGTAACTTAATAATCATTAAAGCTTCACAAAAATCATATCGCCGGTAACAGGATCAAGGGTAAATGTTTCGCCCCTACTGTTTTTTTGAATGGTATTTCCGGCCTGATCAACTCCGAGCACATTCACATTTGTTATTTCCGACTCCATTTTGATGTGCGAAAGTCGTCTACCTGTGGCCATTCCTGAGCCAGCTTCTCTCGCAGTAGGCCTGATTTTTATGCAACAGGAGAATTTTGCAAACTCGTCGGGTTTAATGAAATTCATATCACCCGTTTTTGAGTCGATGGTGAAGAATTCACCTTTGGCATTCTTAAAAACCGGAGAACCGTTTTCGAAACCAACGATCGACATTTTTGCCGCCGTATCTCTGATTTTAATGTGAATGTGCGTACCGCCCATAGCCGAATGTTGCACCATCTTTTCCTGAGTGCCAGTTTGGGCAAAGGTATTTGCAGGCATAGCCTGAATCGCTAAAATAGCTGCTGCCGACATAACCATCCGAGCCGACAGGTTGTTTTTCTTTTCTGAATTTTCCATAAGTGTAAAAATTAGTTTGAGAATTTTATTAATCATGAATTAATGTTCCTCTGCAATTTTCAGCGCCACAGCAACATGGAAACCATTTCCGTTTTTCCTCTTCAGAAAGAAAGGCGTCAGGTTCTGCGTCGTATTGGTAATCAAAACTCAATTCTTCGTCGATGTCAATCTGGCGAATCGAATAGATATAAGGAGATC
>JAJZSZ010000293.1 GCA_021849365.1 Bacteroidota bacterium | reverse complement strand
CAACCGTTGGGGTAACTTTTGGGCTGCATCAGCTGGATGGCGTATCTCCAACGAAAACTTCCTGAAATACGTCGGTTGGGTGAACGACCTCAAACTGCGCGTTGCTTATGGTGTAACCGGAAATGAAGGTTTCTCGGCCGATTATGCCGCCAGAAAATATGGTTCTGATACCCGTTGGTTACTACCCGATGGAACCTGGGCTATGAGTTATGGCGCCACTACAAACCTCAATAAAGAACTAGGTTGGGAAGAAAAACACGAATGGAACGTGGGTCTCGACTACTCGCTCTTCAAAAACCGTGTTTACGGTAAGTTCGACCTGTACCGCCGCGCCATCAAAGGGTTGATTTATAGTGTGGAAGTTCCGCAACCGCCAAACACTCAATCAAGCATGTACAAAAACATCGGTACAATGGAAAATAAAGGTTGGGAATTTGAAATTGGTGGCGACGTTGTACGTTCAGCAAACTGGCATTACAGCACATCGTTAAACCTGAGCCACAATAAAACCTTCATCGGTTCGCTATGGGGCGACCAAACCTATATCAACGGAAGCTCAATCAATAACTGGGTTGAATATGCCCATCGCATCGAGGAAAATGTAGAAGTAGGCAGCTACTTTATGTACCGCTATGCCGGTGTAAAAGAAGGAAGATTCCAGATATATGACAAAGACAACAATGTGATTTTCTCTGACGAAGGATCGGTAGATGACCGCGTTTATCAGAAAAGTTATATTCCAAAACTTATTGCCGGCTGGTCGCATAACCTCAGCTACAAAAAATGGGACTTCAACATGACTCTCACCAGCTGGATTGATTATGACATCTATAATGCCATTGAACTGGAATATGGATTGAGAAACGTGGTTCAGGGTAATATGCTTTATGACGCTATCAACAAAAACGGACATATCACCGGACGCCCTTCACCAAGCGACTATTTCCTTTACGATGCCACTTTCGTCAAAATTCAGAACCTTTCGCTGGGATACACCCTGCCAATGAAGAAATATACAAAACTCATGGAAAACATCAGGTTCTACTTTACCGGAAATAACCTCTATACTTTCACCAAGTATCCAGGCCTGAATCCTGAAATTGATATTACCGGCTGGGATGCAGGTATTGAGAGGAAAGGCGACATCTATCCTCAGACCCGTACTTTTACGTTCGGTGCTCAGTTTAATTTTTAACCTTAAATCAAATAAAAAGTACGAAGATGAAAATATATAAGTTTATAACAGCCACCGTTGCTGTTATCACGTTATCCGTATCTTTCCAGTCGTGTTCGGTTGAGCCGGAGTACTACTCACAATCGGTACCCGAATTGTTTTTCGACACCCAACCGAAAGTCTATCAGCGCATGGGGCGTGCTTTTACCCACTGGGCATGGTGTATGGCCGACGGTCAAGCCCATTCCAATTTTATTCGCCTTCAGGAATTTACAACCGACGAGATGCTTGTACCGTCTCGTTATAACGACTGGTACGATGGCGGCGCTTACCTTCGCGGTTACAATCACGATTTCACACCTACAACTCCCGGCGTGTACGACGCATGGCGCGCCTTTTCGATGGGCGTAGCACAGGCATGGAGTGCAAAAGACGATATCGACCAGTATGTTGACTTCGATAAACTTGGGTTCCCTGCAGGCAGCCGCGATGCTGTGCTGATGCAGCTTCAAACATTGTCCGCCTTCTTTTACTGGTTTGGACTAGATATGTTTGGCGGAGTACCGCTTTATACAACAACACAGGGTGATATTCAGGCAAGAGCCACCGATGTTGAAACATTCAACTTTATAGACAAATTGCTTACTGAAGCCATCCCAAAGCTGCCCAAGAAAGCAACCCTGGGAGCAATGGAAACCGGGGCTATCAACCAGGCTGCAGCGGCTATGTTACAGGCACGGCTTTACTTTAACGCACAGTCGTACATCGGCAAAGATATGTATGCCCAATGTGCTGCCATTTGTCAAGATATTATCGATGGAAAATATGGTGCCTATAAACTTGAGAACGACTGGACAAATATTTATGGCTTCAACAACGATCGCTCTACTGAAATTATTTGGTCGGTACCAAGCCAGTATGCCGTAAGCGAACGCAGCGTAGGTCCAAATTCAAACCATTACGGTATGGGAGAATACTGGGACAACGGTACAATTGGCAACCGCAACAACGGCTATTGTCTTGTTCCTTCGCTTGATAAAAATGGCAAATCATACTTAACCGGAAGCCCAAATGCAAGAGACGGACAAACCTATCGCTTGGGTAGCCCATTTGCCAAATTTAATGATCAGGATGTGCGCAAGCAATTAGCCGCATACGAAGGCAACGGCAAGTTCCGTGGTATGTTCTATTTCGGAAAAATGGTTAATCCGGTTAATGGAAAAGTATGCCACGGAGGTAACCGTCAATTTAAGCCAACCGATACATTGGTAATTGTTGACCAGATAGCACGTATCATTCCGATGCCGGGCTCAGAAACCGATCATGGCAAAGAAGGTGCACGCTGGGGTGAAGAAAATTCGGGCGTTCGTTTGGCCAAGTTTTCACCTACTCCATGGGCTTCCAATCAAACTTTAAGGGGTAACCCTGACATCCCTGTTTTCCGCCTGGCTGAAGCATATTACATGCTTGCCGAATGCAAACTACGTGCAAACGACAAAGCTGGTGCCGCTAAACTTATCAATGATGTACGCAAGCGCTACTTTAAGAACGCGGATCCTGATCCTGTAACAGCAGCCAATCTCGACGAATGGAGAATGCTGGACGAATGGATGATTGAATTTATTGGTGAAGGCCGCCGCCGTACCGATTTGGTACGCTGGAACAAATATACCACTCAATCATGGTGGGATCACCCAGCCGACGGAGAAGCCAAAGCATTTCAGAACCGCTTCCCGATACCGGAGCAGGCAATGGCCAGCAACCAGTTGATTAAACAAAATCCTGGGTATTAATTAATAACTGATCCGGAGAATAAACCCGAGCAAGCGACTGTCCGGGTCTCAACCCCTCGTAATAGCTACGGCAAAACGAGGGGTTGTTTTTTTGCTGCCTTCATCACCCAATTTTTAAATCACAGAAAAGTATGGCAAACCTATCTTTCCAAATAAATTTCATATTTTCAGCATATTAGCGTAAAATATCCAAAAGTACAGCCAGCACACATCAGCACATCAGAATATTTCTATCTTTGAATGATAAAACCTAATTAAAGAAACAACTAAACTAAATTCTGATGAAACCAAAACTTTATTCTATTCGAAAGGTTTTCCCAGCAATTCTTCTTTGCTTTTTTTCTCTCTTTTCTGCAGCTCAACCGTATCAGTCCAACTGGCAATCTATTGACAGCAGGCCAATTCCGCAATGGTTTACCGATGCCAAATTCGGAATCTTTATTCATTGGGGCTTATTCTCAGTGCCAGCATGGGGACCTACAGAGGGAAATGTTTACGAAAAATATGCCGAATGGTATTGGTCGCGCCAAAATCCGGATGGAAAGCCATCGAAAGCTTTTTCTGACTTCCACAACAAAACTTTCGGCGAAAAGGTAAAATACCAGGACTTTGTGAAAGACTTCAAAGCCGAAATGTTCAACCCTGATCAATGGGCCGAAGTATTTAAACAAGCGGGGGCAAAATATATTGTTTTAACCTCGAAACACCACGAAGGATTTACACTATGGCCTTCGAAACAATCGTGGAACTGGAATGCTGTTGATGTTGGTCCGCACCGCGATTTGGCAGGAGACCTCACTAAAGCTGTTAAAGCCCAGGGTCTGCACATGGGTTTTTACTACTCGCTTTACGAATGGTACAATCCATTATACAAAGATGATTTAACGAAATATGTGGACGATCACATGATTCCACAGCTAAAAGACCTTGTAACACGCTATCAGCCCGATGTGGTTTGGACTGACGGAGAATGGGATCACCCCAGCGAAAAATGGAAAAGTACCGAGTTTCTGGCCTGGCTTTATAACGAATCACCAGTGAAAGAAACCGTAGTGGTGAACGACCGCTGGGGCAAAGAAACCCGCAGCAAACACGGTGGAATATATACCACCGAATACGATTTGGTTCACGATCAAAATGCTCAGGGCAAAAAGATTGAACACCCTTGGGAAGAATGTCGTGGTATTGGCGGATCGTTTGGCTACAACCGCAACGAAAACCTGAAAGATTACGAAACATCAGAATCGCTGGTGCATATCCTCATCGATAAAGTGGCTCGCGGCGGTAATTTACTCCTAAATATTGGCCCTACTGCCGATGGCCGCATTCCGGTAATTATGCAGCAACGCCTGAAAGATATGGGCGACTGGCTGGCTGTTAACGGCGAAAGCATTTATGGAACTCACGCCTGGGATAAGTCTCCTGCAGTTGGAAAAGAAACTACGGTTTTCTTCACTGCCAAAGGCAAAGATTTATTTGTTATTGTTACCAAATGGCAAGACAAACCAATTACTGTATCAGGAGTGAGTGGCGCCAGCAATGTTTCATTAATCGGATTCAACGGAAACGTAAAATACGCTTCATCCGGAAATAAATTGACTATTACTCCACCGTCAATAAGTCCGGCAACCAACCCTTGCCAATATGCATGGGTGTTTAAAATCAAAGACGGACTTAAATAACCTGGTAAAATTCCCAATAATCAAATGCGATGAAAGCTATCTTATTTTTCCTGACATTTTCAGTCCTGGTTATAACAGGTTTTGCCCAACCTATCGATCCCTCAAAATATTCGTCACCAATAAAAGTGGCCTGCATCGGGAACAGCATCACTTATGGTTCCGGAATTAATGACAGGCCTCGCGATTCCTATCCTGCACAACTTCAGAGAATGCTAGGGGATAAATGGGTCGTTCGCAACTTCGGGATTAGTGCCCGCACGATGCTAAAAAAAGGCGATTTCCCCTTCTGGAACGAAGAAGCTTATGCACAGGCGAAGGCTTTTCTGCCTGATGTAGTGATCATTAAACTTGGAACAAACGACACCAAGCCTCAAAACTGGAAATTCTCGTCAGAATTTTACACCGACTACCTGGCAATGGTAACCGAATTAAAAAAACTGGCTTCACATCCCCGAATATTTGTTTGCAAACCAGTACCTGTTTATGCCAGCCGCTGGGGCATCAATGATTCTATTGTGATTCATGGTGTTAGTCCTGCCATCGAAAAAGTGGCCCGAAAAGAAAAACTGCCAGTAGTCGATCTGTTTACGGCCCTCAAAGATAAACCATCACTTTTCCCCGACCAGATTCATCCCAATGCCGAAGGTGCCGGATTAATGGCTAAAGCAATTTATAAAGCCTTGACAGGCAAAGAAGGCCAATTAATCTTGG
This sequence comes from Bacteroidota bacterium, assembly GCA_021849365.1. Taxonomy (GTDB): domain Bacteria; phylum Bacteroidota; class Bacteroidia; order Bacteroidales; family Prolixibacteraceae; genus Aquipluma. Next base: position 698 of record JAJZSZ010000293.1, on the reverse strand, counting down.
CTGATTATCCCGGAGAAAAATCGATTTGGCATGGCTTTACACGCTACGATTTTCAGATCGACCGGCGCAATGCCCACATTATTGTTCCGGAAAAAGCAGCAGCCGGCAAGCCCTGGATTTGGCGCGCCCGCTTTCCCGAATGGCATTATCAAATGGACAGCATTCTTGTTAGAAACGGATTTCACATCGTTTATATTAACACTGACGAGCTTTTAGGCTCTCCCGGATGCGTCGATATCTGGAATAATTTTTATAATTACCTGACATCGCAATATGGTTTGAACAAAAAAGTTGCGTTGGAAGGTGTAAGCCGTGGCGGTTTGTATGTTTTCAATTTTGCAAAAAAATATCCTGAACGGGTAACCAGTATTTATGCCGAAGCGCCGGTTTGTGATTTCAAAAGCTGGCCGGGAGGAAAAGGGTTTAGCAAGGGCGATCCTGAATCGTGGAAACTGCTGCAAAAAGCTTACAATTTTAAAACTGAACAAGAGGCATTGGATTACAAGGACAATCCCATTGACAATCTCGAAAAACTGGCCGCCGCCAAAGTTCCGTTGCTCTTTCAAATTGGATTAAACGACAGCATTGTTCCGCCAAGCGAAAACACGTATATTCTTTCTAAAAAATACATCCAACTTGGGGGCCCGGCTATGATTTACCCCAATACTCTTGGCAAACAGTCACTTCAGGGACATCAT
>JAJZSZ010000292.1 GCA_021849365.1 Bacteroidota bacterium | reverse complement strand
CACTCATCAAGCATGCTTAACAGTTGCTGGCTTATCAATATGCCCGCACCCGCGACAACGAAGAGCATGTGCCTATGCCTTCAGAAAATCCGCTGATCAACCTTACCTCGACACCTTCGATGAAGGCTACTCTGAAATATTTCGTGATTGTAACCGCTCTGATTCTGGTGCAGGTGATTATGGGTGTAGTTACCGCACACTTTGGAGTGGAAGGAAATGCTTTCTACGGGCTCGATTTGGGCTCCATTTTACCGTATTCTATTTCGCGTACCTGGCATGTGCAGCTTGCCATTTTCTGGATTGCAACCTCATGGCTGGCTACCGGTTTGTACATTGCTCCGGCTGTTTCGGGCTACGAACCCAAATATCAGCGACTTGGTGTGAATGTGCTGTTTGGTGCGCTTTTGGTGATTGTGGTTGGTTCGCTCGCCGGTCAGTGGATGGGCGTTATGCAGAAATTGGGTCTGGCCGAAAACTTCTGGTTTGGTCATCAGGGATATGAATATGTCGATTTGGGCCGTTTCTGGCAGATCTTCCTCTTTGCCGGTTTGTTTATCTGGCTGGCACTGATGGTTCGTCCGTTAATTCCTATCCTGAAAGCTCCTTCCGAAAGCCGCAACCTTATCATTTTGTTTGTGGTGGCATCGGCTGCAATCGGCTCGTTCTACGGCGCCGGACTGATGTGGGGACAACATACCAACCTGGCTGTTGCCGAATATTGGCGCTGGTGGGTGGTGCACCTTTGGGTTGAAGGTTTCTTCGAAGTATTTGCCGCTGTAGTTTCAGCCTTCATCTTCGTAAAACTCGGACTGCTGCGCATCAAATCGGCAACAACAGCCGTGCTGTTCTCAACCATTATCTTCCTCGGTGGCGGTATTATTGGTACGTTCCATCACCTGTATTTCACCGGAACGCCAACCGCAGTTTTGGCTCTGGGCGCTACATTCAGCGCACTGGAAGTTGTTCCGCTCGTGCTGATGGGCTTCGAGGTTTGGCATAACTACGGATTGAGCCGCCATACCAACTGGTTGGCTAACTACAAATGGCCGATCTACGGATTGATTTCTGTAGCATTCTGGAACCTTGTAGGTGCCGGTATCTTCGGATTCCTGATTAACCCACCAACCGCATTGTATTACATGCAGGGATTGAACACGACTCCGGTTCACGGACACACCGCGTTGTTTGGCGTTTACGGAATGCTGGGAATCTCGCTGATGCTTTTCGTACTCCGCAACATGTGGGTGAAGAGTCAATGGAACGACAAACCGCTTAGCATTGCCTTCTGGGCCATAAACATTGGTTTGTTGCTTATGGTGCTGATTAGCGTACTTCCGGTTGGTTTATACCAAACTGTAGCCAGCGTGAAATATGGAATGTGGTACGCTCGTTCGGCCGAATTCCTTCAACAGCCGTTTATGAATACGCTTCGCTGGTTACGCGTGATTGGTGATACCATTTTTGCGGTCGGTGTAGTGGCACTCGTGTATTTTGTTGCCGGACTCGTATTTGGCTGGTCGGTGAAAAAAGAAAATTAAATGTTTTAGTACCCCTGACAGGGTTTCAAACCCTGTCAGGGATAAACAATAACAACAATAAATTCAGAAAAATGGAAAACTTAAGAAATAAAACAGTAGGGGAAATTGTGAAGTTGGATTTTAGGGCAGCAGATGTATTCAGCAGTTATGGTATTGATTTTTGCTGCGGAGGTAAAATTTCGGTGGCCGACGCTTGTGCCGCAAACGGCACCGACGAGTCGAAAGTAATTAGTGAGCTCGAATCGCTTCAATATAAAGGAGGAGCGGCAGCTCACGATTTCGACAGCTGGAAACTCGACTTTTTGTCAGACTATATCATCAATACGCATCACCAGTATGTAAAACGGGCTATTCCACAGATATTGCCACTGGCGCAAAAGGTGGCTGAGGTACATGGTGACAATCATCCGGAAACGGTGAAAATCAACGATCTGTTCCAGGATTTGGCCGAAGAGTTGACATCGCATCTGCATAAAGAGGAAATGATTTTGTTCCCATACATCAAGAAGCTCGTTTTGGCAGAGGCTGCAGGTGGTTGCGACGACGGCGCCTGTTTTGGCACTATTGCTTCGCCTATTTCGGTGATGGAAGCCGAGCACGAAAATGCCGGAGTGATCCTGAAACAAATGGAGCTTTTAAGTGCAGGTTACACCGCTCCGGAAGATGCCTGTAACACTTTCCGCGTTCTGTATGGCAAACTGAAAGAATTTGAGGCCGATTTGCATGTGCATATCCACCTCGAAAACAATATCCTGTTCCCGAAAGCCATTGAGTTGGAACAAGCATTGCTGGTTGACTAATAAAATATCGACTGTTTTCACAACCTGGATCCGGCAACGGGTTCAGGTTTTTTATTGACTGATAGAGAGGAAAATGAAGGTTATTATTATCAATAATTTTCTAAGGAAAGTGGTGTATATTTGCTTTATCGAGTAGTTAACAACAATTAAAAAAAACAGCAACTTGGATAGAAAGTTAGATAAATTAATGATAAATCAGTCTCCTGAATTCAATTCAATAATTGAAAAGATAAATGCTTATATTGAATTAAATAACTCAGATACTGATTTTACCACGGACGAAATTTGGGAAACAACTATTGCTTGTGTAAATGGACTTTCAACGATTGCTAAATATTCGATTGAATATGGGAGCTTTAAGGAAAGATGGGATTATGATAGCTTTTATCAAAATTTTTATGGACCTGAATTAATAATCAAGGCACTGAAAATAAAATGTGATTACAAAATTGGTCTTGATGAGAATGGAATCTATTTGTCAACTGATTTAAGACATAATGGTAATTTGAGATATATGGGTGACCAATTTTGGAAAAAATTATTGGACTTATCCGAATTCAAAGGCTTTGAATATTCTGAATTTGAATTTACCTCGGACAAACAAAGAAAAAAATTCCCTGATTTATTCAATACAAACAAAAGTATGATTTACAGAATAATGAGGAAATACTTTTTTGATGTTACAAATGAAGATTGGCAGTACAAATCAAGTAGTGTGGGGGAGTTAAAAATCACTTGGAAGAAAGAGTTGGACTTTGAATTTATGCTCAGACAATGTTGTTTGGCTTTTAAGAAAATGTATCAATTGAACTATGAATTGTGGAAAATAAGTGATTTGAAAAAATAAAAAGCTGTTGCTAACAGCGGTCATAAAATGTTGTTTTTTAAGGGGTTTCCTGGATTTAGCGCCCACAGACTGCGGTTCTTTTCGGTTGATAAGTTTGCAGACACGTAATTCCCGCCATTTTATACCATCAAATGTTAATTTTATCATTATGCCCAACCTCCTCAAACTATCCTTCGCCCTAATCCTTTGCTTGTTCCTGAGCCTTTCCGGCTGCAGCGAATCGCCTTATGTCGAGTTTTATTCGTATCATGAGCTGATGGAATACGAGTTTTTCAGTCATGGCTGGTTCCCCGGAATTTTGAAGGAAGATGCCTTTGCTATTAAAGAAACTTACGATGTTGGCAGTCAGCATGCCTTTGGACAGTTCGAATTTAAGAAACTCGAATTGTACGAGGCTGAACTCAGCAAATGTCTGCCTGTTGTTTCAGGTTTAGTTCTTGATAAAATTGAAAAAATCAAAAGACCTGCGCTTCCTAAATGGTTCGTTCCCAAAGACAGCATTGCCAACGGTAAGTATTTGTTACTACAGCAAGGCGATTTCTACCTTATTACAGAAAAGAACGCCTACCGGATTTACTTCTTCAGGTAAAAACCACTCGTTCATTTCCTTCTATTATCTGCTAAATTCTGGCCAATTTATTATTGTGTTTTTGACACTTTTAGCCGGATTTGCCCGAAAATACGCTATACTTGTAGGGCCAATTTATAACCCTTAAATCTAATTAAATTACTATGCTGATGAAACTAACATCATTACCGAAACTGCTTGTCCTGAGTCTATTCGGGATCATCCTGAGTTTCAATTTGAGTGCTCAAAACTTCGAAAAATTTTTTCCTTCCAAAGATTTAACCACTGTCGGTGTTTATTATTATCCCGAACATTGGGACTCAACGCAATGGGAACGCGACTTTCAGAATATGGCTAAAATGGGTTTCGAATTTACCCACTTTGCCGAGTTTGCCTGGGCTCAGCTCGAACCTGAAGAAGGCAAATATGATTTTAAATGGCTCGACCGCTCGTTGCAACTGGCTGCCAAATATAATCTGAAGGTAGTAATGTGTACTTCAACAGCTACGCCTCCGGTTTGGCTGGTGCGCAAACATCCCGAAGTGCTGGCCACCGATGAAGATGGACGCCAGATGGATCATGGCGGACGCCAGCATGCCACTTTCTCAAGCAATTACTATCGCCAGTATTCGATGAAAATGATTGCTGAGCTGGCCAAACGATACGGACAGGATAAGCGCGTAATTGGCTGGCAGGTTGATAATGAACCGCGTCGTTTCCTAGATTATGGTGTTGATGCTCCGCAACGTTTCCGCGATTGGGTGAAAGAAAAATACAAAACCATTGATGCTGTAAACAAAGCCTGGGGAACCAATTTCTGGAGCGGAACTTATACCAGCTTTGACGAGATAAATATTCCGCTGCACCGTCAATGGGGGATGAACCTTCATGCGCAGCTCGACCATTATCGCTTTGCCGATTGGGAAACAGCATCGTTCCTCGACGAACAAGCCCGCGAAATAAAGAAATATGCTTCGAAAGACCAGTGGATTACTTCCAACTACATTCCGATGTACGATGTGGGTTACGTGGGCCAAAGTAAGGAGTTTGATTTTGTTGCGTACACCCGTTATATGGTTTATGGTAGTGACAAAGGCATTGGCCCTAAAGGTTACCGTGTAGGCGAATATTCGCGTATTGCTATGGCCAACGACTTTTTCCGTCCGCTGAAAGGCATGTACGGCGTAATGGAATTGCAGCCTGGTCAGGTAAACTGGGGAAGCATTAATCCGCAGCCACTGCCCGGAGCAATTCGAATGTATTTGTGGCATGTGTTTGCCGGAGGCAGCAAATTTACCTGTACTTACCGCTATCGTGCTCCGCTCTACGGTTACGAGCAGTATCACTACGGAATTGTTGGTACTGATGGGGTAACTCCAACTCCGGGAGGAAAAGAATTTGCCCAGTTTATTGAGGAAATCAAAATGCTCCGGAAAAACTACGATCCGAAAGCTGCATTACCCAAAGCTTACGAACAGCGCAAAACCGGAATCCTGATTAATACCGACAATGTTCAGGGAATTAACCTGAATAAGCAAACCACCGAATGGAATACCGAAGGCCATTTCCTGAAATATTACAAAGCAGCCAAATCGTTCGGCGCTCCGGTTGATTTTGTGCGCGATACAACCAATTTTGCAAACTACCCGATTTTGATTGTACCTGCTTACGAAATGATCGATCAGCAAATGATTGACAAGCTCACCAAATATGCTGAGAACGGTGGTAATCTGGTAATGAGTTGCCGCACCGGAATTATGGACCGCCAGGGCCATTTGTGGGAAGCTAAATTTTACCAACCCATGTGGAAGTTGTTTGGTGCCGAAGTTCAGTCGTACGACTTGCTGATGCCGCACTCGCCTGATAAAATTAAATTCAACAACCAGGAATATGCATGGACAATCTGGGGCGATTTGCTGAAACCTTTCGCCGGAACTGAAACCTGGGCAACTTTCGAAGGCGATTTCTATGCCGGAACTCCAGCTGTTGTTTTCCATAAATTGGGCAGGGGAACGGTGACCTACATTGGCGTTGATTCGAAAGAAGGCGAACTGGAAAAACAGGTATTGACCAAACTTTGCAAACAGCAAGGCATTCCGGTTGAAAACTATCCACAGGGAATCATGGTCGAATACCGCGATGGTTATGGTATTGCGATGAATTATTCGGATAAGGTTTACGAAATGAATCTTCCGGCGAATGCCAAAATCCTGATTGGATCAAAATCGATGAAAACGGCAGATGTACTGGTCTGGAAGTACTAAATTAAGTTGAAAGATAAAAGTAGCCCGGATTCCTTATTGAGTCCGGGCT
>JAJZSZ010000291.1 GCA_021849365.1 Bacteroidota bacterium | reverse complement strand
CACGGCTATTTTTCAGTCTTACAACCTTTATTTAGACTCTTACATGATTATTTTTCGATCTCACAAGATTATTTTGGGCTCTTACAACTTATATTTTCGATCTCACACAATTATTTTTCAGTCTTACAACTCTTATTTTGGCTCTTACAACCTTTATTTTGATTCTCGCAAGACTATTTTTCAATCTTACAACTCTTATTTTGGCACTTACAACTTATATTTTCCATCTTACACGAATATTTTTCAGTCTCGCTAAATAGTTTTTCTTTTCAACGACCTTGTTTTGGCTTCCCGGCAAAAGGTTTTGCCTTTCACTAAATTCAACAAAAAAGCCCCGAATCGCGCGATTCAGGGCTTTATGCATTTGAGTGCTTATTGTCTTTTTATAAGCGTTTATTGGGTGACGATTTCTACCGAGCTTTCCTTTAATCCTTCGGCTTTGGCTTTCAGTATTATTTTACCATGAGCGCCGTTCGGCCTCACAATGGCCAAACATTTACCCATAAAGGTTTTCTTCTGTGGCTGCTTAAAGCTCGACATTTCGGTAGGGCTGCCACTGGCCACGCCTGCAATTTCGCCCGGTCCGCTTATCTCGAATTGGATAGTTACATCGTCGGCATACGGAATCACGTTTCCTTCGGCATCAACCACCTCGGCATTTACATAGGCCAAATCGTTACGACTGGCTTTTATCGTAGCCCGATCGACAATCAACCGCAGGGCAGAAGGAGCGCCAACGGTTTTCAGTGTTTGCGATGCGGTTTCTTTTCCGTTGTCGTAACAGCGGGCAGTGAGCGTTCCGGCTTCATAAGGTACGTCAAAGGTTGCAGTTATTGCGTTTTCGCCGTCAACAGCCTGCTCGCCGATGAGTTTCCCGTTCAGTTCGAGTTTTACCAGTTTGCTGCGCGTATAAACGTGCATCTGCATCTTTTCCTTTTCATGCCCGGCCCAGCTCCAGCTTTTCAGTTCGTCGGGCCAGCCCCACGGACTTACAACTTCTTTCATCCCGGCAGGAATTGGGCGGTGCACCAAAATTTCTATCGGGCTCTGACGCCAAACAACCAACTGATGATAGTAGCGGGGTTTCATATTCCCGATCAGATCGATGTCGCCCTGGTAATCGTTGAAGATTGGCCACGAATCAGGGGCAAAAAGCAAACCCATTCCGCCACCTCTGCGTGGTCCCGGTTTCTCCGGAACGTCAGGAACCAGCCTCGAAAGGCCAACACCGGCTTCGCCCAGGTAATCCATCACCACCCACGCGAAATTACCAATCACATACGGAAGTTTCTCAACCATCTTCCAGTTATCGAGCGCATACAGCGGCATAAATTCCGATGCATACATGATGCGATTGGGGTATTTTTCGTGATGTTCTTCATACTTATTATAAGCATAGTTGTACCCGGCCACATCAAGCTCATTCATTAGCGAAGCCATCTTATCAGTATCACTTTTACCTGGTTTAGGAGACCAAAAACCGACTAATGCCTGGGTCACAGCGCGGCTTGTGTCGAATTTTCGCACTTCGGCTGCCAGCTTTTTGGCAATCCGCAGGCCTGAAGTATCAGCCGCTTCAGGAATTTCGTTTCCGATGCTCCACATAATCACCGACGGATGATTGCGGTCGCGCAACAACATCGACTGAATATCTTTCTGCCACCATTCTTTAAAGTACAGCGAGTAATCGTTCGGATTCTTCTGCTTTTCCCACATGTCGGTAAACTCGTCAATCACCAGCATCCCAAGCCGGTCGCAAGCCTCGAGCAAATAAGGCGATGGCGGGTTGTGGCTGCAACGTATCGCATTAAGTCCGGCGTTCTTGAAAATCTCGATTTTGCGTTCTTCGGCGCGGTCGATGGCTGCCGATCCCAGCGGGCCATTGTCGTGGTGGTAGCAACCGCCTTTCATTTCAATGCTTTTGCCATTCAGCGTAAATCCGGTTTGTGCGTCGAAGCGAATACTCCGGATTCCAAACGATATTTGCTGAACGTCGGTTTCTTTTCCGTTGTCGAGTACCGATACTTTGGCTGCGTACAGTTTAGGACTGTCGATCGACCACAAATCAGGCTTATTCACCTGAATTTTCTGTTCAATCTTATTCACTGCATCGGGTTGAACCGTAATGTTTCCTTCGGCGTTACCCACAACTTTTCCTGAAGGATCGAGAATTTCCACCTTTACCGTCACCGGTTTGCCTTCTTTTCCTGAATTTACAAGGTTCGTCGAAACATTCACCTGAGCCGAGTTGTCGTCAACCGATGGTGTTTCGGCATGAACTCCCCACACGCCAACATGTACAGGGTTCACTACCGTAAGCCAGGTGTGCCGGTAAATTCCGGAGCCCGAATACCAGCGCGAATTCTTGCCCTCGTTCTTCACACAAACAGCCACCGTGTTGGGCTGCCCTGCCGGATTCAGGAACGAAGTGATGTCGTAATAAAATGAGGTATATCCGTTGGGATGGTTGCCCACCAGCTTGCCGTTTATATAAACGTCGGAGTTCATATACACGCCGTCGAACTGCAGATAAACAACCTTGTTTTCATCATTTTTACTGAGGATGAAATTTTTGCGGTACCAGCCAGTTCCTCCAATGGTGTAACCGGTACTCATTTTGCCCACCGAGGCTTTCGAGAATGGCCCGATGATACTGTCTTTTATCTGATCCGGAAGATCTTCGATGCTCCAGTCGTGCGGAAGGTCGAGTTTGCGCCACTGCGAATCGTCGAAGCCTGGATTCTGGGCATCCGCCGGATTACCTTTCAGAAAGCGCCAGTCGGAGTCGAACGCAACGGTACGCTGACTGCTTTCGGTTTTAGCAGGCGAACAACCCTGGAAAGCGATCGGGAGCACACCAAGCAGAATGATGATAATGGAATAAGTTAGTTTCTTCATAGGTTAATCGTTTTAGTTGATGCTAAAGTTAGCGTTAATTCACTAAGCGATAACCCGAAACGAACTGTTTTTAATTATGATTTTACGGGGATAATCTTCCGAAACGATCGAATTTTTATCCGTTTATTTCTCGTTCCCATGAATTGACTGCTCATAAAAAAAGCCCTGAACCAATCGATTCAGGGCTTTTCCAATATTATTTCAAAGACTATTCATATTCGTAAACGGTATCCTTGTCAACTTTAACCGGAAAACCCTTTGCATTATATTCATAGGTGTGCGTAGTGACTTGTACCCGTTCGATACCTAAAGGAAGTTCACCGTAAAGCGTATAAGTTTCTTTGGTAATGTTGTTCATATTGGTTGCCCGGCCCGGATATAACAGCTTGTTAAAAGGGAAATACGGATTCAGCTTATTGTCGTATTCATATTCCGTTTTATTACTTAAGTTGCTTTTCCCATCCGTCGAAATGAAATAGTGACTTCGGGTAGTCAGGTTTCCCCGATCGTCATACGAATAGTCAACATATCCCGAAAGCTTGTCTTCGTAGTAATAAGTCTCTTTTGAAATCATCCCTTTTTTGTTGAGTTCATACTTTACATAATCACCGGTTCCATTTGCTCTTTCAATATTCCGTTGAATGAGTATGCCCGCTTTATTGTAGGTATAGGTATTCGTAACATTTAGTGGAGTATTCTGCGGATTTGCCCATTCTTTTCGTTTGCTGGCCTCGGCAATCACATACGACGAGCTACTGAAAATTGACGGATCAACATACGATTCCGATTTTACAAGCAGGTCCGATGAGTTGTACGAATGTTTGGTGTACGACCCCCAGCTTTTTTCTTCCTGAATCAATCCCGAACTTGTATAGGTATATTCCATGTAAGCTGTGCCTGAAATAAATACTTTGGAGAGTAATCCGGTATTGTTTCTTTCAATATTCTGATCATTGCCTTTTTCACAGGAAAGAAAAATAATGCCAATCAGTAGGGCAAGATAAATGCGTTTCATGGGTTACGGTTTGTATGTTGCTGAATTCTGGTTTTCAACTTATTAAAGTTAAAGCAATGCATTGGATTATTTCGGGTTCTTGTCTGGGAAAAATGAAGGTTATTATAACTTATTACGGAATGCAACTAATCTTGAGGCTTTTCTATCCTCAGGCCGGATTGGCCCTTCCTTTTCCATTCGATGAAAAGGAAGCAAAAATCTTGTCAAAACGAACCCTCAGCCGGGCGTTTTGACGGCCCTCGCACCCGCTTCGTTTAAGAATTGGTACATGATTAAAGATTCCTATTTTAATTTTTTGATTAAAAAATCTTCGCACTATTTTGTGGATACTCCGCCTAAGTATAAAAGCGTTAAGAAAAACGATGCAGTGTAGCGTTAAGAAAATTTCCCTGTCTGACGACCAAAGGGAGGAGTTTGGAAATTTTTAGCGAAACGCAATCGTTTTTTAGCTTTTAGACTTCAGCGGCGGCTCTTTTTGGGCACTTTTTCCAGCTGCAGGGAAAAAGTGTCAGCCTGTCCGGCTTTAGGACAGTAACTTTAATGACAAACTTTTTGATTCTAATCAGAGCATCCGGTTATTTACCCATCAACATTATGAAGTAATCCACTACATTGGATTAAAAACTTCGGCCATAAAAAAAGCCCTGAACCAATTGATTCAGGGCTTTTCAGTTATTTTTATTTCAGGTAAAATTAATCGGGCAGATAGCCACGGATAATTCCACGTTTCGAGTCTTTGATGAACAGCAATACTTCGTCGCGTTCAGGAGAAGCAGGCATTTCGGCTTCGATTATCTCAACAGCTTGTGAAATGTTCAAACCTTTCTGATAGATGTAACGGTAGATTTCCTGCACTTCGCGGATTTTTTCGTTGCTGTAGTTACGGCGGCGCAACCCGATTGAGTTGATACCTACATAAGCCAGCGGTTCGCGTCCTGCTTTGATGTATGGAGGAACGTCTTTACGAACCAGCGATCCGCCTGAAATCATTACATGCGATCCAACGTGAACAAACTGGTGTACAGCTGACATTCCGCCGAGGATGGCGTAATCGTCAATCACAACCTCGCCGGCCAGCTGGGTGCTGTTAACCAGAATTACGTTGTTGCCAACCACACAATCGTGGGCAACGTGCACGTAAGCCATCAGCAAACAATTGCTTCCAACTACAGTTTTTCCTTTGGCTACAGTTCCGCGGTTTATAGTTACATACTCGCGGATAGTTGTGTTATCGCCAATTTCGACAGTTGTATATTCTCCCCTGAATTTCAGGTCCTGAGGTTCGGCACCAATCACAGCTCCCGGGAAAATCCGGCAGTTTTTACCAATGCGTACGCCCGGCATAATGGTAACACTCGACCCGATACGGGTTCCTTCACCAATAACAACATCTTTATCAATCGATACAAACGGTTCAATAACCACGTTGTCAGCGACTTTGGCTTCCGGATGTACGTAAGCTAATGGTTGTTTCATGATATTCTATTTTCTAATTAATTGATTTTTACAATTTGAGCCATATAATCACCTTCGGCAACAATTTGGTCGCCAACGTAACACAATCCGCGCATCTCGGCAATTCCCCTACGTATCGGACTGGTGAGTATAATCTTAAAAATAACGGTATCTCCCGGAACTACTTTTTTTCTGAATTTTACATTGTCAATCTTCAGGAAGTAAGTAGAGTATTTTCCTACTAAGTTGCGGAGAACGAAGATTCCTCCGGCCTGAGCCATTCCTTCAACCAGCAACACGCCTGGCATAACCGGTTCGTCGGGGAAATGTCCCTGGAAGAACGGTTCGTTTACGGTTACATTCTTAATCCCAACAATGTAATCGCTCTGGATGTCGATTACCTTATCCACCATCAGGAACGGGAAACGGTGTGGTAAAAGTTCCTTGATTTTGTTTACATCCATCAACACAGGTGCATTGGGATTGTAATACGGAGCTTTCTCTCTTGATTCCTCTTTGCGAATGGCTTTCTGAAGCAATTTGGCAAATTCGGTATTGGTATGGTGCCCTGGTTTGGTAGCAATGATGCGCCCTTTAATTCGTTTTCCAGCCAGGGTTAAATCGCCGATGACATCGAGCAGTTTGTGACGGGCACATTCGTTGTCGTATTGTAAGTCGATGTTATTCAGAATTCCACCCTGTGGTAGATC
>JAJZSZ010000290.1 GCA_021849365.1 Bacteroidota bacterium | reverse complement strand
GTTCTTTGTTTTTGATGAAAATGCCGCTGCTCAATTTAAACCGGAATTGACTGCTCACTTTCAATCGGAATAGGGTGCTCACATTCGCCGGAATTTACACTCATATAAATAGAATTGCCTTAGCAATTGCAGAGAAGCATAACTTGAATATAGAAGATGCCGTTACAAAAATGAATGAATCTTCAATATATGTTATTGCTGACGAATCAATAAAATACTCTTTTTCAATGCAGTTGGCTTATCTGTCCACTGTAAATATTGCACATCGGGTTTTTCTGGGTGGCGTCAAATGCCAAATCCCACCCAATACTCCAAATCTGTTGATGATTGGCACGTCGAATTTTAACGATTTGGTGTTGAGCTTTGGAGGTATTATTCCGGAAATAGGTTCCACTAATCAGAATGTGAAAATTCTCTTTGGAATTGAATGTTTTGATGATCACTGCATAGAGTCTATTTCGTCGGGTTGGAGGGGAGGAGTTAATTTTTTTAATCAGAAAAGGATTGGCATTGAAGAATCAAACTCTGAAATATCGCTTGGTCCTATTGCATCCGCATCACTGGCTTGTTATTACGCGTTTTGTAAAGTTTTCAAGTTAAATGATAATGGAATTGATTTGAATTTCGGGCTTTCGCTTTGGAATATAAATTCCAAGTATGAGTGGTATTACGCAGAGAATGATGGTCCGGAAAATCCATATTTACCAAGAAACATCTGGATGCTTGGATTGGGCCATTTAGGGCAGGCCTATTTATGGACATTAGGGTTGATGCCGTTTGATAGACCGGATTTAGTGCAGATTCTTCTTCAGGACGCTGATATCGTAGAGCCAGAAAATATAGGATCTCAGGTTCTGAGTTTTGATGGGTATATCAGGAAACCAAAAACTCGTGCATGCATGAGTTTCCTGGAAGGTCTTAACTTTAGAACTCAGATTATCGAGAAGCCTTTTGTTAAAGGGGATTGTGAGCAGGAATGGGCCCAAGCTTATCCGTTCCTTTTAAATGGAGTTGATAATGTTAAAACAAGGAAAAGCATTAATAAGTCTTCGTTTAAGTTGTTTTTGGATGGGGCTACAAATGGTAAGTTTGATCTCTTTGATAGTTTTACTATGAAAAATATCTCATTCATTGAGAAAGAATTTGACTTATTATGGCCTATCGAAACTGAAGATAATGCAATCTTTCACAAGAATTTATATCAGAAATACGAAAAGACACATCAATGCGGACAATTGACGAATATTGGAATATCTACTCCTTTCGTCGGTCTCTTTAGTTCAACGATACTCATATCAGAGCTTATACGATCACTAAATAAAGGTAAGAAATATTCTATTATTTCTTTGCAAATGAGAGATTTAAGCTCGTTGGAGGCGATTGAAGATGGTGTATATAACAACGATTTGTTGAGATTCGCATTGTAGAAATTGGAGGCAATGAACGAATTTGCCAATCATGGTATATGGATTTGCAAAATAAGAGTTTGAACATATTGTGTTCCTAATCTAAACCGACATATACAATACTAAAGTAGATTTCAGTAACATTTTTTTCACTCGCGGCAGATAAAGACGTTTAGGTAGAAAATAGAAATCAATATTAGGATGCTTGGGGCTTTTTGCCCCTTTTTTGTTTATAATTAGTCAGTTAACCGGAACCAGTTATAAGGTCGTGTGTTACACTCAAATTTCCGTCAAAATTATTAATCGCTTCCCGGAACGGTAATGGGGAACTCACTTTTAGTGACTCGTTTCCTTCGGATGCGTTCAGTTTTTTGCTTTATCACCAATGTTCTATAAATCCGATTCACTTAATTAAAAAAAAGGTGCAAAAAACTGACATGCACCCCGTTGACCTAATTCGGGACAGCTCAATGTTGGTACGCCAAAAATTTAAGTTTAACGGCGTGCCAGATTATTCCTTGAATCAAAGGATGCCCAAACAAGTCCGAAAGGCATCGGCGCTTTCCCATGAATTCTTCATTCGACATTTATGAAATGGTTACCAACCTGATGATCGAACGCCTTGAAAAAGGTGTCATTCCGTGGCAGATGCCCTGGAAAGCTGAAACTGGTTTACCTCAGAATCTGTTTCACAAAAAGGTGTACAAAGGTTTTAACTTCTGGTTGCTGCTCACGGTGGCCGATAAGTTTGGTTCCCCGTTCTTTCTCACGTTTAACCAGGTTAAAGAATTGGGTGGCCATATCCTGAAAGGAGAAAAAGGTTTCCCGGTTGTATTCTGGAAAATACTAGACAAAGAAGAAAAAGACGGAAGTATCGACCATTTCCCGTTTCTTCGGTATTACACCGTTTTCAATCTGAAGCAAACCGAAGGGATTGATGAAAGTAAAATCCCGCCGACCGATGCGCATGACCATGAGTTCGATCCGATTTGCGAGGCAGAGCAATTGATCGAGTTCTGGTCCGACAGGCCTGAAATCAGGTTAAACCAGTCTCATGCCTTTTATTCACCATCAGGAGATTATGTAGGGATGCCCAATCCACGCACTTTCTTTCAGGATGAACTGTATTATTCCACGATTTTCCACGAGCTGGTTCATTCGACAGGTCATATCAACCGGACTGGCAGACATGAAAAGCTTCCCAATCACAAGTTCGGTTCACAGGATTACAGCCAGGAAGAACTGGTTGCCGAAATGGGAGCAGCTTACCTGTGTTACATGACAGGTATCCAGAATGCCACCATTGACAACAGTGCAGCTTATATCAAAAGCTGGATTGGCAAGTTCAAGGAAGATAAGAAGGTACTCTTAATGGCTTGTTCGATGGCTCAAAAAGCCGTGGATTACATCCTGGATCATCAATCCTGTCCAAAACTTACAACCGTTACAAAACGGGCAAATAAATTGGCGGAGGCAGTTTAGCCTCCGCCTTTTTTATCTCTATTTCAAAAATCTACTGGTACTAGAGGATGTCTAATTTATTTCATTATAAGAACCTTTAAATTAGAATTGGATTCTAATGATAATGACTGAGATTTTGTCGCAAAAAAGTAAATATTTGCGACAGAAAAAATAATGAGAAGTAATTTTAAATATTGATAATTAGTATATTACTAAAATAGAGAAAGCCGGATAGGTGTCGGATTTTTAGAAATAATGTTCCGAGTTCCAGTACTACAGGAACCCAAACTAATGCCATTTTTTGAACGGATTTGACCAGAAAGAATTTCCCGATGAACTTGTGTAACTCGGGTAGTCCCATGTATTCTTTTTAGGGCATTCCGGCTGAATTATCTCATCTTTATTATAGTAATCCAGGTACTTATCCTTCCTTGAAATGAACGGGTCGAGCCAGTCTGCTTTTTCTTTGGCCCACCTGATTTCCTCGGCGACAACCTCGTCCATTTCTCCTTTACTTGCGGCAAATTCTTCGAAAGTGGCAATGTATTGCCTCAGGATATTGGCTTTATGAAGTCGCTCAGCCATCGAAAAAAGGGATTTAAAAGCCTTATATTCCGTTTTCCTGTTTTCTTCAAATCTTTTCCGTTCCTGTTCTTCTTTTTCCCATTGAATACGGCGTTTTTCTGCTTCTATCCGTTCTTCCTTTATTTCTTCGGATCTGATTTCCAGGTCAGCGATAATGGAAACAATCTTATCTTCAAGCTTTGTACCGGTGGTGTCCTTATATGAATACATGATCCGGTAATCATCATAAACATTGAAATGAAGTTCCCCTGAGAAAATGTTGTAGTAATTATTTCGGGGATTTTCGCTGTTGGGATCTCGTTTTTTTCTTTCGGTTATACTGACCTGAATCTTTTCATCATTAATAACCGCATATGTCTTTTCATCAGAAATTTTAACATCGTGTCCCCTGAATCTTAGCGCTTTGATAATTGTCGAAAAAATGGACAAAGCCCTGTCCAGGGATTTCTCTGAAACATAGATGTTCAGGGTTGGACCGATTTTGCTTTTATACGGGCTCTTTTTCAGGTAGGTATTTTCAGCATCCCTTCTGAATTTCTCCTTGGTGTCAATAATGACCGGGTCTTTGGCGTACAAAACCTCCGGAACAGCAAAGACAGATAAATCGCCGGTGCGGATTTCCAGTTCCCGCACTTTATTTCTGCTGATTTCGGGGATTCGTGGACTTTCCTGCAGTTTTGCCGGGTCAACCTCATGAAGTTCTGTACTTTGTTTTTTTGCCTTCTTATCTTCAGGGAGTGGAATAACTTTGACCTTCTTTCCAAATTTGATTTTAGCCCAGTACCCGGCGGGAGGAGTGGGAATATTCATGGATTTACAGTGTTTTCTCAGTCCATTATCCGAGAGACCGAATCTTTTGCATATCGTGGTCATTGGTTCAGCCCAAACCAAATCGTACAGCTCTTTTCTGGTTAGTTCCATGATAATAAAGTTTAGCGGGTTTTCCTGTTTAAAAATCTTTCCTGGTAAGTCGGAACACGGTCACTCTCCACCCATTTTACCAGCTCATCCTCAAAAAAATAAACTTTATTCCCCTTTTGATAGTGTGGAACAGAGTGGCTTCTGATCATTTTGTTAATGCCGTTTTTGGTCAGGTTCAAAATACGGCAGGCATCGTCAATGCCAATGGGCCGGTGTTTGTCCACACCAAGGCCCAGCTGGGACTCAATATGCTCCAGCAGGACACGCATCTCTGCCACTTCATTGATCAGATAATTGACCGCTTTGGGAACATTCTGCATGGTGAGTTCTTCCTTTTCATTTGGTTTATCCATGATTGGGGATTTTAAGGTTTTTTAGTCATAGTAAAACACAGCACAAGTTAAGTAGAATTTTATTTCAGTGTTTCTTATGAGTGTAAATACACTATTGGATATCAGGCAAATGATCCATTCGTGGATCAAAAAGAATATGGAAGCTGGTTCTGACAGGTAGGGCTTAGAAATGGCCTGTAAACAAAATTTGTCAGGTGAGTCTTCAGAAGAATAAAAGTAGTATATTTGCATTAACGCAATGTGTATTACAGTAATCCGCATTGCAATAAATGAAATCACATCATGAAATTTTACAACCGGGAAAAGGAACTGGAGTTTTTAACCTCGATCAAAGAGCGCTCGGCAGAAGACGCTCAGATGACAGTTGTAGTAGGACGTCGCCGCATCGGAAAGACAAGCCTTTTAAAAAAGGCGGTCGAGAATGAATATACCGCGCTTTATTTGTTTGTGACCCGTAAAAGTGAAGTCCTGATTTGCGAAGAGTTTAAAGAAGAGATTGAACGGAAGTTACAGGTGAAACTGTTCGGATCGTTTACCCAGTTTAAAGACCTGTTCCAGTACCTGATGGATTTATCCGCAACGAGAAATTTTTCACTGATTATTGATGAGTTTCAGGAATTCCATACTGTAAATCCGTCTGTTTACAGTGAAATGCAAAACATCTGGGACAGTTATAAGGACCGGAGCCGGATCAACCTGATTTTCTGCGGATCGATTTATTCGCTGATGAAGAATATATTCGAAAATTCAAAGGAACCGCTTTTTGCCAGGGCCACTGAACGCATTCACCTGAAACCTTTTCATGTGGACACCCTCAAAGAGATATTGGCCGACAATTATCCGAAATATAAACCGGAGGATTTACTGGCGTTTTACGTTTTCACCGGAGGGGTTGCCAAGTATGTGGAGCTTCTGATCAGTAAAAAGGCATTTACACTGGGAAAAATGCTGGACGAAGTCTTCCGGGAAAACTCATTGTTTATTGGCGAAGGACGCAATGTGCTGATTGAAGAATTTGGAAAGGACTATGCAACCTATTTTTCCATTCTTTCATTGATTGCCTCCTCCAAGACCTCCCGTTCTGAAATCGAATCCATTCTCGAAGTAAGCATAGGAGGATACCTGGAAAGGCTGGAAAATGATTTCAACCTGATCCGGAAAGTACGGCCAATGTTTGCCAAACCGGGAGGACGGAACATCAAGTATGAGATCGTGGATAATTTTCTGAATTTCTGGTTCCGTTTCATTTACAAATACCAGAGTGCTGTTGAGATAGGAAACTTCGGGTACCTGCGCAGCATTGTGGAACGCGATTACCCGATGTACAGCGGAAGGATGCTGGAGCGGTATTTT
>JAJZSZ010000289.1 GCA_021849365.1 Bacteroidota bacterium | reverse complement strand
ATATTCTGAATCCGAACATTGGTAAGCTTTACTTTGGCCGAACCTTTGTCTTCAACATTTCCGACCCAAAGCCCAATATTGGCATTTTTAATCTCAACATTTGAGAACTCGTTGTTTGTACTGCCCGAATACAACAAAATGCCATTCCATTGATCAGGGACATTAGCATAAACACTTTCGAGCCGATCGCCCTGAAATGTTATCGGATTATCAACAGTTCCTTTAGCAAGGATCTTTCCTTTCACATATAATCCGGCATCCTTATGAAAATAAATCCTGGTCCCCGGATTGATCGTTAAAACAGCATTGCTGTCAACATAAGCATTATTGTAAACCAGATAAGGTTTTTCGTTTGTCCAGGTCGTATTCTTTACGATCTCCTTATTAATCAGATTAAAATCTTGCCCCCAGGCAACCAAATCAACATCCTGAGGATTGGAATTCGTAATAAACTCAATGGAATCTTTAACCACCAGCGGTAGATTTTGCCCACTCGGATCAACCGTAACTTCAACAAAAATATACAAGCTGTCCATCGGGGCAATCTCAATATTTTTCACTTCGTTGGAAGCAACCCCATTAATATTTAATCGGAAATTGGAAGTTTCGCTTTTGGCAAGTTTAATTGAGGAAACAAGGACTTTCTGATCGTAAGGATTGTAAACCTTTAAGTGTTGAGTGGCTGAGCCAATAGAGGTAAATACAGTGTCAAACATCACGGTATCAACAGAAAACCTCAGTTTTACATCAGAAGATGAAATGTACTTTTCGTCTTCGCATGAAAACAAATATCCTAAAGAAAGGAATACAAGTAATATGTAAATAAAATTCTTCAAGAAATAGGTTTATCAAAATAACGTTCAGGCCAATACACTTATTATGCCAAAAGTAACAAATGGTTTTTACATTTTTTAACATTTATGCTATTAAGTACTTAAATCGCGATATTTAATAATGATTTGATAAGAAATTTTCTAAAAATGTAATATTTCGTTCCATAAATCATGGCAATATCTGGACTAAAATGAAGAATATAATAATAGAAAAGGAAAACAGAATAAACCAATCTTAATTATTGACACCAACAATATTTATGGAGTAAAACCATGTTATTGTTTTTAAATTTACCACCAAATAATACAACGCATGAAACGAGCAGTCCACGGCAACAACTTTCAAGGTAGCAGGCCCAAAAACCTTGGCAACTTTGAGAGAACCAATAATTTCCGAGCATGCGAGTTCCACATACAATGAATTAACAACAATATTTGCTTGTGAAAAGACTTATAATCTTAATCTGCCTGTCGGTTTTTGTTCTAAAGATCGCTGCAGCAAAGGAAAATCCAACATTTCTCAACTATTTAAACGATAAATGGGTTGATTCCTTAATGACAAAAATGACACTTGATCAGAAAATAGGCCAGCTATTTATAATTCAGGCCTACTCGAACAAGAAAAGTGATAAAACAGATGCTTTGATAAAGCAAATTGAGCAACTACAGGTTGGTGGAATTATTTTCATGCAAGGTGGTCCAGTAGCCCAAAATTCAATTAGTAACAAATTTCAGCAGGCAGCAAATATCCCCTTATTGGTAGCTATCGACGGCGAAACTGGACTTGGTTTCAGACTCGATTCTACGATAAACTACCCCGTACAAATGGCATTGGGAGCCATAACCAACGACTCTTTGATTTTTCAGATGGGTTATGAAATCGGGAAGCAATGTCGCAGGCTTGGAGTGCATATGAACTTGGCGCCTGTTTGCGATATCAACAATAATCCGAATAATCCGGTGATTAATTACCGTTCGTTTGGAGAGGAGAAAACACAGGTTGCCCATAAAGCATGGTTATATGCCAGCGGGTTACAAGCAGCCGGCGTGTTGGCCACGGCCAAACATTTTCCGGGGCATGGAGATACCGAAACAGACTCACATCTACGTCTTCCGGTTATCAATCAAACCAAAAGTGAACTCGACTCACTGGAGCTTTATCCTTTCTCCTATCTTATTGACAAAGGGATTGGAGCTGTTATGACGGGCCATCTTCAGGTTCCCGCACTTGAGCCAAATGCGCGTATTCCCGCAACATTGTCTTCTAAAATTATCAAACAAAAACTACGGAGTAACCTTGGTTTTGAAGGCCTGATAATAACCGACGCCATGAACATGAACGGTGTGGGCAAGGCCTCGTCTGCAGACTTGGTAGTGAAAGCTTTGAAAGCCGGAAACGACATGGTTGAAATAGTTCCAAATCTCGAAAAAGCAATTGCAGCAGTGAAGCTCGCTGTAAAATCAGGACAAATAACTACGGAAGATATAGATTCCAAATGCCGACGTATTTTAGCCGTAAAAAAATGGTTAGGTCTTGACAAACAAAAATTTACTGATAGCAAAAACCTACAGGCTGAGCTATACCAACCAAAATATCAGCTTACTAAGCAGCTTTTGTTCGAAAGAGCGCTCACCGTTTTAGAGAATAAGAACAACATTCTGCCACTTCAGCGGCTAGATACACTAAAAATTGCCAGCCTGGCGATTGGTGTAGAAGAAACTACTTCACTTCAGCTAATGCTCGACAACTATACTCAGATCGATCATTTCAATATTTCCAAATCTCCATCTGAAAAAGAAATTTTGAACCTGATCAACCAGCTCAAACCTTATAACCTGATTATCGCTTGTATTCATGGAATGGGCTTATACCCTTCGCGACGATATGGTATCACTGATCAGCAAATAAGGATAACTGAGATGCTCGATCCACACAAATCGATTTTTGTCTTTCCGGGAAATCCATATGCACTAACCATCTTTCCAAAATTAAAAGAGGCGCTGGGTTTAGTTCTTGCTTATCAGGATGACAAATGTGCCGGAGAGTCGGCTGCCCAGCTTATATTTGGGGCAATCAACGGAAACGGAAAACTTCCAGTAACCCTAAAAGACTTTTATTCATTACATACAGGTATTGCCATTGAAAATATTGGCCGATTAAAATATTCACTTCCGGAAGAAGTAAAAATCAGTTCGGAATACCTTGTACACCTGATTGATTCAATCACTTCACTTGGAATCAGCAAAAAAGCATTTCCCGGATGCCAGGTTCTGCTTGCCAAAGACGGGAAAGTGATTTTCAACAAAAGCTACGGTTTTTTAACCTACGAAAATAAGCTTCCTGTGAGGAATGACGTACTTTACGATCTGGCATCGGTTACAAAAGTATCGGCTCCCCTTCCGGCTGTAATGAAACTGTACGACGAGAAAAAGATTGATCTCAATTCACCTTATTCAACCTATTTGGCCGAATTTAAAAACTCAAACAAATCCGCAATTACAGTGCGCGATGTTTTAACTCACCAGGCCAGATTACAGGCGTTTATCCCGTTTTATTTAGAGCCTGGCACAAAAACAACAGTCAGGAAAGGTATGTTTAAAACTCAGCCGTCCGAACAATTTCAGATTCGTATTTCGAAAAACCTTTATGCCCGGAATGACTTTGATAAAATCGTAATCGACGATATTGCAAATTCACCTCTACTTTCGAAAAAAGAATACGTTTATTCCGACCTGGGAATGGGGCTCTTCAGGTTTGTAACGGAAAGGCTTACCAAAGAAAGCTTCCCGGCATATCTGAATCAGGAATTTTATAAACCACTGGGAGCTGTTTCAACCGGATTCAGACCCTATGAACGATTCCCCATTGCACAGATTGCGCCAACAGAAAACGATAATTATTTCAGGAATGAACTCCTGCAGGGGTATGTACACGATGAAATGGCTGCCGTATTAGGCGGAGTCTCGGGAAATGCAGGGCTCTTCAGTACAGCCAACGATCTGGCCAAACTGATGCAGATGTATCTTCAGAAAGGCTACTATGGTGGCAAACAGTACATCCTGCCTGAAACCATCGAAGAATTTACCAAAGTTCAGTTTCCAGGGAGCAACAACCGGCGTGCATTGGGCTTCGATAAACCCAATCCGGGAATAAAAGATCAGCCAAACAAATTCCCGGCAGCCGATGCCAGTCCTGAAAGTTATGGGCACACCGGATTTACCGGCACCTTTGTGTGGATGGACCCTCAGAATCAGCTTCTGGTAATCTTCCTTTCAAACCGTGTTTATCCAACCCGAAGTCACTCAGCCATTTCCGATTTAAGTATCAGACCTGCAATTCAACAGGCGGCATACGATGCCATCAAAAAAGGCCTTCAGTAGTATTAAAAATTGTTAAAAATCTAATCATTTTTTCATCGTTTTTTAACCAACTCACTATTCGAAGTGCTTACATGACAACTGATAACACAGGCTGATACGAAGATCTGACTACTCTTTGAGAACCTGCTTTGCAAAACCTGTCAATAAAACATGATTGTTACCTCATTGTTATTTCTATATTAATTCTAACTTTAAAGGGTGTTTAAAAGTAAAAAGAGTGTACAACCATAAAAACTAATTGTCATGGAAAGAAAAATCACTTTTAACGAGCTACGTCACATCAAAGACAGTTTACCTGACGGTTCAATCAGTCAAATTGCGCAGGAATTCGGGATGGAGGTTGAAACCGTCAGAAATTATTTTGGAGGCGCAAATTATGTGAAAGGAAAATCTGTTGGGTTGCATATTGAACCGGGTCCCGACGGTGGTGTAGTACTTCTTGATGACGCTGCTATTCTAGAAAGAGCTCAGGAACTTATTGCCGCACATTCGTAAACTTAATTTTATTATTTCGATAGACTGCCCTATATTTATGGGGCAGTTTTTTTTTGCCTTTTAAAAACCAAACCCATAATCATGAAAAACCTATTATCGTTTTTAGCGCTCTGCCTTATCGCAACAAGTGCCTTCTCTCAGCAACAACTTTTCAACGGGAAAAATCTGAAAAACTGGGACATCCATCTCGGAACTCCAATCACAGGCTTTGAAGATCTGGCTAAAAAAGCAACACCGGAATCAACCTACAGTATTACTAAACTCGAAGGACAGAAAGTGATACACATCTCAGGCGATATTTTTGCTTCGCTGGCCACCAAAGAAGAATTTGAAAATTATCACTTACACCTCGAGTTCAAGTGGGGAGAAAAGGTTTATGGAAAACGTAACAGCGGACTCCTTTACCACAGCTTTGGACCCTTCGGTGCTGCCTTTGGAACCTGGATGGCCTGCATTGAGCACCAGTTAATGCACGAAAACCTTGGAGATACCTACTTAATGGGAAATACCTGTTGCCAGGTGAAATCAAAAATGGGAAATATGGGAACTGCTTATTTCTACGCTCCTGACGGACAGATCTCAACCTTTAGTGAAGAAACAAATGGCCGCTCGATTAAAAAGAAAGAAGACGCAGAAAAACCATTAGGTGAATGGAATACAGTTGATTTATATTGCTTTGGCCAAACCTCGGTTCATGTTGTCAATGGAAAAGTTGTAATGGTGAATACCAATTGCAGTACTATCGAAAACGGCAAAACCACACCGTTGACCAAGGGAAAAATTCAGATTCAGTCAGAAGGTGGGGAGTTTTTTATCCGGAAGATTGAAATCGCTGACATTACAGAAATCCCGGCTGAATTGCTGAAATAATCTTCGAACTTACGTTCGGTGCAACCCTGTCAGGTTTCGGAAACCTGACAGGGTTTTGCTTTTGGCAATGAACCTTTCAGGTTTTGCGTGTACTGTGTAAAAACAATTCACATGGAACAACGCATCAATAATCTGACAGGCTGGGGCGTCTTCCTGACAGCGCTTACCGTTTATATCCTAACATTAGAACCAACCCTCAGCTTATGGGACTGTGGCGAATTTCTCACCTCGGCCTATAAACTCGAAATAAACCATTCGCCAGGAGCACCACTTTTTATGCTCATCGGGCGGTTGTTCTCTCTCCTGAGCTTTGGGAATCCAACAAAAGCAGCATTTTTTATCAATATGGTTTCGGCAGTTTCGAGCGCTGCAACCATTCTTTTCCTGTATTGGACGATCGTCTGGTTAATTTCGAAGCTCGAACAAAAACAAGGCAAATCATATTTACAGACCATGAAGTTCGGTGCAGCTGCAGTGGGCGCTTTGTCGTTCGCATTCACCGATTCGTTTTGGTTTTCGGCAGTCGAGGCCGAAGTTTATGCTCTGTCATCGC
>JAJZSZ010000288.1 GCA_021849365.1 Bacteroidota bacterium | reverse complement strand
GGAAGTGACAATATCGCCCGAAGTATTTCGCTCGAGCGCCATGCCCGAAACCTGATGCCCGAGATTCCAGAAATATTTAAAGGTTTGTTTCTGAACCAGGGTCAGCAGTGAATCCTTCGAGATGGTTTCGTACTTGTTGGTCAAATCAACTCCGGTGGTTAAACTAAGAGAAACGGGTGAGGACAAACGGCCACCGGCCTGCGATTTCAATGCGTTTGTGATGTTGAACGAATAACTGGTAAGGTTATTCAGCATCGAAACCGGTTTTACCGAAATGACCGAATCATTGTGTTCGAAAGAGATATTCAACTGAACGGCCACAGAATTTCTGTCGGTTAAGGTGACTGCCGTTTTAGCCGAAGTCTGATCGATTTTCGTGTTGAACGCGATTTTTATCACCGGCATTTCGTTCAATCCTTTGAAACTTGTTCCGGATGAAAGCTCGTTCACTTTTACCGAATTATAGCCAAATGAAACACTTGCCGGATCAAACGGATCATCCTTCCGGCAACCGAATGCCAGAAAAAGTAAAGCTATATAAATGAATGATTTTAACATCCGGAGGTTTGTTGGTGTAAAATAACTGAACCAAGGGAAACCGCCACAAAAGTTAAACCCTTTTGCAGCAGCTCCCGTTGTTGGTTTTAAAATTACCCTTTTCTCTCTATTTTTCAGCGTTCATTATCGTTTTCACTTCGTCCTGGGTGAGCGCTTTATTGAAAATGCGCAGTTCATCCATCATGCCCAGATCAGAGAAATGGTTCCATTCGGTAAAGCGTGGTGCACCCGACATGATCGAAAGAATGTCACATCCAGTCCAGTCGACGCCGCTGAATGAGCCTTGTTTGGCGATCTCTCCATTGATGTAAACCACACATTCGGTTCCTGAAATGGTGAAAGCCATGTGCACCCAATCGCTTGTGATTGGAGTTACAGTGGCAGATGAACCACCGTCGAACCACGAATCTGCAGTTCCGTTTCCGGCATTCAGCTTAAAGATTTGCGATGTCGCAGAACCTTCGCGGAAGAAGCGGAAGCCCGAAGTCCGGTTGTTCTGAACTGTTGGATAACCTGCGTTGGCTTTATCTTCAGGACCCATCACCAAAATACCTGCACGATCAGGGGTTGAATTGATTTTGGTCCAGAATACAGCGCTGAAATTGCTGCTTTTCAGATTAGTTGTCGGGAAGGTGAGATACGAGTTGGTTGCACCAACATACGCTTTACCCTTTTTACCATCAGCAAAATCAGGAGAGCCGACTTTAGTGGCTGTGGTGTTCGATACCCAATCTTTGTAATTTCCTTCGAAAGGCATATAGAAAACTTCGCCGCTGTATTTAGGCACATAAGGAGAATCATTCTGAATGATATTCTGAATTTCGGCCTGGGTCAATGCTTTGTTGAAGAAACGCAGTTCGTCGAATTTACTCTGGTCGGCGTTATGTCCCCAATACGAGAACCCGGGTGCTCCAGAGAAAATGGAGATGGTTGAACATCCAGTCCAGTCGATACCTGTATTCGCAACTGAGGCAGCAACTGCACCATTGATATAAATGGTACAATTGGTTTGCGAAACTGTAAATGCCAGGTGAGCCCATTCGTTTGAAGGAACCAATAATCCACCGTCGTTCCAGGTTTCGCCAGAGCCTGTTCCCACATTCAGTTTGAAGCGCTGCGATGTGGCACTACCTTCGCGGAAGAAACGCAAGCCTTTGGTGCGGTCTTCTCCACCGGGACTAATAGAAATTAATCCTGAGCGATCAGGCGATGCATTCAGTTTTACCCAGAATTCGGCTGAGAATTCAGTACCGGTTAAACCTGCCAATGGGAAAGTGAGGTACGAATCGGCAGCACCTGAATAAGCATTGATGCCTTTCAATCCGCTTCCGGCAAATCCCGGAGCTCCGACAACTGTTGCCGCTTTAAAGCTGATTTTTTCAACATAGTCGCCATCAAATGGCATATAGAAAGTTTCGCCTGCATAGATTGGCGAATAAGGCGGTTTCTTTTCGAAACTTACTGATTTGCTGGTTATCTTGCCATCAAGGTCTGTTGCCTTAATGGTAAGTGTGTGTGTGCCATTAGTTACCTTGTTGTACAGGTATTCTTTTACCGCACGACGGTAGTCTTTAAATTCAGTATAACTGGTAATTTCAGTTCCGTCCATTAACACCGAAACGGATTTGAGTTCGATATCGTCGGTAGCTTCAAACTGAATATTTACTGAAGTTATTAATTCAGGAACCTGAATTTTAACGCCATCAGTCGGGTATTTGATCGTAATCACCGGAGCTGATGCATCAGGACCGGGATCCACACGTGTAATCGAATCGATGCCTTCGTTGCATGCCGCTGCAAAAACAAGGATGAACAGGCCGGCAATTATATTCTTAATATTTTTCATTTTCTTTCAGTATTAAGTGTCAAACGGATTATTTCTTCAAAGCTGGCAGTAAGTCAACCTGGGTTTGAGGATATGGAAGGAAAATCTTGCTGTCGGTAAATGTTCTTCCGTCGTAGCTCAGTTCCGAATATTTGCCCAGGCGAACCATGTCGTAGTAACGGGTTCCCCATTCCATAGCCAGTTCAGCAAATTTTTCGTTCATCACGGCAGCATTGTCAACGGTGGTGAGGGCCGGCATTGCAGCTCTCGCCCTAACTGCGTTAACAGCATTAAGTGCAGTCATTGTTGAGTTTGTTGCTCCCTGAGTAAGTGCTTCGGCATACATCAGCAAAATTTCGGCATAACGAATACAGGTAAAGTTTTTGTTTGTTCCGTAGTCGGTACGTCCGGGTGTCAGCTGGTCGGATGGCAAATAGTGCTTTCCGCTGGCAAACAAAGCGCGGGCATAATCGTTGATCCGATCTCCGGAAGGAGTGGTATTCGTTATCCAGCCTGGCAATGTAGTATATTTCGAATCTTTTTGCAGCTCGGCAATTCCCCTGTTTGTGAAAAGTACACTGGTTTGTAAACGGGTAGTTTCGCCACGGTCAATCATAAATTTGATGTATTTCAGGCTTGGTTCGTAGAAACCCCAGCCATCGCCTGCACCTGTAACTTTTGGAGTCCAGCCCTGAGGTCCGAAGAAAGCATACAGGTAAGCATAGTTGTCGCCCGAACCCTTACCGAAGTCGGAATACTGCATTTCCAGAACATTTTCCTTATTCAGTTTGCCTTTGATTTTGAAGAGATTGTAATAATCAGTTTCAAGAGCAAATTCTCCCGATTTGATAATTTCGCCGGTTGCATCGGCAACTGCCTGGTAATTTTTCAGTTCAAGATTGGCCAAAGCTTTTACTGCGTAAGCAGTGTATTTGGTAACTCCTCCTGGAATATCTGCCCGTTTGTTCGGGTGTATTGCCGGCAAAAGCGGAATGGCTTCGTCCATCTGTGCCGAAATGTGTTTCATCACCTCGTCTTTGGTCGCCAGTTTGGCAACCAGCATTTCAGAAGGATCGGAGCTAGTTGGGATGAAGATCGAGCCCCAAACGCGGGCGATGGTAAACAACCACCATGCACGGATTACTTTAACCTCGGCTATGTACTGATCGGCAAGTGCTTTGTTACTGGCTTGTTCCTTGTACAAAGCTATTTGTTCCATAGCCGACTGAGCATTGAAAATATACCCGTAATAGTTTTGCCATACCGAATTGTACATCCAGTAGTCTTTGTTGTAGTTGAATTTGTCGGTTTCGGCATAATCCTGCTGGTCGCCCAATCCACCGGCATTTACATCGTCGCCGCGCACCGAAATCAGCGGGAAGTTTTCCCAGGCAATGCCATTGAAGCTTGCATAAACACCATTCAACGGCAGAACCATGTTGCTACTGATGCTATAATCTGTTTGTTGAGTGAACGACTTGTTTTCAGGCAGCTCGTCCAGCTTATCCTGGCATGCTGTTGTTGCGAGTAATGCCACAATCGCAAATGTGAGCTTTATATTGAATTTTTTGAGTTTCATAATGCTGGATTTTAGGAGTTAAAATTTGATATTCAGCCCAACGGTATAGACTGCCGGTATCGGGTAAGTCTGTGTGTCGATACCATTTGCCACTTCAGGGTTAAACCCGTTGTATTTGAAGAAAGTGAACGGACGATCAGCGGTTAATGAAACGCGCATATCGGGCATCGAAACTCCAAATAGCTGCTGTTTGCCAATGTTGTATGCCAGCTGAACATTCTGGATACGGAAGAAAGAGCCATCTTCGACAAAGTAGTTGCTCATTTTCTGATTCCAACCTCTGCGTAATCCTGATGATGAAGGGTATTTATTGTTTGAAACAACTTTCCCGTATTCGTCCAAGTGCCACCGGTTTTTAGCCAGGTCGGCATCCATATTGCCATCGGCGGTCCAGATGATTTCGCCACGTTTGCGGTTCAGGATTTTGTTACCTGTTTGTCCAACCATATTGGCCGACAACTCGAAGTTTTTATATGAAATATTGAAGTTGAATCCATACATGAAGGTTGGGAAATAGGAACCTAGAACTACACGGTCGCTATCGTCAATTTTACCGTCATTGTTCTGGTCTTTATATTTTAAATCGCCGGGAACGAGTCCGCTGGCCTTTGCAAACGGGTCGGCATCAATTTCGGCCTGATTTTGATAAACCCCAATTACTTCTCGGCCAAAGAAGGCCAAAAGTGGTTCCCCTACGATTGAACGCTGACGGAATTCGGCGCTACCACCATCAATGTATGGTTGTCCGTAAAGGTCGCGAACTTCATTTTTCAGGGTTGAAATATTTGCTCCTACCGAATATTTGATATCCTCGGTCAGGTTGTCGTTCCAGTTTAGCGAAAGTTCTATCCCCTGGTTGCGGATGATACCCACGTTTTTCAGTACGCTTCCGCCGATAGCCGGAATGTTTACATTGATTGCTGCGTTTTTGGTATCACGGATAAAATAATCGGCATCAACAGCCAAGTGGTTTTTAAATAGTCTTGAGGTTAATCCGACATTGGTTTCTTCAGTGACTTCCCATTTAAGCGACGAGAATGTGTTTGAAGTTTTGGTTCCGGAAACCAAGACACCGCCTATGGTGGTATTTACAATGCTTGTGGTGGTTGCACCATCGCTGGCCTGAATGTTGTCGTTACCCAATTGTCCCCAGCTGGCGCGCAATTTCAGGAAATCAATAATTGGATTGCCTTTCATAAATTCTTCTTCAGAAACAACCCATCCGGCACCAACAGTTGGGAAATAACCCCACTTTTGCTGATATTTTGAGCTTCCGTCGGCCCTCATGGTAGCGTAAACAAGATACTTTTCACTGAAGTTGTACGACAGACGACCGAAGTACGATAATCCGTACTGACGGGTACCTTCATCTTTAATGCCATCAGCCGATTTTGTTTCAGCCTGATCGATATACCACGATTGTTCATAGTCGGTTGGGAAATTTAAACCGCTGGCGCCAAGTTTGTTGTAGGCTTCGTCGCGGAATGAGGTTCCGGCCATAACAGTTACACCGTGTTTGCCAAATTTATCGGTGTAGGTCAATACATTATCCCAAATCTGGTCGGAATAGTTCGACATAGACCGGGTAATTATCGCATCTTTTCGCTGGAAGCTGTTCCCGATGAAATAAGGCAGATTTACATTTCTCTCATCAAGCGAGGTGTATGCATGGTTGTAAGTCGATTTAAATGAAAGCTTTTCAGGTATCAAATCGAGTTTTACATAGAAGTTTGCCAGCATTTTGCGTGTTTTTAACCTGTTATTGTTGTATTTCAGGGTTGGAAACGGGTTTTGTCCGCTGCGGTATCCTAAATCCTGTGCATTGGCAAATTTTTCGGGCCATGCCGCAGTATTCGATTCGTCGTAAACAGGTAAGATTGGCACTGCAAAATAAGCCTGATTCCAGGCACCGGCTTCTTCTCCATATTTTATAGCATTGCTGAAAATCATGTTTCCACCAACAGTCATCCAGTCGTTTACCTTGAAATCGATTTTTGAGCGAAGGTTGAATCGTTCGTATTCGTTTTTCATGTCGAGAATCCCTTCCTGTCCAAAATAGCTGGTGCCCAACGAATAGGTAGTTTTCTGGCTTCCGCCAGCAACACCAAAACTGTGGTTTTGAATCTGAGCGGGGCGAAGAATTTCTTTATACCAGTCGGTATTTACATCGGGCACATTCGGGTTGAT
>JAJZSZ010000287.1 GCA_021849365.1 Bacteroidota bacterium | reverse complement strand
ATCAGGCTATGTTGGATGCAACCATCAATAAAGTTCGTGCACGTGCCTATAAAGTGGCAGTTGCCGACAAGGCTAAGTATCCTGCAGTTTCGGGAACCGATCAGGTTAAAATCCGCAAATCTCTTCGTATTGAACGACGCATGGAATTTGCTTTCGAAAATCGTCGTTACGAAGATATCGTTCGCTGGAAGTTGGCTGAGAAAGTTCTGAACCGCAATATTTACGGAATGCTTGATGTTGCTGATTTACGTCTCAAAGTAATTAAACCGGGCTTGTGGTTTTTCCCGCAAACTCCTGAAATTGATGACGATGGCGCAGCAATTTTCGAACCTATCTACAATGCTGGTTTGATTAAACGTCTGGCCATTCGCAATTATCCTGCAAAACAGTACGTTTGGCCAATTCCGTCAAAAGAAATACTGATCAATTCGAACCTGAAACAAAATACAGGTTACTAAACCACCAAAACCCGATAAAAATTAATGATTAAAAAGGGTGGCTATGGGGTCACCCTTTTTAATTCACACAGAAGATTCAGATATGATTCAAAAAATTTCTATAAACAGGAAGATTTTTCAGGGGGCAATTTTGTCTTTACTGATTAGTTTTCAGGCTCAGGCACAGCCTGCAAAACCCGTTTCGTTCAGTGGTGTTTATCCGCACCTGGCCTATTACAATAATGAGGGCGAGTGTGGAACGGGCGCAGTCGTACCGTGGGCCAACAAACTTTGGGTAATTACCTACGGGCCGCACCTTCCGCTGGGTTCATCGGATAAACTGTACGAAATTTCGTCAGATCTCAAAGAAACTGTCCGCCCTGAAAGTATTGGCGGAACACCGGCAAATCGTATGATTCACCGAGAAAGCAACCAGCTTTTTATTGGCCCGTATGCTATCGACGCTTCAGGAAAGGTGCGTGCCATTCCTTACACACAGATGCAGGGCCGACATACCGGAAATGCCCGCCATTTGACGGATTCGGCCGGAAAAATTTACTACGGAACTATGGAAGAAGGTTTTTACGAAGTTGATGTAAAAACATTGACTTCGAAAGAATTGTACAAGGATGGCAACAATGCCAAGGGAAACAGGATTGAACACAGCGATACCGGCGTTAATCCGCAGAATGCAACTTTACCTGGTGCTCATGGAAAAGGATTGTATTCGGGTCAGGGCGTGATGGTTTTTTCCAACAATGGCGAAGCCAATGAGGCCGCTTTAAAGCATTTTGATATCGAGGCTGGTGTTTTGGCCGAATGGAACGGAAAAGACTGGAAAGTGGTTCGCCGCAACCAGTTTGTTGAAGTTACCGGTCCGGGTGGAATTTATGGCAATGCAAATCCGGAAAAAGATCCCATTTGGGCCACCGGCTGGGATCACAAATCGGTGCTGTTAGGCGTTCGCAATCAGGAAAAGGGATGGAGCTTTTATCGTCTGCCCAAAGCCAGTCACAGCTATGATGGCGCACATGGATGGAACACCGAATGGCCGCGCATCCGCGACGTTGGCACTGCCGAAAAGCCAGATTATTTGATGACCATGCACGGCCTGTTCTGGCGTTTCCCCGGAACATTTACCGCAGCCAATTCCGCCGGAATTCGCCCGCGTTCGGCCTACCTGAAAGTAATTGGCGATTATACCCGCTGGAACAACCAGCTTGTTTTTGGCTGCGACGATTCGGCACAAAAGGAATTCCTCAACAAACGCAAAGTCAAAGGTGGAATCGAAGGCCCGGGGCAATCCAATTCCAATCTTTGGTTTACTTCTCCTGAAAAACCTGATCAATTAGGTCCGAATACGGCGGAAGGCGCTGTTTGGATTTCCGAAGAAATTAAAGCAGGAGCCGTTTCTGAACCTTTCCTGTTTGCAGGCTGGGACGTGCGTTCGGCGTGGATCAAAAACGATGGAAAGCAAGCCGTGTCGTTTACTTTTGAAGTGGACGAGACCGGAAATAACAACTGGAAAACTCTGAAATCGGTTTCGGTAAAAGCAGGCGAATCGGCCAATGTACCTTTTATCACTGCAGAAAAAGGCGAATGGATCCGCGTAAAAGCTGATCAGGCAAGCAAAGCCACCGTTCATTTTTCGTATGCGCAAAAAGACAGTCGCACAACCACACCCGATGCAATGTTTGCAGGTTTAGCCAATGTTTCGGAAACCAGGACCAGCGCCGGACTGCTTTGGGGATTGGGCAACAACCGCCGAAAACTGGGCGTTCTGGCCGGAACTGCTTCAGACAACGCTTTTGCCGAAACCGGTTATTATGAACTCGATTCGCTGATGAACCTGGTGAAAAAAGAAGATACCGAAACAGCGTCTTTTATTCGCGAAAAGTTTGCCATTCCGCAGCAGGTGGTTACCATGGACGAAGGTTCGGTATTGATCACCGATGATTTGGGCCGTCGCTGGCGGTTACCCAAAGGAAATCAGAGATACGACGGGTTGACTAACAATTCGGTACTGCGCATTTGCCGCGAAGTAGCTACCGAACGTGATTTACTCAATTGTTCAGGAACATTCTACGAACTTCCGGCTGAAAATGCCGATGGTTTTGCCAAAATACGCCCAATTGCATCTCACAATTTCAAGATTCACGATTACGCTTCGTACCGTGGAATGCTGATTATGACAGGAATTGATGCAAAAACTGCAAAAGGAAATTCGCATGTAATTACTTCGGAAGATGGTAAAGCTGCTGTTTGGGCAGGTGTAATTGATGATATCTGGCAAATGGGTAAACCCGTTGGCGAAGGTGGTCCGTGGAAAAACTCGGCAGTGAAATCCGGTGTTGCTTCTGATCCATATTTGATTGGATTCTATAACAAACGCAGCCTGAAACTTTCGCACGACTCGAAAGAAGCAGTTACTTTCAAAATTGAAGTCGAGCCAATTGGACACGGTCCGTGGATGATTGATCAAACGGTGACTGTAAAATCAGGCGAAACCTTCGAATACCGTTTCCCGGAAAGTTTTCAGTCGCGCTGGATACGTTTCGTGGCCGACAAAGATTGCAAGGCCACTGCCTGGCTGAAATACGAATAAAGCACGATTGGAGATTGATAAAAATGTGAAAACGAATTATTGACGCATGATAAAAATGATCTTTGGGAATATGGCACTGGCTGCCGTTTTTCTCCTTCAGGCTTGCACGCAGACTGCTTCAAAAACCAATGAAACAGTTATTGCTGAAAAAGGATTCCAACTGGCTCAAAAACCTCCGATGGGCTGGAACAGTTACAATTGTTTCGGCGGAAATGTTACTGAAGCGGAAGTAAAAGCCAATGCCGATTACATGGCAGAAAAACTAAAACAGTATGGTTGGGAGTATGTAGTGGTCGATTTTCTCTGGTATTGCGACGATCAGGATTCCTGGCAAAAATTTAAAAACCGCCGCCCTCATCAGTACATCGATAAATACGGAAGGCTTATTCCTTCGGTAAAACTCCACCCCTCTTCAGAAGGAGGCAAGGGGTTAAAACCGCTGGGTGATTACATCCATTCCAAAGGGCTGAAATTTGGTTTGCACATCATGCGCGGAATCCCACGGCAGGCCATTGCAGGAAATACGCCTGTAAAAAAATCGACAGCAAAAGCGGCAGAAATAGCCAATTTGCCCGATACATGTATCTGGTATGGAGGATTGGCCGGGGTAAACATGACCAAAGCGGGAGCTCAGGAATACTATAATTCTCTGTTCGAATTGTATGCCGAGTGGGGTGTGGATTATATTAAGGTCGATGATATTTCTTTCCCTTATCATGCTGATGAAATCGAAGCCGTTCGAAAAGCCATCGACAATTGTGGCCGCCCCATTGTACTGAGCCTTTCGCCCGGTCCGGCATTTATTGGCAACCCCAAACACCTCCGCGAAAATGCTAACATGTGGCGTATTTCCGGCGATTTCTGGGATAAATGGGACGCTTTGAAAAGGCAACTGGAGCTTTGCCGCGATTGGGCTCCTCTGGTTACCCAGGGACACTGGCCCGATGCCGATATGCTTCCGCTGGGAAAACTCAACATCCGCACCGAACTGAAAGATCACCCGGTTAGAACCACTAACTTTACCCGCGACGAACAATATTTCCTGATGACGCTGTGGTCGATTTTCCGCTCGCCGCTGATGTTTGGTGGCAATTTGCCCGACAACGATGAGTTCACTACTTCACTCATTACCAACGAAGAAGTTATTCGTGTCAACCAAAATTCCACCGAAAACAAAGAAATCAGTTTCAAAAACGGTATCAGTATTTGGACAGCGAAAGACATTGAAATTTCGGTTAAATATTTGGCTATGCTAAATATTTCTGATTCGGTAGTCAATATTACCTGTACTCCGGAAGAACTGGGCGTTTCAAGTGGATCGCTGGTTCGTGATCTTTGGAAAAAAGCAGATATTGGACCGTTTGGAAACAGCATAGTGCTCAGTATTCCTGCGCATGGAGCAGTTCTTTATTCCGTCAAATAAAACACAAAGCTGATGAAGAGATTTCTTATCATTTTCTCGATGGTTCTTTTTCTGGCCTGTAACGGACAATCAGAAGCAAATCCTGAGGAAACACGCGATCCGCTAAAATGGCCGTTTTCGCAAACCTCCATCTGGAATATGCCGATTGGTTCAGGTGCCAAATATGTTCATGCACACATTGAAAAGGCGATGGCTGCAGGGATGACCATCGACGAAGATTACATTGTAATGATGCCCGATGCCCCGCTGATGGATATTGCCCAGAATTTTGCAGGCTGGAGCCGTAACAAAAGCCGGTGCACGGTAGAAGGAAAAGTGCTGTTTTCGGCACCCATTCCGCAATCGTGGATAGTAAGTCCTGAAACGTGGGACGGCGCCACGCCTAATGCCGGAATGGCAGTTCTGATGCCCGACCGCAAAACCATCAAACAAACGCAACCGTTTGCTCATTGCACTGAAGGCCAACCGGCAACTTCGCAATATGTATTCGAAAATCAGGATATATACGGCGATGGAATGTATGGAGCTCACGGAGGATCGGGATTATCTGCTATTGGTGGTGCATTGCGTTTGGGCGAGCTGACACCCACCTCGGGCCCCATTCGTCACGCGTTGAAAGTGAATATTTACGGTAAAAAGAACATCTATTACGATGCTGAAACCAAGGGTTTTCGCTGGCCTGCTATACGTGCCGATGGATATGCCTCGGCAAATTATTACACCGAACGCAAACTGGAGACAGTGAAAGCCTGCCGAATGGGAGCACTGCTTGCTTTACCGGCCCGGATGAACCTCGATTCGCTGGGCTTTGAAACCAAACCGGCGAGGATTCTGGCCGAAGCTTTTCAGAACTACGGCGCTTACCTGGTTGACGACACCGCCTGGGATGTTTATGCAATTGTTACTGAATGGTCGCCCGACGGACGCTTTGATGATGCTTTCAAAAGGAACTGGGGGTTTTCAATGAAGACAAACAGCAAAAATACAGCCTGGGCTCGCGATATGGATCGTATCTTTTTGAATCTGCACGTGATTGACAACAATACGGCAACAACAATCGGAGGCGGAGGCAAAACCCGCGTGCCGCTGGCTCCCCCGTTTAAGAAATAATTACGGAAATGAAGTTAGTCATTCGGGATATAAACTTTTTGGCATGAAAAAAAGACTGTTTATTTGTGTTGTGCTATCTTTTGCCGTCTGGAATGTCTTCTCTTCGGAAAGGGAAGTCAAGCTGGTTGATAAAGGTTGGTCGTTTATTCAGAAAGATGTTGCCAACGGCGAGTCAGTAAAGTTAAACGGCAATGAGTGGGCAAAAGTGCGCAAATGACCGATGATTTTAGTGAGGCACGGTTTCTCGGAAATGAAGAAAATAATAACCTAAAACAATAAACCATGAAGAGTACTTTATTTGCTTTCCTGATGCTCATTTCAGGATATATTTTTGCCCAGGGCAACCCGGTTTTTATTGAGGCGGAGAGTTTTGCCAACAAAGGCGGCTGGGTGGTCGATCCACAGTTTGTCGAGCAAATGGGATCACCCTATCTGCTGGCACACGGGATGGGAAAACCGGTAAAGGATGCCGAAACCACTGTTTCAATAAAAAAGGCCGGAGCGTATTACGTTTGGGTTCGCACAAAAAACTGGGCTCCCGGAAACTGGGAAGCTCCAGGTCGGTTTTATATAGCTAT
>JAJZSZ010000286.1 GCA_021849365.1 Bacteroidota bacterium | reverse complement strand
CGCAGGAAGCCATTCAACATGCGTTTGAAGTGGCTCAGGGCAAGCAACAGCAGGCTATTGAAACAGGTCACATTCTGAAAGGTCTTTTTCATGAAGCAGAGAATGTTATTGGCTTTTTATTGAAAAAAGTAGGAGCCAATCCGGTGGTTATCCATCAGGCACTCGACCGCATAGTGGATTCGTATCCTAAAGTTTCGGGCGGCGACACGTATTTGTCAAACGATGCCAACCGGGCCTTGCAGAAATCTATTGCCATTATGCAGGAAATGAACGATCAGTTCGTTTCTGTTGAGCATATCCTGATGGGGTTGCTCGAAGGCGGAGATACCATTAGCAGGATGCTGAAAGATTCGGGTGTTGGCCGAAAAGAGCTCGACGCTGCTGTTAAGGAATTACGCAAAGGGGCAAAAGTTGACAGCCAGTCGGCGGAAGATAAATTCGATTCGCTCAATCGTTTTGCTGTGAATTTGAATCAGCGTGCCCGCGAGGGAAAACTTGATCCGGTGATTGGCCGCGACGACGAAATTCGCCGTATCCTCCAGATTTTGTCGCGCCGTACCAAAAATAACCCAATACTGATTGGAGAACCCGGAACCGGTAAAACGGCTATTGCCGAAGGTTTGGCGCAGCGTATTGTACGTGGGGATGTTCCTGAAAACTTGAAATCGAAACAAATATTCTCGCTCGATATGGGTGCGCTAATTGCCGGTGCAAAATACAAAGGCGAATTCGAAGAGCGATTGAAAGCAGTGGTAAATGAAGTGATCAGCGCCAACGGTGAGTTGATTTTATTTATCGACGAAATTCATACACTGGTGGGTGCCGGAAAAAGCGAAGGAGCCATGGATGCCGCCAATATTCTGAAACCGGCATTGGCTCGTGGCGAACTTCGTGCAATTGGGGCAACCACGCTGAACGAATATCAGAAATACTTTGAAAAGGATAAAGCGCTGGAACGTCGTTTCCAGATTGTGAATGTGGACGAACCCGATGTGCTGAGCGCGATTGCCATTTTGCGCGGATTGAAGGAGCGTTATGAAAATCACCATAAAGTGCGAATTAAAGATGAAGCGATAATTGCTTCAGTTGAGTTATCGCAGCGGTACATCACCGAGCGCTTTTTACCCGATAAGGCCATCGACCTGATGGATGAGGCTGCTGCCCGTTTGCGTTTGGAGATGGATTCGGTTCCGCAGGAACTGGATGAAATCGACCGCAAAATCATGCAGCTTGAAATCGAGCGCGAAGCCATCAAACGCGAGAAAGACGAGAAAAAACTTTCGGTGCTGAATGAAGAAATTGCCAACCTGAAACAGGAGCAAAGCAAATTCAGGGCGCAGTGGCAGCTCGAAAAATCGCTGATCGACGGTATTCAGCATAAAAAGCAGGAAATTGAATCGCTGAAACTGGAAGCTGAGCAGGCTGAACGTGCCGGCGATTTTGGGCGCGTGGCTGAAATACGGTATGGAAAAATACGTGAAGCCGAAACCGAAATTGAGCGGCTTAAAACAGAACTGAGTAATAATAAAGAGCAACATTTGATCAAGGAAGAAGTGGATGCTGAGGATATTTCGGAAATAGTTTCGCGCTGGACCGGCATTCCGGTGGCTCGCATGTTGCAAACCGAACGCGAGAAATTACTTCATCTGGAAGAAGAATTGCATCAGCGCGTGGTAGGTCAGCATGAGGCGATTCGTGCAGTTGCCGATGCAGTGCGCCGGAGCAGGGCTGGGCTTCAGGATGAAAAACGCCCGATTGGCTCGTTCATCTTTTTGGGTACAACCGGTGTTGGAAAAACTGAGTTGGCCAAAGCGCTGGCTGAATTCCTGTTCGACGACGAAAACATGCTAACCCGCATTGACATGTCGGAATATCAGGAGAAATTCTCGGTCACCCGGCTGATTGGTTCGCCTCCCGGATATGTGGGATACGACGAAGGTGGCCAGTTGACCGAAGCAGTGCGCCGGAAACCATATTCGGTGATCCTTTTCGACGAAATAGAGAAAGCGCATCCCGATGTGTTCAACGTGTTGCTGCAGGTGCTCGACGATGGCCGTTTGACCGACAACAAAGGCCGGATTGCCAATTTCAAGAATACCATTATTATCATGACTTCGAACATTGGGTCACACCTGATTCAGGATCGTTTTGAAGAAATGAATGAGCGCAATCATGCCCAAATTGAGGAGCAAACACGCACCGAATTGTTTGATTTGTTGCGCAAAACCATTTCTCCTGAATTTCTGAACCGTATTGATGAAGTGATCATGTTTACACCTCTGACACGGAAAGACATTCATAATATTGTAAAATTGCAGTTCAACCTGATTTTGAAGCGAATTCCGGAAGGCCGGTTCACCATTGATATGACTGATGCCGCCATCGATTGGCTCGCTGCGGTTGGTTACGATCCGGCTCATGGTGCACGACCGATTAAACGCATGTTGCAAAAGTATTTGCTGAACGATTTATCGCGTGAAATTCTTTCGGGAAGAATGGATGCCCGTACACATGTTACGGTAGATGTTGAAAACGATGAAATCGTATTTCGATATAAATAAATAAAACCGGCACTGGAAACAGAGAGCTCGTCACCCCGAATTTATTTCGGGGTCTTTTTTAGTACTAATTTTGATCCTGAAACAAGTTCAGGATGACGGGTAACACTAATTTCCGGTGCCGCTTTGTTTTTTACTGGCAATGTATATACTTAATCACCAACTCCCTGGTGGCGTCAGGATTGTTCTTTAGTTGATAAGCTAAAAACTCATCCTGAAATTGCTGCAGTGATTCGATGGTATAATCAATCAGTTGTTTCGGGAAAATGTCCATATTCTCGAAAATCCACCGTTTAGAGCTCAGTCGTTTGCCCGACTCAACGCACGATGCCGGTAGCTGTTGGAGTTGTTGTGCCGGAATATTCCTGAAAATATTTCCTTCCACATAAAGCTGATCAGCCAATTGCAATGCATTCGGCATATTTATTCCGTGGAGCGAGGCCACAATCAGTCCGGCCATAACGAGATGGATGTTTGCACTTCCATCGGGTACTCTGAACTCGAAAGTTTGTCGGCTGTCGCCATTTTTTGCTGAAACATGCACGTCGGGATTGGCAATTGCAGCCATATTTTGTTTGCCGCTCCAGCCCAGCGGAACGCGAACTAATGCCGAACGGTTTCGGTCGCCCCAGCAAATTTTGGTCGGTGCTTCCTGGTTGGGAACCAAACGCAGGTAGGAGGTAGGTATGGTATTTCCGAAAGCCGTTAATGCATCGGCCACATCCAGAATTCCGGCAATCATTTTTCGGGCAGTTTCCGAAAGTTTGCCATCTTCCATTACCACATTTTCCTCATCTTTCTCAACCAGCATATGAAAGTGAAGCCCGCTGCCGGCTTTTCCAACTGTAATTTTCGGGGCAAAACTGATTTCAATCCGGCGCTTCTCGGCAAGCATCCGCAGAATCCACTTGGCAATAATAAGCTGGTCGGCTGCAAATTCCGGATCGGTTGGCAGAAACTCGATTTCGTGCTGTTCAAACGATTCTTCGCCAACAGTGAAATTACCTACTTCAGAATGGCCGTATTTTATTTTAGCTCCACACGAGGCAATCAGGCGGAGCGCCTCTTTCCGCATGCCTTCGTATTTGGCAAATGGTTCCGATTCGTGGTAGCCTTTCTGGTCGGTTGCCGGGAAAATGCCTTCGTATTTGCTGTTCACGTAGTATTCCAGTTCGCCCATCATTTTCATGTTCATTCCGGTTGCTGTCCTGAAATTCGAAATTGCTTTCTGCAAAACGTATTCAGGTGACAATTCGAGAGGTTTGCCTTGATAATCGAAGAACGAGCAGAGTATTTCGAGAGAGGGGACATCGGAGAACGGATTCATGAAAGCAGTTCGATAGCGGGGAATGACATACAAATCAGAACTTCCGGTTTCCATAAACGGGAAGAGGCTCGATCCGTCGACCCGCTCGCCAAAAGTGAGTATACTTTCCAGATGATCGCGTCCGGTAATTATGAAATTGAGGGTTTTTAAGCGGCCATCGGCAGCCACATACCTGAAATTCAATTGTTGAATCTGGTTTCCTTCAATAAATTTGATCAAATCTTCGCGGGTAAATAACTCGGCCGGTTTTTGAAGGTAGCGAACCAGAGGATTCGGATTAAAAGAGAACAAACTTTCCATAAGTTTCAGTTTAAATTTTTGAAAGCGACATCGAACTTAGCCTTTTTACTACCGACAAACGCTGACCAAGGTCATTCGAAACAGATGAGGAAAATCACTCTTTTAAAGCAGATTTATGTGACTTTTAATAAACAAAAAAGCCACCAGTTACCTGATGGCCTTTGGGGGAAATCGCGTTATATATTACCAGTTGTTTTCTGCTATTTTGCCTTCTTCAATTAATTTCTGAACTGCTTTAGCTTCTTCCTTGTCAGCAATTAATCGGGTCAATAATTGTGCTTCTTCACGTGAGTTGTCAGTAATTTCGCTGCCTAAGATGCTTTCAACTCCGTTTTCTACCCAACCCTTTTCCATTACAGCCTGGGTTGCTTTAGCTTCTTCCCGGTCAGCAATTTCTTTAGTTATCAGTTGAGCTTCCATGCGGTATTCAGTCATTTCGAATTCACTCTCGGTTGAACCGGTAGTTTCTGCGGGTGAGATAAAACCTCTCTCCATTATTCTTTGAGTGGCTTTAGCTTCTTCCCGGTCAGCAGTTTCATGGGTCATTAATAAAGCTTCTGCACGGAAATCCGCAGTTTCGAAATTATTTTCTGTTTCAGTGTATGATGAGAATGCTTCTGCCGGGGCAACAAAACCTCTCTCCATTACTTTTTCTGTGACTTTTGCTTCGGCCATATCGGCAAACCAGCGGGTGATTAATTGAGCTTCTTCGCGATAATCAACAGTTTCATTAAAGTTTTCCGACGATACAACCAATGCTGCGTTGTTTTCTGTTGCGTTTGCACTAAATACTCCGGCAAATGCTACTGCGCTAACGGCTACGATGTTTTTGAAATTTGTTTTCATGGCTTTGAGTTTTTTCTGTTATTAATTTCTTGTTTTCTGTTTCTACAAATTGTTTTCTGATCTAATAGACGCTTAAGTTTTGATTTCGTTACAACATGTATAGAACTTTTTTTTAAAATCTACCTTTCGTTGCATTGTTATTTGTACTGCAAATATATATCTAAAAACTAATACCATGCAATACAAAGTACTAAAAATTTTAAAATATTTTTAAAATAATTTTTAAGTTACTGAAATACAGATAAATAAAATTTAAATGATTTTTAAGTTTTTTGAAATATTTTTATTTGTGAGTGCAAAAACATCAGAAATTCAATCGAAAATGGCTGGAAAAATTTTCTCAGAAAGAGAAAAAAGTGATTTTGAGTGTCCAGATTTTGGCAGGGAAAGTGATACAAAATAAAAAAGTCGCCCGATTGAGCGACTTTTTTGAACGGAAAATTACTGGTATATAGTAAATGTTTTTTTAACAGCCTCCGCCTGATGAAGTTTCCTGCCGAACAGGAATAACGACCTGTGGTTTTTTCTTTTCAGGTTCGGATTTAGTGGTTGGCGCTGGTGCTTTCATTGCAGCTTGATCGAGTTGCATGGTTTCAATAGCAGCTCCGGTTGTTTCAAATAGTTT
Organism: Bacteroidota bacterium; assembly: GCA_021849365.1. Classification (GTDB taxonomy): domain Bacteria; phylum Bacteroidota; class Bacteroidia; order Bacteroidales; family Prolixibacteraceae; genus Aquipluma. The sequence goes on along the minus strand of JAJZSZ010000286.1, from coordinate 503 downwards.
ATTGTCGCTGCCAAATCCACCTTTCAGGAATTTTACTTTGGTATAACCCATTTGCTGCAACAACAGGCAGGGAGCCACGCTTTGCAACTCATCCGATCCGTATAAAACGGCTTCTTCACCGCTTTTCTGCAAACGGTCGAATAATTCGAGCGATTCGTCATCCAGTAAATTACGAGCCGGAATATTGATGGCCAGTTCAGCATGACCTTGTGCAAACTGATCAGCTGGCCGGATGTCGATTAACTGCTTGCCGGAAAGGTTGGCAACTGAAACTTCCAGACTTTTATCCGAAATTAAATCTACCGACTGTTTGCCATTGGCCTGAAACTCGATTGACTTCGGTTTAAAAAGGAAAGCAAGAAACACAATTACCAATGCTACTCCTAGTAATCCGAGCCAAAGTCTATTTGATTTGATAAATGAATCCATTGTTGAGGTTTTAATATTCTATTGTTGTAACCGTCAGACTTCGACGTGAGCTCAGTCGAACGTTAAAGCAGACG
>JAJZSZ010000285.1 GCA_021849365.1 Bacteroidota bacterium | reverse complement strand
GTGAGGCAGCGCTTGCCAGGTCAGAACCGGCGCTTTTTAATTTATCGGCCAGCATTTGGGCTTTCTTTTCTTTGCGAACGGCAAGTTCAACGCGAATACGGGCTTCTTCGAATGTTGAAGCACCTTCTTCGGTAGCACCTGTCATGGCAGCAACAACGAATTTGTTTCCGAATTCGAAAATCGTAGAACCTTCGTTGTTTACACACATGTTACCTTGTTCTGCATTGAAGGCTGCACGAACCAACTGACGTGAAGATTCCAATCCGGTTACTTCGCGGTCGTTTTCTTTCATGGTTGCCAGTTTCTTGTCGAGTTTCTGTGCAACAACTGCTTTGTTGAAAGCATCGACAGTTGGATTTTCGCTGGCAAATTTACTTGCTTCAGAATATACTTTCTGGTAAGTCTCGCTGCTTGGTTCAACTTTCTTAGTCAAAATAGCAAGACGTACCTGATTTGTTTCTTTTCCTTTTTTAGTTGGTTTGATGATGTGGAATCCGTAACGGGTAGCCACAACATACAGTTTATTTACTTCGCCCGAGAAAGCAGCTTCTTCGAATTCAGGAACCATTTGTTTACGTTTGAACCATCCAAGGTCGCCGCCTTTTGTTTTTGATCCCGGATCTTCTGAATATTTCATGGCAACTTCAGCAAAGCTTCCGCCTAATTCAATATTACGTTTCAGGCTGTCGGCTATTGCTTTGGCTTTTTCAACACTTCCAATAGTTTGTGGGTTGATCAGGATGTGGCTGGCCTGAACTGAATCGGGCAACATCTTGAACTGATCAACTTTTGCCAGTTTGTATTCGCCGTTTTCGAAATATGGTCCGTAGAAATCGCCAGACTGAGCGCTGAATGCCCATAAAGCAAGAGATGCGGGCAATTCGTTGCTTTTCGAGAAGCTTGGGTCGAAACGGGTATCCGAATTAACGTTGATGTATTGTTGATTGTCGGTGGTAGCAGCGAATTCGGCTTTGGCGTCGTTTAACCATTTCTGGGTTGCAGCTTTGTCAGCTTCAGAAGCAACAACATCAAAAGTTACATATTCGATGCGACGGGTTTTGTCTTGTTTGTATTCGTCTTTATGCTGGTTGTAGTAAGCTTTCAATTCTTCATCCGATACTTTTACATCTGCATCAGGAATTGATGAATAGCTCAGCATAACATACTGAAAGTTTGCACTTTTATTTTTAGCAGCTAAACTCTTTTTGGCTTCGTCGTTGGTAACATAAAGTCCTTTCGAAACCAAATTGTTGTATTTTGCGTTCAGTTTGTCTTGTTTAATCTGGTTTTCGATGTACAACCAGTAAGCTTTTTGCTCAGGAGAAGCACCAGCTTCAAGTGATTTCAGGAACTGAATGATAGCTGATTTGTCAACTACACCGGTTTTTTGGTTTCTGAAAAGTTGCTGAATAATCGGATGAGGGTTGTTGCCCTGAATCAGATCGAAAAGTTCTTCTGAGCTAACAGTAACCCCTAATTTTTCAGCTGCTTTACCAAGGATGTTTTCCATCAGGTAACCTTGCCACACTTGTTCACGGATTTGTTCCCATGTATTTTCGTCGATCTGAGTCTGTTGGGTGTTCATTTTATAAACCTCAGAAAGTTCTTCAACTTTCTTTTGAAAATCAGGATATTGAATTGATTCGCCGTCAATCTCAGCAATTTTCATTTGACTGGGTCTCATCAATTTACTTCCCGAATTGAGCATGTCGCCCAAAATAAATGCACCTAAGGCAAGACCGATTACGATCGCTATCATCAATCCACCGCGATTCCGTATGTTCTGTAAAGTAGCCATTTACTGTTAGTTATTTTATTATAATTATTCGTTAAAATTTCGCGGTACGAAGATAATAATTTTCAATATTAAACCTCCGAATTCAATTTTTATTTTAGTTATCGTCCAAGATCTTAAGGAGAACCAGTTCTATCTTGGTATTGGTGGCTTTCAGAATTTTAAACTGGTATTGATCGATGGTTATAACGGAGTTTATTTTGGGGATACTTTCGTAGTGGAAAAGAATAAATCCGGCAAGGGTTTCGTAATTTTCATCTTCCGGAAACTCGAGTCCAAATTCTTCATTCAGCTCGTCGAGTTCGAGGCGTCCCGAAAGGACAAACTCATCATCTGCCACCTTTTTCATGATCAGGTCGTCGGTGTCGTGCTCGTCTTCAATTTCTCCAAAAATTTCTTCCAGAATGTCTTCGCTGGTAACCATTCCGGAGGTGCCGCCAAACTCGTCAACAACAATAGCTATGCTTAACCGTTGCTGAATGAACTGCCGGAGCAGTTTACTGGCCGACATGGTTTCGGGAACAATCAGCACTTTCCGCAAATGCGATTTGATGGAATCAGGTTTGGTAAAAATTACCGAATGATGAATATAGCCAACAATATTGTCGATGTTTCCGGAGTAAAATAGAATACGCGAATACCCGGTTTCGATAAACTTTTGCTGAAGTTCTTCAACGGTGGAATCAATATCGAGCATCACAATCTCCGTTCGGGGAACCATCACCTCGCGAAGTTTTACGCTCGAAAAGTCGAGTGCATTTCTGAAAAGTTTCACCTCGTTATCTACTTCATGTTCCGACTTAGGTGCCGTATTGCTTTCCTGTTCGCTGACAAAATGGTCGAGGTCGATCCGGCTGAAAACCACTTTCTCATCTACTTTTTTGATTTGTGCATTCAGGAAAATTTTCAGGACAACCTTGGAGATCCAGATAGCAATTTTTGTCACCGGGAAAAACAGGAAGTAGAAAAAGGCAAGCGGTATGGTAAATATTTTCAAAACCCTGTTGGGATTGATTCGGAAAAGCATCTTTGGAAGGTATTCGGCAGTAGCCAGAATTACGATGGTGGAGATAAAGGTTTGAGCCATCAGAACCAGCAAATCGGAATGAAGATAAACCATAAGGTAAGGCTTTAGCAGGTAGGCAAAAGCAATACCATAGGTTACCAGTGCAAGGTTATTGCCCACAAGCATGGTTGCAATAAACTGTCCGGGATGTTGGGTGTAATGAGAAATGAGGCCTGAGAATACAATGTTTTGCTTTTTGTCGAGCTCGAGCCGCAGCTTATTCGCCGAGATGAAAGCAATTTCCATTCCGGAGAAAAAAGCTGAAAACAGGATGCTTATCAGTATGATCAAAAGCAGATTCATCGGTTTTTATTTATCTACATTCACATACAGGTTGCCCTTCAGGTTCTTGATGTGATACGACGAGAAATCCGGATTCGATTCGAAACCTATGCCCGTATAAACCTGGTCTTTTTGTATGATTTTGACGAATTGGTCCGAGTAAATTTTCTTTTTGGCCACATCCCAAACCAGGTACTCCGTTTTAAGCGTATCGCCTTTGGCATTTACGGCAACCACATTGTTTTTGGCTTCCCAACGATCGTCGGCCGGAAAGTTTTTGGCATATTGAGCCGTAATGCGCGATACCACATTCATGTGGGCATCATATTTTTCAATATTAACGCCTTTGGGGAATTCGATATATGGATTCTTTTCGTTGTTGTGCTTAATAAATAAAGGGGTTTGCAGTTTCGACCGGATAACGGAAGAATCGGAAATGAGCATTTCGAATCCTTCAGCGGTAATGGCTGGCGGGTCTTCGTCTTTGGCAACAGTATTGATTTTCGAGATTTCATTCTCACACGAAACCATAATTAGGCTCAGCAAAATGAACATCGCGAAAAGTGCTCCAGAGCGGACCTGTATATATTTTTTCTTACTGAATAACATATAATCGTGTGCTTTAAACTTAATCCAGATAATACAAACAGTATTGAGAGATTAAAACTAGAAATAAAACGCGATAAATTAAAACGAGCCATAAGCATTATTTACTTGTGGCTCGTTATATGATCTTTCCTTTAACTGACGTTAGTCGAATTTCCGCTTCATGAACCAGTAGTCGTAGAAATTAAGGTACAAGCTAAACTTGGTGTAATTATTCCTGACCAACTGATCGGCAAGAGTTCCCTGCTTGCCAAATTCAAGCGCAAAGTTGGCCGTTGATTTCGATTTGGGGAAAGGGAACCCTGCTCCAACACTGACTCCAAATTCCTTAATCTGGCGACCGTTTAACTTCAGGTACGAATTTCCCTGGTGAATACCAGCGCGGTATTTAACCCTTTTCATATAACTTCTGATCGACATAGCTTCCGGAATATATTCAACCCCGGCCGAAATGCGGCTCATATCAACAAGTTCAACATTGTCGGTGGCTGCGTTGTATGGTTTCTGACCAAAGAAAGTTGTTTTGCTCCAGCCTGCATGATAATAATCGGCGTTGATCTCCAGTTTGTTGATTTTGTTGTACGACAAACCAATTCCGAAGGTAGAAGGCAGCTTAATGAAACTTTTCGATTCCGGAACATTTTCGAGCGTATCAACAAGTGAACTTGAATTTATCGTGATGATCTTTTCGGCAAATACCCTGTGAAGGGCAGTTACATTGCTTTGATTTTCGAAGGTAATACCGAGAGTTAAATATTCATCTTTTTTAAGCTTCATATCGTATTGCAACCCATAGGTAAGGGTGAAATCACGCAAACGGGTTCCTTCAGTTTTCGAAATAAAGAACAAATCGGCAGCATCGAAGCCAATGGTTGTGTTTTGGTTAAGACGGCCGAAGATGTAGTTCAGGTTAGCACCAAGCGATAATCCTTTAACCGGACTAACAGAGGCACCAAAGAATGCTTTGGAAGTGGTTCCTTCGCCCTGATAGCTGTGGTAAACATTTCCAACACCGGTTAACTCTTCTTTAACCGAAACATCGTATCCCATATCAGAGAAAGGCTGAATTCCCATTCCTGCTCCCAGCCATTTGGTAACTGGCCAGCTCAACGAGAAATACCTGAAGTTGATGTCGTTGACCCTCATCTTATCGGTGCTGTTCTTGTATTTCGAGAGCGTTCCGTCTAAACCAAAATCGAATACGAAGGATAAACTATCGTTGGCGTTGTACGAGGCAGGGTTTGCCGAATTGATCTGAACACTGTGACGGCTTCCGAGTGAAGCGCCTCCCATGGCCGATGTGCGACCATACCCGTAATGGTTCAAATCGCCTAATCCGTATCTCGAAAAGGGTGATGTTGTGTTATTATTCTGAGCAAAACCAGACAGTCCGCAGGTAATCAAAACAATAATAACGAATAGAGCATTATTTTTTCTTAGCATTGTGTTCCAGGATCCTGTTTAAACCAATTAGGGTTAAATTAAAGTGTACAAATATGGAATAATTTAATTTTTTATCAAAAAAAATAGAATCGCCCCCAGTCATAACGATCTGTAAATTTTCATAATTTCTGTTAAATGTCTCGATCGTTCGTTCAATTTCGTATAAGATGCCATTCTGGACACCGGCGCGGATTGCTTCTTCGGTATTTCTTCCAATGAGCTGAAATTCATCGGAATAGTTAATTAAAGGAAGCTTTCCGGTAAACTGGTTCAATGCTTTGAACCGCATTTGCAGACCAAGTGAAATATTTCCGCCAAGGAACTCATTTTTTTCAGAAACCACGTCATAGGTAATGGCTGTTCCGGCATCAATAATCAGTATGTTTTGTCCGGGGAAGAGCTCGTTTGCGCCCACAGCCGCAGCAATCCGGTCTTTCCCAAGTGTTTCGGGTGTTTCGTAAAGGTTTTCAATTGGAAGAGGTGTGTGGTGATCAAGCTCGATGAACAGCTGAAAGTTTTGCGAAAGGAACCGGATCAGTTCTTCATCAACCGGTTTAACGCTTGACAGAATAGCCTGATCAAGCTGAATGTGTTCGTTTTTCAGCATTTGCAAATGATTTACAGTTAGTTGTTCTATCGGAACACTAAACATTAAATCATGCTGATTGAACAAAGCCAGCTTTGTACGTGTGTTGCCTATATCGATTACGAGGTTAATCAAGGGCTAATCTTCTAAACGTTGACTGATATCCAATGCACTAACTGAGTGGGTAAGGGCTCCGATTGAGATGAAATCGACGCCTGTAGCTGCTACTTCGCGCAGGCGTTCCAGAGTCATGTTGCCCGAGGCTTCCACTTTTGCTCTTCCGGCAATCAGTTCCACGCCTTTTTTCATGGTCTCAGTGTTCATATTGTCGAGCATAATGATGTCGGCACCGGCATCAATCGCTTCCTGAACCTGGGCCAGCGTGGTG
>JAJZSZ010000284.1 GCA_021849365.1 Bacteroidota bacterium | reverse complement strand
TTGGCCTTACTGTCGGGTGCCTTCGGATCAAGATTCAGGAAATCGATACAGAATGAGGTTGTTAAAGCTGTGAGAGCCGAATCGGAACTCGAATAGGTTGCTGAAACAATGCCAAGCAAGAAAAGCACACCAGCCAAAGTCCCGAAATGGTTCAGGGCAAGCAGGGGGAAAAAGTCATCGGTTTTCTCCGGAACAGCAATTCCTTTTTGTTGGGCAAAAATGTAAAGCATCACGCCTAAACACAGGAATAGCAAATTGACAATGATAAACGCCAGGCTGAACCAAAACAGGTTTTTCTGTGCATCGAATTTATTTTTGCAGGTCAGGCTCTTCTGCATAATGTCCTGGTCGAGTCCATTCATCACAATAACGATACCCAAACCGGCCAGAAACTGTTTAAAGAAATTGGTTTTCGAGCGCCAGTCCCAATCAAAAGTTTTGCTCAGCGGATTCTCATCGATGGCTTTCACCATTTTCACCAGGCTCCAGTCCAATTGGTTCGAGATAATGAAAATAGTTAGCACCACCGAAGCCAGCAGAAATGTAGTTTGCAGAGAATCGGTCCAGATGATGGTTTTAATTCCGGCGCGATGGGTATAAGCCCAAATCATAAAAATGGCAATGGCAACCGTTGCCCAGAAAGGAATCCCGAGAGCATCGAAAAAAGCAATTTGCAATACACCGGCCACCAGATACATTCGAAACGAAGCGCCAATGGTACGCGAAACGAGGAAAAAGAACGATCCGGTTTTATAGGATCGAAAACCAAAACGCTGATCGAGATAAGTATAAATGGATATCAGTTGCAAGCGATAATAAAGCGGAATAAGCACCAGCGCAACCACCCAATAGCCAACAAAATTACCAAGCAGAAACTGAAGATATGTCCATGCTGAATGGCCTACTTCGCCGGGTACAGATATAAAAGTTACTCCGGAAATAGTGGTTCCAATCATGGCAAAAGCCACCATATACCATGGAGACCGGCGGTTGCCCGTAAAAAAAGTTTCTGTATTTACATTCTTCGATGTGAGGTAGGAAATGCCGAAAAGCAATCCGAAAAAACAAACCAGAACAAGAAATAGGATCGTAGAACTCATGTATGGATAATAAAAAAATGATTGACTTTAGATTGACGATCTGATTTACATGATCAATTTTCAAACATCACTTATTAGCCAGTCAATTGCATTGGATTCGTTGGCAAACATTTTAAAACGAGCTCCCCTGTTTACGGCCACATTTTCACCAAAACGATTGATCTTCTCTGCCTGAGCAAATCCAGCGATTTTATATTTACCAAGAACCGAAGCAAGTAATTCACCGGCATAAAACCTGTTCATTTCGCTTAGTGGAGATGAAAGGTCTCGTAAATTAAGTAAAATTCGTTTAGCTTTTAGCTTTTCTGCTTCAATTCCGATTTCCTTAACTGACGTTTCCATATCATCTTTAGTCCATAACCCGTTGAATGTTACCAGTAAAAAATCGGAAGTCGTCTTATATTCTATGAAGATACTCATTTTGAATTGATCAAAATATAAATAGTAATAGTACGAAATTTTATTAAAAGCTGGAAGTCTTAGCTTATTTATACTCCACCTCCATATGCCAGCTCCACTTGTTAAAATATAAATTTCCACCCTCCCACTCCAGCTCTCCGCGCTGAAAATCGTAAGGTTCGCTCCGCAAAAATTCCTTTTCAGGCGAGAGTTTCCGGCTATAATCGTCGTTTACAATCAGACGGTATGCGTCAATTCCTGAACGGTAAAAATTCCTGACGTTTTCTTCGGTTGAAGCCTGCAGACCAAACGACTGATCAAGCGGAACCCAGCCAATACCTTCGTAATACACTTCGCACCAATCGTGCAGATTTACTTCGCGTGGATGGAGCATCCAGCCGCTTTGCCATTTTACCGGAATACCCTGTGAGCGGGCCAATGTCATAAACAACAGAGTTTGCATGCCACAATCGCCATGATGCGTTTTCAGCACATATGCCGGAATATTTTCGAACGTACTGTATTCCAAGGCGCTTGCCCACCGAACAGAATCATTGATCCAGTTGTAGATTTTCTGAACTTTCAGCAACGGATTGGTTTCGCCTTGTAATATACGGGCAGCCAGCTGCCTGATTTCTGTTGTAAAAATAATCTGAGGAGCACGTTCGGCGGTATTTTCTTTGTAAAGTTTGGTGGAAGTATCGTATGGTTTAATCAATGCCGGCGATAAATCGAAGTACTGAGCCGAAGTTTCCACTTCAAAATCTACCCTGAAAATGGTTGGCCGGTCTTTTTGTACCTTTTTCTCCAGATAAATCGATCGTTGCAGATTTGAATTATCTGCTATCTCGGCATTCTCGGGCTCCGAGCTGATTAGGCGAACGTTTTTCTGCCGGGCATTCCCTTCTCTTGGGAAAGGCAGCCAGCAGCGAATAGTCGCACCATCGGGAACAGCATTAATATCAACATCAACCATGTAGCTCAATTTCATCTTAACCGGTGTCACTAATTGCCCCAACGTTTTCGTTTCCGAAATCGCTTTCGCGGTGTGTTGCAGACAAAACAAATCGAGCGAATCAACTTTCACACCATCAACCTTTTCTTTCCACACACGAGCTTCATCATCAAGCCTGAAAAGATTGGGTACGGCATTTCTAAAATAGCGTTTCTGTCCGTCAATCTGGCGCATTTCCAGTTTCCCGGAACGCTCCCAGTTTTGGACGATTGTACTATCGAATGCCGGAAAATATTTTGAGAGCCGAAACTTTACCTCCGGCTCGCTCAAACTGAAATCAATACGAATACGGCGGCCAATTTCGAGCAGAGAATCAAGCTGACGCAATTGTTTGGGCGATAATTTTTGGCTGCTTTTAATCGAATCGCAAATGACTCCAGCTTTATTAATCTGGCCTGAATGAATAAGATTCTCAATTTCAGCCAGATTCAAGGGTTGTTCCTGAAGTTTTGGCTGGCAAGCTATCAGAATGGCAATTGTTCCAAGCAGAGCCAACACTATACTTCGCGGAAGCAAAAATCGGTAATTCATATTTGGTAGTTCATATTTTTTCATTCTTACTAAAACCGCTCAGTTGAATAACCTTTTTTCTTCAGCCAACTGAGCAGATCGCCCAATCGGTTGTAAAATTTATCGGTACGTTCAGGCGCTGTTCCCAGATGAATGAGCATAACGCAGCCATTCAGGCCATCCTCATTACTTTTTTCAAACGTTTTAATGTCATTCATTATCGTTTCAGAAGATCGGTAACTGGACATATCGGGCGTGGTATAATCAGCATTCGACCGGATTCCCGGCGTAAAATTAACGACTGTCAACCCCAATTGGCGGCACCAGTCCACACTTTCGGCATTGTACCATTCATAAGGAGGAAGGTAAGCCTGCTGTTTCTCCGGACTTAGTCCGAAAGCAGCCATTTTTCCGTAGTTCGATTTTAAATCTTCAGTCACTTGCTGCTGAGTCACCAGCGAAGAATCGCGTTTGGTCCAATCAGCGTAAAGCAAATGGTTGTCGGAATGGGCTCCAAGGTAATGCCCATCGGCAATCAATTCGTTAATCAGTCCTTTATTTTCGGGTTTGCTGTAAAATGCACCGGTGAGGAAAAATGAGGCTTTGGCTTTGTACTTTTTCAAGGTTTGAAGAATAGTTTTTCCACCTTCAGCATATTCGTGTGCCGAAAAGATCAGGTATACCTTCTTTTCTTCCGGATTCATCCGGATTATTGCGCCCTGATCATCCAGAATCACTTCACTCTCGCGACCTTCCGCTTCAAGCGACGACAGCAGATAACTTAAACTGGCCGTTCCGTCCATGGTAGGTTCGTTGGTCGAATAGTCGCCCATATCATCGTGGTAAACCGCTTTCCCATCCTGAAAAGCAGTATATTCATCCGGGTCCATTAACTGAATTCCAATCAATCCTTTATAAATCGACGAATAGACCGGTCCGTCGACCAATCCTCCGTTTGTTGTTTTTTTCAGAAGATATGTGAGCGACGAATGAGGCCAGAGCGGATAGTCGCCGCCAGCCGGAAGACCGCAAATCATCGATGTGCCCCACGGATTGCAGCCAAACAGCCAGTCGGTCAGGGCAGCTTCCATTTCTTCGTAGCTTTTGTCGCCGGTAATTTTCCGGTATAGTTTTGCCTGGGTTATGGCTGCTGCAACAAAATTATTGGAGCACCATACAAACGGAACGCCAATGCTGAACGGATCTTTTCCGGCGTATTGGCGGATTTGTTCAAGGCCTTGTTTCATCAAAGCGGCAAACTGCTTGGCGATAACCGAATCGGCCGATTGGGCAAGCAATGCGTGCCCCAGATTTACAAACGGATAAAACTGGTAATGGCGGGCACGATTCAGTTCCATCCAGGGTGATACCGGCTCCAGTTCGCCCCAGTATTTGGCATCTTTCTTAAAATCGGTTTGTTCTTTGGTTTGCATAAGAGTTGCTGCCGCAAGTTCCATATCATCAACCCAATTGTCTTCTTCATAAAAATAGGGAGAAACAACGCAGGCCGTCTGACAATTACCCAGATCGGACTTGGCAAAATCCCAGGCTTCAAGCGATTTTTGGTGCATCTGCTCAGCAAACTTCGAATCGAGTGATTTAAATATTTCAGCACCCAGAGCAAACGACGAACTAAATTTGGCAGCAGTTGACGAAACACCTGTCGTGCGGTTTTTATATTTACTCAATCCTTGTGATTTACCTGTCACAAAATAAACAGGGCGATATTTTCCCAGATCGTAGCCGCCCAACGAATCGGCGGTCGGTAGTCGAAAACCACGGTGGTCACGATCGTCGGCAATCTGATTGTACATTTCATTTTTGGTCGGATTCATTTTCAAGAGCCATTCCAGTCCCCAGCGGGCTTCGTCCAGAATATCCGGAACGCCATTGCTGCCGGGCTTTCCGCTGGCGTCAAACTTATCGCCATACACCGATGGATTTTGCTGATAAGCGAATAGCATTTGATAAATGGCATTGGCCGAAGTGGTGGTGTATTGCAAATAATCGGAAGCATCGTGCCAGCCTCCGGTTACATCAATTCGCTGGCCGGTTTTTGTTGGGTGATCTACAATAATTCCATCGTGAGTATGGCACGAATCATTCAGGTAAGGATTGAAACCACAACGTTGCTGTCGCATGTAATTCAAAACAAAATCGGCGGTACCGCTGTAAACATCAGGCGAAATTCGAAATGAGGGCGAAACAACCTCTCCCATTTTCAGGAAATAGCCTCCGGTAGTTTTCAACCCTGAGAAATTAAGGCGGCAAGCGGTTTTCATGCCCCAAACAGAAGCATCAGCACTTTCTGCCCGACCTTCAAAAACCATTTTCCCAGTTAACGATTCATAAAGTTGAAACGTTTGTATTTTCGTATATTCCGTCGAAATAAAAACTGCAACTTTCACCGAATTTGGCAAATATCCCAGCTGATTTATCCGGATAAAGCCCGTTGCAAACGAATTGAATGTGATCAAACAAATTGTTAAAAGAAGCAAACTGAATCTCATACTTGACTGTTTTTTGGAATGGTCGGTTTAATCAAAATGAAACGAACAGCGATTTATGAAATAATTCCATTAAAAAATCTGAGTTTTTAAATTATTTTAAGAATCACTTCTTTCAAACTCAGAATCAATACCAAAAATAATGGATTTAATTGAACTGAATGAGGTAAATCACCTGTTCGGGACCGTAATTTTTTCCTGATTTACGTATCTTTGCCCGAGTTTATTCCAACAATCATGACGAAATTAATCGCCGACAGCGGATCGACCAAGACAGCCTGGAAACTAATCAGCACTTCAGGCGAGGTAGAAACCATTAAGACCTCCGGAATCAATCCATTTTTCAGAACTGAAGAAGATATTTTTCAGGAATTATCAGCAAAATTGCTTCCTGAAACAGGTACAGACATTCAGCAGATCTTTTTTTATGGCGCTGGAATTGTAAATGCAGAAAAGGGTGACATTATTCGCCGGGCCTTGAACCGGATTTATCCAGAAGCTGTATCCGAAGCACACAGCGATGTGTTAGGCGCCGCACGGGCTTTATTTGGCGATGAAGCAGGAATTGCCTGTATCCTTGGCACAGGTTCGAATGCCTGTTTGTACGACGGCAATCGGATTGCCATGGGCATATCGCCACTGGGATTTAAGAT
>JAJZSZ010000283.1 GCA_021849365.1 Bacteroidota bacterium | reverse complement strand
TCTCGGCGTGCAACCCTGATGTATAAACCACCAGTTTGTAAGCAGTAAGGAATTGATCAGCCAACTCGATAGCCGCAGTAAGATAACCACCTCCGTTTCCGCGCAAATCGAGCACCAGGCTGTTCAGTTTCGAACTGGTTTTAAGTGCCTTAATTGCCTCAAAGAATTCGTTGGTTGTGGTTGCCGCGAATTTATTGAGCTTAATGTAGCCCGTATTATCGTCGAGCATATACGAAGCATCGAGACTGTTGATTGGAATCTTATCGCGAATAACCGTAAAATCGAGCAGATTCGGCTCTCCCTTACGTTTAACCTTCAGGTCAACACGGGTACCTTTCTTCCCACGAAGCAAATCGTAAACATCGGTATTCCTCAACCCAATATTGGCAATAACTTTAGCATCAACCTGCACGATGCGATCGCCGGCACGAAGGCCAACTTTCTCGGATGGACCGCCAGGAACTGTTGTTACCACCAGCAAGGTATCCTTAAAAACATTGAATGAGATTCCAACCCCTTCAAAGTTTCCCTGAAGTGGCTCGTTCATTTTTTCGACTTCTTCCTTCGAAATATAAACCGAGTGAGGATCGAGGTTCCTCAGTACCTCAACGATGGCCTTTTCGGTCAAATCATTTATCTTGGTCGAATCGACATAGTAGCTATCAATTAGCCGAAGTAAACGGCCAAACTTCATAGCGTTGTCCTGCACTTCCTGTGCCTTCAAATTGCTTCCAACAGCCACCATTAATATCCCCAGCAAAATTGAAGCGCCTGCATTTCTGAATTTAAACTTCATATCGTTATTGTTTTTTCTTCGGTCGGATTTTCAATCTCCACACAACTTCCGTTCCAACCTTAAATTTACTGAATAGCAAAGATAACGGATAAAACCAGCTACCAATTGTCTGCTTTCTTAATTTAAGTTAACATTTAGTTCTGATTTGTATTTATTGGTAGCACGAAACAATTAAAAATTACAGATGGCCTTTGTGCATAAAAAAACCGGTTTTCACCGGTTTTTATGTTTTTACATTCTTAATTATTTCGCGTAATCAACTTCTTCCTTGGGAATAATGAGCGCCAATCCTAAATAAACCAATACCAGCATTGGATGGAAGAAAGCAATCCATGCGAACAACAGGCGTATAAATACAGGATCGAGTTCAGGATTCACATACTTTGAAATTCCGCTGAGTACACCAGCAACTAATTTTTCGTTTGAGCGAGTTAAGCGTTTCATGACTTTAAGTTTTAAATTGTTTCTGTTTTCTTTTTTCTATTGGCTTTATTTATTCTTTAATTGTAAGTCCTTCAGGGGTCATTGTCCAGGTTTTGCCAACCATTTCTTTCGACCAGATATTATTTACATTATCAAAATCGAAGTGCAACTGATCAAGATCGTTGCCCAGGTGTACCTGCTTTCCGGTCGGAACCTTCAGTGTAACCAATACTTCCTGCCGTCTCCATTTAGCCTGATCTCCAAGGATGAAAAAACGATTGAGAACCAGGGTCGAATCTTTTTGAGTAAAGTTGTATTGAATATTATTCAGGTTGTTTTGAATTTCACCTGCATTTTTACCTCGCGATTCTTTGCTGATGACTACCGAGAAGTCGGGAGCAGAAGTTGCTTCAATACGCAGTGTAGGCACTCCGGCCAATACATTTTCGCCGTTTTGTTTAACTATCGTGAAATCTTCAATGTGAACATTTTCATCGGTTTCAACACTCTCGGGCGATGCAGCAAGTTCGATACGAAGTGTTTTGCAGTTCAATCCTGACAAAGTGTTTACTGAAGTGTTTGAGCTCTTTTGGCTGAAATTACTGACCTGTCCGGCGGTAATTGCAACCATGACAACCAATGCCACTAACCATACACCAAAAGCGCCAAGTCCGATCAGCTTATTATTGGTCTTATACCTGAAAACCAACTTGGTGCCTACAAACAGGATTCCAAGCAACGGTATTCCAACAATTAAAATCATCAACAATATTGCAAGGCTCACCAGCCCCGGATTGGCCATGAATCCAAGAAATCCGGCCAAACTTACTTCAGGGTTCACTCCCGAAACTGAGGTATGGAAAACAGCATCGCCCAAAACCAGTGAAGTGAAAAATCCGATCAGACCAAAGAATCTGATTAGGATGAATAAGGCACCAAAACCAGCAGCTACCAATCGGCCAAAACCCCGGCCTGCTTTATTGATTAAACCTTTTCCCTTCCTTACAGCTTCCGAATCGTTGATTTTCGAAAAGCTTTTCTTTACTTCACTGGCCTCTTCCTGAATAGTTTTCTGGATGTTGGTTATAGTGGCTTCTTCGCCCCGCATTTCAAGGCGCTGAGTAGTCGTTTGGGCTTTCGGCACCACAATCCAAAGAATCAGGTAAACGATTGCCGATACTCCAACTCCCAGGAAAATCAGTAATACGAAAAGTATTCTCAGGAAAACAGGATCGATATCGAAATAAGCACTCATTCCTGAGCAAACTCCACCCAAAACACGGTTTTCGTCGTCGCGGTATAACCGCTTCTTTGTTTTTTCGCCTTTGGGTTGTGGGCGGGTTCCAGCATTTTCGGGTTGCTCCTGATCCGTAAAATCTTCAGGGTTCCCCATGCGGTTCATGATTTCATCAACCCATTCAGCAGTTACGGCTTCCTGGCCTTCAGCCATTTTTTCCTGAAGCAACTCGGCAATACGTAATTCAATATCATCCAGTATTTCTTGTCCACCGGTCTGAGTGGCAAAGTAGTCTTTCAGCGATTGCAAATACACCTGCAGCTTTTCAAAAGCATCTTCTTCAATATGAAAAACGGTGCCGCTAATGTTTATTGTGAATGTCTTTTTCATGGTTTCTATTGTTTTAATTGTTTCTGTTTTCTGAAGATTGTTTAATCTATTGCTGTGTATTAATGCGATAAACGGCCGCTACCAGGTCTTTCCAGAATTGTCCAAGCTCGGTCAGAAATGCTTTTCCGGGTTCGGTTAATTCGTAGAATTTGCGAGGTGGCCCCTGTTCCGATTCTTCCCAGTGATACCCCAGGTAACCTTCATTTTTAAGCCTGATCAGCATCGGATAAACCGAGCCTTCAACAGCAATCATGTCAGAACGTTTGAGGTTCTGAAGAATATCGCTGACATAAAGAGGTTTGCTTTCAAGTACCGAAAGAATGCAGTACTCCAATACCCCTTTTTTCATTTGTGCTTTTGTGTTTTCCAGTTTCATGACTATTCCTCCCTTATTGTTTTGTTTTTGGTTTTTTCGTTTCTAAAAGTTTGTTTCCGAATATTATGACGCATGTTTTTTCATTCGGTTGCAAAACACATAGAACTTTTTAAAAAAATCTACCTTCCGTTACATTGTTATTTGTACTACAAATATATATCTTTTATATGGTTCCTTGCAACACATAGTACTAAAATTTTTAAAATATTTTTTATTAAAATTTCAAAACACTAATAATCAGTTAATTAAAAATCAATGTATTTTGACAAAAAAACTTAAATTGAATAATTTACAGCTCATTGATGGCCAAATTTGTGTCCTGCGAGCTCAATGCAGGCCGATTATTCTATATTTGTAAGCAGAAAAAATTACTCATGTCACTTATAATTGAAGAAAAAGATCTCGAAAAATTTATTTTGGTAGGCGACCGGGTTTTAATCAGGCCAAAGAACCAGACCAGCAAAACAGCATCAGGACTTTACCTGCCACCAACAGTTCAGGAAAATGAAAAAACCCTGAGTGGTTATATCGTAAAAGTTGGCCCGGGCTACCCCATTCCGGCCATGGCCGATGCCGACGAACCCTGGAAAGAAAAGAAAGACGAAGTAAAATATGTTCCGCTTCAGGCAAAAGTTGGCGATTTGGCTGTTTACCTGAATAAAAGCGGCTGGGAAATTGAATTCAACAAAGAGAAATACATTATCCTCCCCCACTCGTCTATCCTGATGCTCATTCGTGACGAGGGATTGTTTGAATAAAAAACAATTGAAATAGTTGTCGTAGTTGTCAGGTTCTCATCGTTAAAAGCTCTTTTCCAACAACGACAACCTGATAAAAATGAAAACAATTACAACAAAAATTCACACCTTGAAAATACCCCAATTACATATTGAAGGCACCGGGCAACCGGTTTTGTGGATGCACGGAATGCTTAATTCAGTTGAGTCGGATTCGCTGTATTCGATGGTCGATTTTAATCGGCTGGCCCAACAGGTAAAACTGATTCGTTACAATGCCTGCGACAAAGCAGTGAATGGCGATTACTCGTGGAATGGGCTGGTTGAAGAATGTAACACCATAATCGATTCGCTAAACGAAGAGAAAGTGATATTGGGAGGCATGTCGATGGGCTCGGGAACTGCACTTTACACGGCAATTCGCTATCCGGAGAAAGTAAAAGCACTGATATTGGTTACACCACCACCGGCCTGGGAAGTGCGTGTTGCCACACAAGCTATTTACGAGAAAATTGCACAAAAAGCACAGCCCGACCATATTCCAAACTTTCTTCTACGTATTATTCAGCGCAACCAGGATCCGCCTGATTTTTTTGAAATGCGTCATCCCGGAACCCGTAAGAAACTGCTGGATTACCGGTTGAGCTTTGATCCGGCTTACTATTATAGTATTTATCACGGAGGAGCAATTTCTGATTTTCCGACTCGTGAGGAACTGACTCAAATTAAGATTCCGACGCTGATAGTTGGAGATCCGAATGACATTGGACACCCGATTGAAGTTGCCCGCGAAATGAACGAGCTGATCTCTACCTCAAAACTTGTAGAGATCCGAAATATTGAGGATTACGATAAATTACAGGAAATTGTAAGTGAATTCCTTAGTTCAATTCCCTAAAATAACAATTTGTAATTTTTTTAGGCTTTTTATTTTCAATTTAAAACAGAGTCGGCAGTCCGAATTATTTTTTTTACTATCTTGCACCCGAAATAAAATTGAATATTAAATCACATCTAAATATCAGTTATGGAGAGAGTTTCAGACAGAGTAGCGTGTTTATCGGAGTCGGCCACCCTGGCTGTGGCGCAGAAAAGCCGTGAATTAAAAGAAAAAGGTATCGACGTTATCAGTTTGGGCGTTGGTGAACCCGATTTTAACACTCCTGATTTCATCAAGGAAGCTGCTAAAAAAGCGATTGATGACAACTTTTCAACCTATTCTCCGGTTCCCGGATATCCTCAATTGTTGAAAGCCATTGTTGACAAACTGAAACGCGACAATGGACTGGATTATGCAACGAACCAGATCATCGTTTCGAACGGTGCCAAACATTCGATTGCCAACCTGCTTCAGGCCTTGATTAACCCTGGCGACGAAGTGATTATCCCTGCTCCTTACTGGGTAACTTACATCGAACTGGTGAAACTGAACGAAGGTGTAAATGTGATCATTCCAACTACCGTTGACAGTGATTTCAAAATCACTCCGGCTCAACTGGAAGCTGCCATCACCCCAAAAACCCGTGCCTTCCTGTTCAGCAGCCCAAGCAACCCAACCGGAAGTGTTTACACCAAAGACGAACTGAAAGCTTTTGCCGACATTTTCGCTAAAAATCCGAATATCCTTATTATTTCCGACGAAATTTACGAACACATTACCTACGGCCGCAAACACGAAAGCATCGCTCAATTCCCTGAAATTAAAGAACAGGTAGTGGTAGTGAATGGTGTTTCGAAAGCATTTGCCATGACCGGTTACCGTATTGGTTACATTGCTGCTCCGTTGTGGCTGGCTAAAGCTGCAAACAAATTGCAGGGTCAGTACACTTCGGGACCGTGCTCTGTTTCGCAAATTGCTTCGGTGGCTGCTTTGAATGCTCCTCTTGATACCGTTTATGCTATGGTTGAGCAGTTCGAAAAACGCCGCAACCTGGTATTGGCTAAGCTGGCCGAAATCCCTGGAGTAAAAACCAGCAAACCGGATGGCGCTTTCTATGTATTCCCTGATATTTCGTCGTTCTTCGGAAAATCTGACGGTACAACAACCATCAATAATGCCGACGATATGGGCTTGTTTATCCTTGCCAATGCTTTTACCGGCGTGGTCTCGGGTGAAGCTTTTGGTGCCCCTGAGTGTATCCGTATTTCGTATGCAGCTTCGGAAGCCGACCTGACCAAATCGCTCGACCGCATTAAAGCTGCTTTAGCGACTTTGAAGTAAGAATTTATCGTT
>JAJZSZ010000282.1 GCA_021849365.1 Bacteroidota bacterium | reverse complement strand
TGTATGCGCCTACATCGGGACACACCACCCAAAAGGGAGCCCGCAGTTGCCAATCGTGCCACAACAATTCGCTGGCGATTGGTTTTGGCCGTGGTGAGCTGATTTTTATACCCGCTGGAAACACCGGTAACTGGACGTTTGAGCCTCATTATGCCCTGAATGAAAACGACGGTTTGCCCGAAGATGCCTGGACCGGTTTTCTTCAGGAAGCCAAACCACCTTACGCCACCCGCGACTGGCTGCGGCCATTTACCGTTGCCGAGCAAAAGCGAATCCTACAGGTTGGCACTTGCCTCACTTGCCACGACGAAAAATCAAATGTGATGGAACGAGCCTTGGATGATTGGGAGAAAACACTGGCCGGGAAGAGTAAAAAGTGTGTTTTAGTTAATTAGGAAATCTACACCGCAACCACATCAGGCAGGCTTTTGTGCAACACATTCAATCAATACAATCCGGTTTTCATTCAGATTGAGTACCTGATTCTGAGCCATGAGCCGAAAATCGGGTCCCAGTAAAATATGAAAACCAAGTTTCGGGCTTTCGCCTTGTTGCTGCATTTTAGCGGCAACTTCTTTGAACCACTCCCGACCAATTTCCGAAGTGTCGCGCCAACCCATAATACGTAATCCAGATGCATTAAGGAGTTCACAAAGTTTGTCCGGAGTTGTCAGAAAACTTATCGAGGAATCTGGAGCCCAGGGAACCGGGTAGTACAGCGGGCTTACCGGACCGGCAAGGACGTCGTACATAGCAAAGTAGCCATTGGGTTGCAATACTCGAGCGATTTCTGAGTAGAGTTTGGGTTTGTCGGCAATGTTCATGGTTGCATGTTGTGTCCATACGATGTCAAAAGAATTGTCTTCAAAGGGCATGTCGAGCGCGCTGCCCTGCAGGTGGGAGACCAGTGAATCAAGGCCCAGCCGATTGGCCAACGATCGGGCAACCCGGCAATACTCATCGCTTAAATCGAGCCCGGTAACCCGGCAGCCAAATTCAGATGCCAGAAAGCGTGAAGCGCCGCCTACGCCGCTGCCGACATCCAGAACTTTGTGGCTTGAATTGAGTTGCACTTGCGAAGCTAATTCACGGGTGGCCTCCCGCCCACGGATATGAAATTCGTCAATGGGTGCAAGGTCTTCTGGTTTTAAATGAGAAATATCTTTACCGGCGGCCGTCAGCGCTGCCAATATGGCTTCGTCTAATCCCTGGCGGTCGTAGTGTTCCTGGATATTGCTGTCGAGTGAGTTCATATCTATATCTCCTCCTGATAATGAATTACTTCATTAACGAAAATCGGAGGTGGTTGTTTATTCCGATGGTGGTATTATTTCTTTTACCAACCTTGTCCCAATGAAAAATCGAAAGTAATGGAAAACGCCCTGGATGATTGGGCGAAAGCGCTGGGGGAAGAAGTAAAAAGTGTGGGTTATTATATTCGGATTGAAAATTATAAATATCGGGCAAATCAGATTTTTTACTCAATATTTTATACATAAGATTATCACAACAGCAATGAATGATAAACAACTAATAATAAAAGCTATAGAAGTTAATGCGCCGAAAGTTCTAAACTTTTTGGAGGAGCTTGGCTGAAACATTTTATCAGCAGCCTTATCAGAAAATCCCAATGCTTCTTTAAACGTATCTTTAGCGTAATTCATTGCAATTTCAAATTCCTTTTTAGCTCCAAGTGCAATAATTTTATAGCGAGCTTTTAAGTCATTAAGAACAATTCGTTTACCATCTTCATTCAGTTTTGCATATTCATCCAATACATGCGACACATCATCATCATAGTCAACTTTTAGGCGCCTAATGACTTCTTTTATGTCATTTTCGTTTGAAATGTCGTCTGGATTTACTTCCATGATTTGCTGCCTAGAAAATACACCTTGAAGGTAAAATTCAATTTTTTGATATTCAGTCTGATATATATAGAAAAACCAACGATATAAGATTCCTGAAATTATCGAAGTCGATAATAAAATTAAAATTGTCTTTATTGTAAAATGGTCAAAAGAACTACTGAATTGTGCTAAGTTGGTTACAGTAATTGAAAGCCCACCAATAGAAAAACCCACAATCCAAACCATAAATTTCTCAGAATTATTGAAATTTAGTCTTTGATTTTCTTTTTGGTTAGCGAGACCTTCAAAGAAAGTGTCCATAACAAATTCAAATGGTCTTTTCATAATTATGCAATTGTGTGAATATCAGTTTTGTAATTTTATCTAATATCTGTTGTTTTCAAAATTAATGAATTAACTATAAACAATCATAATAAATATCTCCAAACTTCCACCAAACAAAAAATGCCGGAAAAACTCCCGGCATTCTGTATATTTCATTAATTAAATGAGTCTATTTCACAATCGGATTGGCTGGGTTTGATGACCAGTCGGCATACGAACCGCCGTAGTATTGTACGTTCTGGAATCCCGCGATTTCTTTCAGGCCAACGAGTAAAGTCGATGCTTTTACGCCCGAGTTGCAATATACCACAATTGGCTTTTCGGGTGTTGCTCCATATTTGGCAGCGGCGGCAATAATCTCGTCTTTGGTTTTAAAAGCGCCGGTGGGCGTGAGTACTTCGCGGTAGTTCATCCAAACGGCTCCGGGAATATGGCCTTTGCTTTTCTTAGCCGCATCCACACCTTCAAACTCTTCTTTCTCCCGTCCATCAAGCAAAAGCGTTCCTTTGGGCAGGTTTTTCACTTCTTCCATGGTCAGCGATTTGTACGAGCTTTCGGTAACGGTAAAGGTTGCTGGTTTGGCTGTTGCCGGAACCGAATTCATTGCAATCTGAGCGGTTGTAAATGCCTTGGCGTCGACATGTAAAGTCCAAACATCTTTGGCGCCCAACGATTTCAGAATCCACCACACGCGGTTGTTGTGCTTGTTCGATTCGTTTTCGTATACCACGATTTTAGCGGTATTCGAAATACCTTTTTTTCCGAGGATTTCGGCCATTTCGTTGACAGGTCTCAGTTTGCCTTCAACAGCATTGGGCTGGTACAATTCTCTGAAAAACAAATTAATGGCTCCCTGAACGTGTTGCTTGGCGTATACTTCAGGAGCATTTACATCGATTACAACCAGGTTTTTATTCGATTTATATTCGGCGGCAAAGTCTTTGGCCGAAATAACCGGTCCCTGGGCAAATGCCTGAATAGCCATTAAAACCAAGGAAAGTGCAAATAAATTTTTAAGCGTCATTTCTCTATAATTATGGTTTAAGTTAATCATTTGGTTTGATTCGTGATTTTGAATCGAAAGACAAAGCTAAAGGTTAAAATCAGAAAAAAGGAAATTTAATTTGAATTGTCATAGCACCTAATGAATTTATGAATCCGAAAAACCCAATACCAAACAAAAAATGCCGGGTTGCCCCGGCATTTCGCACATACTTACCTTTTAAAACACACATCCTATTGAACGATCTGATTGTCGGGGTTAGATGACCAATCAGCATACGATCCGGCGTAATATTGTACATTCTGGAAACCGGCGATTTCTTTCAGCGCGGTGTATAAAACCGAAGCTTTAACGCCAGAATTGCAGTAAACAATGATTTGTTTATCGGGCGAAACACCCAGTTTAGCAGCAGCAGCTACAATTTCGTCTTTTGTTTTGTAGGCTCCGGTAGCTGTCAGCACTTCCTTGAAATTCATCCAAACAGCGCCGGGTAGATGTCCTTTGCTTTTCTTGGCGGCATCCACTCCGTTAAATTCATCTTTTTCGCGGGCATCGAGCAAGAAGCTGCCTTCGGCACGGTTCTTCACATCGTCGGCAGTGCAGGCTTTGAAGGTGCTTTCGGCAACGGTGAAGGTGGTTGCTTTTCCGCTGGCTGGTGTTCCGGTTAACGGAATTTTAGCAGCCGCAAACTGGTCCATATTGAAATGAAGCAAAGATGCATCAGCAACTCCAAGTGATTTCAGAACCCACCAAACACGGGTGTTGTAGCGGTTCGAACCTTCGTCGTACACCACAATTTTGGCGGTATTCGAAACGCCTTTTTTCCCGAAATAAGCAGCCAGTTCTTCCGGAGATTTCAGGGTACCTTCAACGGCACCGGTTTTGTAAAGCTCTTTCAGCGGAATGCTGATGGCTCCCTGGATGTGCTGTTTGCCATACACTTCAGGCGTATTGGCATCGATAATTACCAGATTTTTGTTGCTTTTCAGTTCGGCAGCAAAATCTTTGGCCGAAATAACAGGGCCCTGGGCGAAGGTTTGCAGTGCGCAAACAGTAATCATCAGGGCAAATAATCTTTTAAACATGAGTATTAATTTTAATGTAAAATGAATTGTAACTGAACCACAAGCATGTCGTTCTTGTATTCGTTGTATTTAAAATAATCGGTTTTCGAGCTTCCTTCCATGTTGTACACGTAGTTCACCTGCAGGCGCGTCCAGTCGTTTACATAGTAGTTAAATCCTGAAACCCATGAATCTTTGCGGTAGCTGGTAGCGTCGTAATCGCTCAAATCCATGTTGGGGTCGTAGCTCTGAAATTTAACCACTGGTTCGATTTTCCATGGAGTTTGAATCATTAACTGCGAATAATATCCCTGGCTTTTGAAGGTTCCGATAACCGGGGTAGGGGTGCCGCCGCAACCACCGCCAACGAGTTTCGAGCCTTCGTCTTTGCCGTAAATGTATTCCGATTGTGAGATGAATCCAAATTTGCCAAACGATTTTTTAAGTTGAAGGTCGGCTCCCCAACGGGTTTTCTTGTCGGCTTTGGTGATTGTCGCATCCGGATTTTTTTGCTCGCCGGTGTGGAAACTTCCGCCAATCTGGAAAAAGTTGCATGGCGCGAATACCAAACGTCCAACAATGTCTTTCGAAGTATTTGTATCGGTGGTGTTTAGCCCGGTTCCGTTGGTTATGGCCAGCGAGTAAGAGAGTACGTTGGGCTTTTCGATTCCGAAGATTTTCAGCGAATCGGTACTTCCGGAGAACATGATTCCCTGGTCGCGGAAAGGTGAAGCCAACTCGTTTACCACCAGTGAACGGTCGTAGGTAAACAGCGACTGGCATGCGGTTGATAATTCCAAACCGAAAGGCACTTTGAATTGTCCGGCAGAAACTTTCACGTAGTTTTTAGCAGCTTTCCAGGTTAAAAAAGCATCGAGAATGTAAGGGCCGCCCATGGTTGGACTCAATTCGGTCATCACATAATAAGTGAAGTTGTACGGAATTGATCCGGTTACACCCAAACGGGCTCTGCGGAACGAAAAGCTGTTGGTGCTTTCGTCGTTATCTTTAAATTGAGAAACATTTTCGCCCTGTATATAGCCAATGACTTGCGGACCCGAGGCCGATGATGATGGTTCGATACAACCCTGCGAATAAGCAACGGTGCTGCCCATGAGGCAACTGATCAGGCCTGTCAATAATAATTTCTTCATATCGTTGTGTTTTTATTTTTTGATGTGGTTGAAAAGAATTCAGATTTAAAATTGATCGATTATTGGTTGGTTACGGTCCATGATTTTGGGCCTTTGTAAATGGTTTTTCCGGCAGTTTTCAGGGTTGAATAAATCATGCGGTTTGCTCCAAAACCAATAGGTTTGGTTTTATAACCCAGCACATTTAACCAGAAAGAGGCGATACTGGCTGTTTGGCCGGTCCAGCAATAAAGCTGTACTTCTTTGGTTGGGTCAAATCCTTTAATCAGGTCGTTGGCCAGCGAAATAACCGGAATGTTGTAGGCTCCTGAATAGTGGCCTAACGTAGTGTAATCGACATTCGACCAGTAATTTACGATGTTGTAGTTGGCCGGAGTTGCTAAGATTGCAGAACCATCAGAAGTTGAGAAGCCTGCGGCTAGAACAGCCAATACACGTTCGCGCAAAATGGCAGCGCCGTCGGTAGCTGGGGTAATCCAGCTTGGTTCGGCAAACGAGCCTGTGGCAGGAGCTGCAGTAGTTACCCAATTGGCATGACCAACAGCTAAATCGCCGTTTGCAGGAATTTCGTAACCCGAATTATTTACCCATGGACCTTTGTAAGTAGCATTCCAGCCAGCCATTCCCCATTTCAATACCTGGGCATTTTTCCATCCCAGCAGGCGAAGCGCCATTACAGCCTGTCCTGCTGTTTGTCCGGTATAGCAAACCACCAAAATTTTTGCATCTTTGGCAAGTCCCAGGGTTTCGGTAGTTGTAATAACATCTTTCAGGACAACATA
>JAJZSZ010000281.1 GCA_021849365.1 Bacteroidota bacterium | reverse complement strand
CTTTCAATAAATCACGGAAATAGTTTGTCTCTATTGATCAGATATGAAGTGAGAAAAGACAAAAAAACAGATGTGTCTTAAATTCAAAATTTTCATTTTCTAAAAATTACTTTGCTCTAATACTTTTCGAATAGGGAGAGAAAAAATTAATCCAGAATATAAACTGCAATTAATTATGAGGTTTTCAATACAACTACTAGATTAAAAGATGAGAAGGCCCCCTACTCTGTCATGAACAATGCGATTAGTTATCCATCAGATCTGCTTAATATTATACATAAGCTAAAACTCAAAAAACTGAAATGAGACTAGATTTATCGTTTCATTACAAGATTATCAACATGAGCCATATTCAATTGAACATAGAGTAATGTTAAAATGGTGAATAGTTTCACCATCCGAAATCAATAAACTCTGTTTATATCTTTTGCTTTTATCTTCAACATTAAAGTTTAAAACATTAAATTTGGAATAAGTTCTCTTTTAGCTCTGAAATTAAAGACTATTTAGCTAATTCAGTTGATACCTATTATTTTTATTAGAGATGAATTTTAAACTTTTACTTGACAAGTCTCCGATTTGTTTTGCACAGGTTGATTTTGACAAAAGAATATTATATGCCAATCCAGCTTTGTGCGCATTTACCGGTTATTCGTGTGAAGAGTTAAAATCGAAACATATTTCGGAAATTACCAATCCTGACGATATTGAAAACGATATTTTGGAATTTAATCAGCTGGTAAAAGGTGAAATTACTGAATACCGGCTTCAAAAACGATACATTCAAAAATCTGGAAAAATGGTTTGGGGTGATCTATTCGTTACCATAATTCCTGATGATCTTAGAGATTCATACTTTTCAATCCTGGCTTCTGTTGTTGACATTACGGAACTAAAAGAAAAAGAAGCTGGGATAAAGGAAGAAAGATCAAATTTTAAGGCCATGTTCATGAATAATCCGCAGGCTATGGGGATATATTCAATTGAAACATATGAAATTCTGGAAATAAATGAAGCTGCCTGCTGTTTGTATGGTTATACCAGGGCTGAATTGCTGAAAATGAAGGTAACGGACCTGATTTCAACTAGGGATGAAGCTAAATTTAGGGATTTTATGTCACAAAATCCCTCAAGGCTAAATGAAGGGCAATTTTGGGAAATGATAACCAAATCGGAAGATATAAGAATCGTAGAAACCACCTCACATTTAATAAATTACAAAAGCATTCCTGCTTTTCACGTAATGGTTATCGATATTACGGAACGAAAAAAAGCTGAGATTGCTCTCAAAGAAGAGGAATCATTTATTAGTTATTCTGAAGTAATCGCGAAAATGGGAAGTTGGGAATGGGATGTTGTGAAAAATGTTACCAAATGGTCCGCTAATTTGTTTCGCTTATTCAAAGTTAACCCTGAAGAGGTTGCACTCTCTTATGAATATTTCATGAGTAAAGTCCATCCAAATGATCACTTGATAATCTCCAACGCTTATGAATGTATCTTAAAAGAAAAAAAACAGATTGAGATCGAATTTCGAATATTACTACCCGGAGATGAAATCTTATGGATGCAAAACAATATTTTACCTTTCTTTGAAAATGATCAGTTGATTCGGTTAAAGGGAGTAAATATCGACATTACAGAACGGAAAACGAATGAAATTGCCCTACTGAAAAATCGTGATTCAATCAGACAAGCACAGGTTATTGCCAAAATGGGAAGCTGGGAATATGATCCAATACATGACATTGGTACTTGGTCAGAAAATCTGTTTCAAGTTCTAAAAGTTGATCCCTCTCACACCGATTTATCATTTGATTTTTTCAAGAGTCTCATTCATCCAGATGATTTACATCACTTTGAAAATTGTAATGAGAAATTTATAAACCGAGAGAAAATAATTATGGAGGTTAGGATTCAATTACCTAATAATAATTTTATTTGGGTGGAAAATCATATTGAGTCGGTTTATGAGGATGATCTATTAATTAATATTAGAGGAGTAATTATAGATATAACCGAAAGGAAAAAAGGTGAAACAGAATTATTAAAACTGTCAAAAGCAGTTGATCAGAGTCCGGTTTCAATTTTTCTGACAGATACAAAAGGAAATATTGAATATATCAATCCTAAATTTACTGAAATTACTGGCTACAAACGTCATGAGGTTCTTGGGAAAAATCCTAGGATTTTGAAGTCAAATAGAATGGATGAGCAAGTGTATTCTGATTTATGGATGACAATAAGTTCAGGCAAAAATTGGAAAGGCGAATTAATCAATAAACACAAATCAGGAGAATTCTATTGGGAAAATAAATTCATTTCTCCCATAATAGATGAACTTGGAGATATAATTAATTATATATCAATTGGAGAAAACATTACGATCAAGAAAAGGACTGAAATAGCACTATTGGAAGCTAAAGAAAAGGCAGAAGAAAGTTCACGCTTAAAATCTACTTTTTTAGCTATAATCAGTCATGAATTGAGAACACCTTTGAATCCGATAATCGGACTTAGTTCGATTCTTAAGGAAGGTTCAAATGATAAAATGGTGATAGAATTTGCAAGTTTGATTCATAATTCGGGAAATGAGATGTTAAAACTTATTGAGGATTTGTTTGATTTATCGTTTTTTCAGGGGCAAAATATTAAATGCAATAGTAAACCAATACTTTATATCGATTTGTATAGTATTGCATTGGCTTATCTAGAAGAAATAATTATTAATTCCGGAAAATCAGATCGGATTGAGATCATTTCTATTGATCATACAAAAAGTGTAAATTATGAAATAGAAGTTGATCAGGCAAAAGTTTTACAAGTATTATCGATTTTATTTAAGAATGCAGTAAAATTCATTCATCATGGGGAAGTTGAATTTGGAACAGAAATTGACAAGGATGTAAACACGCTCAGTCTATTTGTTCGCGATACCGGAATTGGAATAGAAGAAGAAAAAATAAGGATTATCTTTAACCGATTCAGGCAGGCCGACGATTCCAATACCAGGCCCTTTGGTGGATTAGGAATTGGTTTAACTATCGCCAAACAATTGGTGAATATTATGGGTGGAACAATTGATGTTGAATCGCAAGTTGGAATAGGAAGTAAATTTAGTTTTACAATTCCTGTTAACATCAATTTACAAGAGAGGAGCGACCATAATCCGAATATTTTAATTCATGGAGATGAAATCTCTGTTTTGAACGGGAAGACTATACTAATTGTTGATGACAACCTGTTTGTTCATGAAATCATTAAGCTTCAATTGCGGAAGTTCGACATTAAGATTCTTTCAGCCTCGAATGGACTAGAAGCTATCCGGATAGTCAAAAATCAAATTCCGGACTTTATTTTAATGGATCTAGTAATGCCTGTTATGGATGGGTTTGAGGCAGTCACTTATATTCGTGCATTACATCCGAAAATACCAATCACCGCATTAACAGCCCATTCATTACCGAAAGACAGGCGGCGAGCCCTTGAGGTTGGCTGTGACGAAATTATAACTAAACCTGTCCACCGTGATATTTTGTTGCATATATTGAAAAAACATTTGGGAAAACGAATTTCTGCTAACGTTCAGAAAAATTGATGTTTTAAACTAATATTTCAAGAAAATATTAAGGTCAATCAAGATGAGCTAACCGATTGCTAGTTTAACCAAACCAAACTGTTCTAAGTCAAAAATCAGGAGGTTTTTCTCACTATACTTGTCCAGGATAACCTGGAGGCAAGCTTGGGCCATGTAGACACCCAATATTCCAGGGACCACACCCAGAATACCGTTCTCATTACAACCCGGCACATCCTCAGGATTGGGAGGTTCAGGATAAATGTCCCTTAGATTCTTTCCGCCATTGTAGTTAAACACGGCCAGCTGCGCCTCGTAATTGTAAATGCTGCCGTACACGAGTGGGTTCCCTAATTCGACGCAGGTATCGTTAACCAGGTAGCGTGTGGGAAAGTTATCTGAGCCATCCACGATAACATCGAACATGGAAATCAGTTGCGCGGCGTTTTTCTTGTTCAGCATATCGTTGAAAACCTGAACGTGTACATGGGGATTCTGAGCTTTCAAAATCGCGGCCGCCGTTTCGGCCTTGGGTTTCCCCACATCCGCAGTCGAATACAAAACCTGGCGGTGCAGATTATGCAACTCAATTTTGTCGAAATCAATAATGCCGATTGTTCCAACTCCCGCCCCACACAAATATTGCAGCACCGGGCAGCCCAGGCCACCGGCGCCCACCATCAGTACACTGGCATTTTTCAGTTTCTGCTGTCCTTCCATCCCAAATCCGGGAAGCATCAACTGGCGGTGGTAGCGGTTCAATTCTTCTCTTGTAAAAGTTGTCATGCTAGATAAACGATTTGTCCCAGTCTTTCCATACCGGTTCATAATTAATACCTGAAATGTATTCGGCCATTTGAGATGAACTTCGCCCGTCGGAAATGGCAAACTGCTCCAGCGATTCCGGGTCGACGGCATAACCGCCCGGGTTGGTTTTCGAGCCTGCGCTCATACTGGTTACCCCCAGCCGGATGATATTGTTCCTGAATTGTTCCGATTCGCGGGTTGACATGGACAATTCAACGTCTTCGTGCATCAACCGGTAGGCACAGATTAACTGGACCATGTCCCGGTCGGAAACCACTACATGGGGCGGCGGCACCCCCTCGGCCGGGCGGATGCGCGGAAACGAAACCGAGTATTTGGTCTGCCAGTAGTTTTTCTGCAGATAATCGAGGTGCAAAGCGCAAAAGAACGAGTCGGTCCGCCAGTCTTCCAATCCGAGCAAAACGCCGACCCCAATTTTATGCAACCCTGCTTTCCCGGCCCTGTCGGGCGTTGCGAGGCGATAATCGAAATTGGCTTTCCTGCCTTTAGGGTGATATTCCTGGTATTTTTTCGGGTGGTATGTTTCCTGATAAACCAAAACGGCATAAACCCCGGCCCGCTTTAGTTCCCCGTATTCGTCCTGATCAAGAGGCTGAACTTCGATGGAGATATTGGCAAAATGTGGCTTTACAATTTCGATGGCGCTCTTGAAATAATCGACATGGACCACCTGTCTGGCCTCGCCGGTTACCAGCAGGATATGGTTGAATCCCTGTCGCTTTATCTCGGCAATTTCCAGCGAAATCTCGTCAGGGGTCAGGGTTTTACGCCTGATTTTGTTGTCGTGATTAAACCCGCAATAGGTGCAGAAATTCGTGCAAACATTGCTCAGATAGATCGGGGCATACATCTGTATGGTATTTCCGAAGCGCTTTTGGGTGAGCCGATGGCTCAACTGCGCCATTTCTTCCAGGTATGGCGCTGCCGCAGGCGAAACCAGCGCTTTAAAATCTTCCAGGGTGCGGCGTTGGGATGAGAGGGCCATTTCCACATTGTGCAGTGTTTTGGCATAGATCGATTCCTGAACCTCGTCCCAGTTGTATTGGTTGAATATGTCTCTAAACATCGTATTACCCTAAAAATGCCGTTAGCGGACTGCTGGCTTCGGCCACTCGTTTTGTTGTCGCCAGTCTCGATTCAAAAGCTATCCTTCCGGCTTCAACAGCCAACCGGAATGCCCTGGCCATTTCCACCGGGTTTCCGGCAACGGCAATGGCGGTATTTACCAGCACAGCATCGGCCCCAATTTCCATCGCTTTTGCCGCATCCGACGGGGAACCTATTCCGGCGTCGACAATAACCGGGACATTGCTTTGCTCGACGATGATCTCCAGGAAATCGATCGATTTCAGTCCCTTGTTACTCCCGATGGGCGCGCCAAGCGGCATCACGGCGGCAGTTCCGGCATCTTCGAGCCGCTTGCACAAAACGGGGTCGGCGTGGATATACGGCAAAACCACGAAACCAAGCCGGGCCAGTTCTTCGCAGGCAATCAGCGTTTCAACCGGATCGGGCATTAAATTCCGGGGGTCAGGATGAATTTCCAGCTTCAACCAGTTTGTTTCCAGCGCTTCCCGGGCAAGCTGTGCCGCGAAAACAGCTTCTTTGGCATTGCGCGCTCCTGAAGTGTTGGGCAACAAATTAATGTGCGGGTGCTGCAGGTGAGCAAGTAGCCCATCGGTATTGGTTTCCATGTCAATACGTTTCAGGGCAACCGTAACCAGTTCGGAACCGGATGCCAGCGCCGCTTCTTCCATCAGTTTTGGCGAACCGAATTTGCCTGTCCCCAAAAACAGGCGC
>JAJZSZ010000280.1 GCA_021849365.1 Bacteroidota bacterium | reverse complement strand
TAGCCATGTAAAGAACTGCCATGATAAGAACAAAAGTTGCTATAGTTTCAGTCAACATATTGTAAAAATAACTCCGGATATTTGGTGCAGTGCAGAATACTGCCAGTTTTAGGTCAGCATCATCAGTTGCTTCAAAATGTAAATGATAGGTAAGCCAAACAGCTAATGCACCAGCCATGGCTCCAAGTATTTGTGCCAAAATATAGGGCATGACCATTTCGATTGGAAATTTATGAGCCAGCGAAAGAGCTATGGTTACTGCCGGATTTAAATGGGCACCACTGTATGGGGCAGCGATCAATACTCCGGCAAATACGCCAATGGCCCATCCAAACGAAATGACAATCCAGCCACTGCTGTTTCCCTTGGTCTGATTGAGAATAACATTTGCAACAACGCCTCCGCCAAATATGATAATGATGGCGGTTCCGATGAGTTCAGCAAGAAAAGCGCTCATAGTCGAATGTTTTTATGTTTGTGAATAAACTACTCGTTGTTGTCGGCCCATGCATGCGATGCTGCAATGGCACGGTGCCACCCTTTAATCAGTTTGGCTGTCGATTCCTTGTCGAGCTCCGGAACAAAGGTGCGTCCCATTTGCCAGTGTTGACGGAGTTCTTCGGTATCTGACCAATAATTAACCGCAAGGCCTGCCAGGTATGCCGCACCTAATGCCGTTGTCTCGGTGTATTTAGGACGTACAACTTTCTTTTGCAATAAATTCGACTGGAACTGCATCAGCTGGTTGTTTACTGTAGCGCCGCCATCCACACGCAGTTCGCAGATCTCAATTCCGCAATCGTTTTGCATGGCCTGCAACACGTCGAATGTTTGATAGGCGATACTGTCGAGCGCAGCGTGGGCAATATTTGCTGCTGTCGATCCGCGGGTAATGCCAAAGAGTGTTCCACGGGCGTGCTGGTTCCAGTGTGGAGCGCCCATTCCGGCAAAGGCCGGAACGAAATAAATACCGTCGCTATCTTTTACTTTTGCGGCCAGCTTTTCGATGTCGTCCGATTTTTCAATGACTCCGAGACCATCGCGCAGCCATTGCACGACGGCGCCAGCGATAAAAATGCTTCCTTCGAGCGCGTAGGTAGTCTCATTCCCGATTTTCCAGGCAACGGTTGTCAGTAGATTATTTTTCGATACAATGGGTTTGTCGCCAATATTCATGACCATGAAACAGCCTGTTCCGTATGTGTTTTTTACCATTCCGGGGTCGATGCACATTTGCCCGAACAAGGCCGCCTGCTGATCACCTGCAATGCCCGAAATAGGTATTCCGGCACCAAGCAGCCCGGTAGTGTAACCGTAAATTTCGCTTGATGTTTTAACTTCAGGAAGTACAGACGCAGGAATGTCGAAAATTCGCAGCAGTTCTTCGTCCCAGCTCAGCGTGTGAATATTGAAAAGCATGGTACGCGAAGCATTGGAAACATCAGTGATGTGCAGTTTGCCGTGGGTTAAATTCCAGATCAGCCAGGTGTCAATGGTTCCAAAGGCCAGCTTTCCTTCGTTGGCCAGCTGCTGCGCGCCTTTTACATTATCCAGAATCCATCTGATTTTCGTTGCCGAGAAATAGGCATCGATCACTAATCCCGTTTTATCCATGATTAGCTGACTTAACCCTTCTTCTTTCAGCACATCGCAATAATCGGCTGTCCTGCGATCCTGCCAAACAATGGCATTGTAAAGTGGTTTCCCGGTTTTGCGGTTCCACACCACGGTGGTTTCGCGTTGATTGGTAATGCCAATGGCTGCAATGTTGGTGCTTTCTATTCCGGCTTTACTTAAAGCTTCCACGGCAACTCCAGCCTGTGTCCACCAGATTTCTTCAGGGTTGTGTTCAACCCATCCGGCGTGTGGATAATGTTGTGTAAATTCTTTTTGTGCTGTTGCCAGAGCTTTCCCGTGACGGTCGAAAACAATGGCGCGGGAACTGGTTGTTCCCTGATCGAGTGATAAGATGAAGTTTTTCATGTTTATTGAACGCCTTTAACGTTCATCTTCAGCGTATAAACCGAAGTGCGTGCTGTTATGAAGAGGATGTCGCGCTTTTTTCCTCCGAAGCAAACGTTCGATGGTTGTTCGGGAACTTCGATGTGTGCAACCGATTTTCCTGTTTTGTCGAAAACTGAAACTACTTTGTTGGTGAGATAAACATTCCCCTGATTGTCGATGGTCATTCCATCTGAACCTTCAGGAGCAAAGAAGGTTTTGTTGGCCAGTGTTCCGTCTGGCTGAATATCGTATTTCCAGATTTTGCCGTCATTGATGTCGCTCACGTAAAGAATTTTGCCGTCGGGCGTTCCAATCAGGCCATTGGGTTGTTTGTAGTCATCGATAACCCTAGTGACTTTTCCTTCCGGATTCAGGTAATAAACTCCCCGTTTATCCTGAAGTTCTTTCCGTCCCGGTTCCCAATATTCGCGATGGTAATACGGATCAGAAAAATAAATTCCGCCGTTTGGGGCAATCCATAAATCGTTTGGTGCGTTGAGCGGCTGCCCGTTGTAATTTTCGGCAATAGTGGTCATTTTGCCTTTCTTGTCAATAATTACCAGTCGGTTATGGAGGTCGGCGCACGATACCAATTCGCCTTTTTTATTGAAGTAAGTTCCGTTCGACCGTTCGCTCGGCTGCAGGAAAGTCGTTATCTTATTGCCTTTTTCGCTCCAGACATCAATTTTGTCATTAGGCTGGTCGGTAAAAAAAACTCG
Organism: Bacteroidota bacterium; assembly: GCA_021849365.1. Classification (GTDB taxonomy): domain Bacteria; phylum Bacteroidota; class Bacteroidia; order Bacteroidales; family Prolixibacteraceae; genus Aquipluma. The sequence continues at coordinate 3,491 of JAJZSZ010000280.1, read as the reverse complement.
GCCATCAGGCGCTACCGAAGGACCTTCTGTAAACTTATAGCCACCACCAACTTTGGTTACTTTTGAGTTTTTATCGAACAAAGGTGTATCCTGGGCATAAATACCCAGAACCGACAGGAAAAAAACTCCCAACAGCATCAGCTTAGTCATCGTTAAGTTTTTTGTAGTTTAGTTTTTTTAATTCAGGAAGGGAAACCAATAAAATGTATTTTTATGCCTTCCGAAACGCTAAAGATAGAATTCAGATTTTAAAAACGCTGGTAAATGAGGGTAAAATTTGTTGGGTGGCTGCTTTTTCTGGTTGTAGTGGGTTTTTCGAAAAGTTTTGCCCAATCGGGTATCGATGGTTCGTATCTATGGAACTCTACCTCGGTAACTTATGTATATAACGAAAAAAATGAGTTTACCATTGGAAATAAAGATCATTTCAGCAACCAGATCAACAAGTTGGATTATTATTACTTCGATTTGACCGGCTACCACAAATTTACATCGCATTTTCAGTTGGGCGCTGGTTATCGCTACAGTTCAACGTTGAAGGCAAACGTTTGGAACCCATCTAATAACTACCTCGGATACTTTGTTTATTTGGCTCAGCCGGGAAATTTAAAAATCAGGTGTGCCACTCGTTTTGCCTATAAAACCTTCAAAACTGGCAATGACCAATACAGCATTGATAATATTTCGAACATCGATTTTTTTGTGAAATCGAAAAGTTGGTTTCCCAAACCTTATCTCATGGACGAGATTTTTACTGAACTCAAGACCAAACGTTTTCAGAATGTCCGTATTTATGGAGGATTCCATTTGCTGAAGCAGAAATATTTCGGACTTGATCTTTACTATTGCTATTGGCGTTCGCACTCGGGGCCAAACTGGTACGATTACAATGTGATGGGCATAAATACCAAAATACGAATCTGATATTCTTTCGTTTTTGCCTTGGTTGTTTAGGTAAAGTGTTGTTCAGTTTTAATACTTTTGCTTCTGACTAACTGAAACCTACAATCCAAATGATCGCAAAACCATCAGCTTTTATCCGAATTTTTAGCCTGTTATTCTTATTCGCCGCCCAATTCATTGATGCGCAAAATACAGCAGTAAGCTGGACTAAGCTTGCCTCCGGTGTTTGGTCAGCCCAAATCGGTCAGCCTGAAAAGGTAAACCTGACCAATACGGCAGGCGTGAAACCTAGGTTGGAAACAATTAATGCCATGCCTGAGGTGGAGTTTCCTCTTCTGCCGGCTGAAATAAAAGCCACTGTTTTTGATGGAAAAACTTACCTTCAGTTTCCGCTTGAAGTAGCAGAAAAGATTTTTGGCCTGGGCCTGAATTTTAAAACGGTTGAACAGCGCGGTCGCATCATGCGTTTGCATGTCGATCATTACGGCGGTAAAGACGATGGCCGCACACATGCTCCTGTGCCATTTTACGTGTCGTCGCGCGGATATGGTGTTTTCATCAATTCGGCTCGCTATCTCGATGTTTGGGTAGGAACAGCTGTTCTGAAAGACAGCAAAGTGCCCATGAATTCGAAAGACCGCAATACCGATAAAACATGGACCGCCAACCCGTATTCCGATAATGTTTCGGTTTTAGTTCCGGCTGAAGGAGTGGAAATTATGATTTTTGGCGGACCAACAACTTTGGATGCAGTGAGCCGCTTCAACCTTTACAATGGTGGAGGATGTTTGCCTCCCAAATGGGGATTAGGTTTCTGGCATCGCACGCCAACATTATACACCGATGAGCAGGTGCTGAATGAGGTTGTCGAATTTAAAAAACACAATTTTCCACTTTCGGTTATTGGATTGGAACCAGGTTGGCAAACCAAATCATATCCATGTACTTATGAGTGGGATAAAGGCAGGTTTCCGAAGCCAGCCGAATTTATTTCGAAGCTTAATGCCGAAGGCATTCAGACTAATTTGTGGATGAACCCTTACATTTCACCTGAATCTGAATTGATCGGGAAACTAAAACCATTTGTTGCATCGCACACCGTTTGGAGCGGTTTTGTGCCTGATTACAGCTTGCCGGAAGTGAACCGGATCATTGGTGATCATCTAAAAAAATACGAATTAGACATTGGTGTCAGCGGTTTTAAAATGGATGAGAATGACGGATACGACAACTGGCTGTGGCCCGACGTGACGCTTTTCCCATCGAAAACTCCGGCTGAACAAATGCGCCAGCTTTATGGGGTAATGATGCAGAAAATGACGGATCAGCTTTATCGCGAGCAAAACCGCCGGACGTATGGTCTGGTGCGCGCTTCAAACGCCGGAGCGGTGTCATTTCCTTACGTTGTTTACAACGACTATTACAGTCATCGCGATTTTATTACAGCCCTCATAAACAGTTCGTTTATTGGCGTATTGTGGACTCCCGAAGTACGCAGCTCAAAAACGGCTGAAGAATGGCTGCGCCGGATGCAAACGGTTTGTTTTTCGCCTTTGGCCATGCTCAATGCCTGGTCCGACGGCACCAAACCCTGGTCGTTTCCTGAAGTAGAAAAACAGGTAGCCGATGTGGCCAACTTGCGGATGCAGCTTATTCCATATTTGTACACTTGCTTTGCCGAAAATGCCTTTTACGGTCGTCCGCCCATGCGCGCCATGAATCTGGTTGATGGGTTTGATGCTAAAGATGAAAAAGTGGAGGGGCAGCTTAATTCGAGTGAAAATCCTTATGCTCAGGCTACCCGGAAAGAAATAAAAGACCAGTTTATGGTTGGCGATAACCTGTTGGTCGCTCCATTGTTCGAAGGTGAAACTTCCCGTAAAGTTGTGCTTCCGAAGGGTAAATGGTTCGATTTTTACACCGGTAAACTGGCTGGCGAAGCTGAAATCATTACCGTAACTCCCGGACTCGATCATATTCCGGTTTTTGTCAGGGATGGTGGAATTGTGCCAATGGCTGAGTCTTCTCAGCTCCAGACTGCCGGAGCCAAAACTAATCTGATGGTTCGTATTTACGGGAATCAGGAAACCACCTACAAATTATACGACGATGATGGTTCGACTTTCGACTACGAAAAGGGCGCGTATTCGTGGCGTGAGATTCGGGTTACGAAAGGAAAAGACGGAAAACTGAAAGGTGTTATTTCGAAAGCTGAAAAATTGAAACCTGACAACATTGGAAAGGTCTCATTTAAATTCATAAGTGAATAAGTCAATCAAAAAAACAACAATGATATGAAATCAACAACAAACCTTTTTGCATTTCTGGCAACCATTCCGTTCACAGCGATAACTTTGACTGGAATGGCCGAAAAAGCGGTAAGCCGCCCAAATGTGGTTTTTATTTATGCCGACGATATTGGTTTTGGCGACATTGCCTGCAACGGTTCGAAAACAATTAAGACACCCAATATTGATGCGTTAGCTGCACAAGGAGTGCGTTTCACCAATATGCACAGTTCTGCTGCCACCTGCACACCCTCGCGATATGCACTTCTCACCGGCGAATATGCCTGGCGACGCGAAGGA
>JAJZSZ010000279.1 GCA_021849365.1 Bacteroidota bacterium | reverse complement strand
CTATTTTCTTCGGAATTGTGAGCAAAAAAGTTACCCTGAAAGGAGCCGCGGTTTCGGTTCTTGTGGGAATTGTACTGGCTACCATTTTCGTAATCGACCAATTGCTGGGGCCCAATGCCGGTAAAGATTTATTCCCTTTCCTGCATCATAAACTAACCTTAAATTTTGGATTTCGAGGCCTATGGGCCGAAATGCTGATAACGGCTGTACTCTTTGCCGTTTCGGCGTTTACTGAAAAAACTGCTCCTGAAAGGCTGGCAAAAACAACCATCAATTACAGTCACAAAATTACCCCGTTCGAAGGAATTACCGATTGGCGCCTGCATTTGGGCGCTCTCTCGTTAATCACTTTGTTCCTGTACATCTGGTTGTATTAATTCCTGAATTTTTAAACCATTAAAATTATAAATCATGAAGAAGTTATCAATCGTAGCGATCGTTCTGGTGCTGACTGGTTTTTTCAGCGTCGCTCAGGCAAAGACGAAATGGGTCTCTTTATTTAACGGCAAGGACCTGACCGGATGGACCGTGCATGGAAAAGCCACCTGGTCGGTTCAGGATGGTGTATTGGTGGGTGTTGGCGGAATGGGACACATTTATACCGATGTCACTTGTTCCGATTTTGAGCTGAAAGGAACCTTCCGGATTACAGCTGATCAGGGTTCAACAAGCAACAGCGGAGTTTATTTCCGTGCCAATCCGCCTGCCGACAATCCCGATGGTTTTCCGCGTGGATACGAAGCCCAGATTTGTCACAACCAGGACGCCTATACCGGATGGCTCTGGAAACCCGGAAAGCCAACCGGAAAAGCCAGCGAATTACTGACCAAAGATGGAGAATGGTTCGATTACCGGATAAAAATGGTGGGCAACCACATTCAGTTCTGGATCAATGGCAAACCGGTGATGACTTACAATGACGCCGAATATAAATCGGGCCATTTTGCTATTCAGGGCCATAATCCGGGCATGAAAATCGAAGCTAAAAACTTGTATTACATCGATCTGGATAAGAAAAGATAGAACGAAAAATTGTTTAAAATTTAATTTTTTGCCCTTAGGGCATTAATATCAATAGAAAAAACGTATCCGTCCGACCAACCCATCTTAACCTCTGATGGCAATGTTGTGGGTTTGGGCGAAAAAATTGTCAGTGATTATATCTTGAGGTTCTGGGGTAACAGGTCACCGATTTTATTGGCTGGATATTCCGGGATTATTTCCAATACCTTTTTGAGCCACTCATACGGATTCACGTTATTCTTTTTGCAGGTGCCAAAGAAGGAATAGAACATGGCAGCACGAAGGTAACCCTGGGCAATAATCAGCTTAACAAGATGGTCGTAAAGCGGGGTAAGCAGACCGTCACCTTTCAACTCTTAATGCTATTTGTTGGCGAGCACAATTTATTCAAACAAAGGGACATGGAAAAGAAGTCATTGATTTCATGAAATCAGTAATTTCAAGTAATCCTAAAAATGACCATTTATTGCTTACTCTGGCTGAATTGTATTCAAATGAAGGGGGAAAATGATAAAGCCATATTAATTATCAAAAGAGCTGCAATCTCCCTCACGCACCATCTGTTAATTAAGTTTTGTGCATTTAAATAATTTTCATAGTTTTGTGACACGAATAATATAAAAAGTAGCACGATGTCATTAGTTCGATTTGGAGTAGGGTTAGATGAGGATATATTAAAAGCCTTAGATAGCTATGTGATTGAGAACAATCTTCCCAGTCGTTCACAAGCAATTAGACACTTAGTCGAAAAACATCTTGTTGATAAAAAATGGCAATGTAACAATATCGTTGCTGGGGCAGTAGTTTTGTTATATGACCACCATAAGGGCGATGTAACAACCAAATCAAACGATATTCAACACCAATATTTCGATGTAATTCTTTCTTCCCAACATTTTCATTTGTCGCATGACAATTGTCTCGAAATTATTGCAGTAAAAGGTACTGCTAACAGATTGACAGAGCTATCCGATAAATTGATTGGTATCAAAGGTATTATTCACGGTAAATTAGTCATGAGTAGGACTGAATGACAAGCCATTTAATAAACAGTAATTACGAATAAGTTAATTAAAATTATGCAACAACGACCCGATAGGGTCTTATTTATAACCAATGAGTAACACGAATTAGTAAAAAAGTAACATTATGAAACATTGCCTCTTATTCCTTTTGTCATTTTTAGCCCTTTCAGTCAAGGCACACAATGCTGGCAATATTTGCGGAACAGTTTCCGATGCAAAAAATGAAATCCCATTGATTGGAGTAAATATTCAGGTTAAAAACACATTGTTAGGGACAACTACTGACTTAAACGGTAAATTCTATTTAAAAAACATACAGATTGGTACATACGAGATAGTTTTTTCTTCTCTTGGCTATCAAACCGTCATTAAAAATGTTGATGTCAAAGAAAACACCACCGATACATTAACTGTCAAACTTGAAGAATCAGTAATCGGGTTAAACGAAGTTACCGTGCAGGGAGTACGACCAATATCCGCAGCATCATCAAAAGAAATTAGGGCAATAGATATGCAATTAAAGCATTTTCACAGTTCACAAGATATGTTACTTATGGTGCCAGGTTTATTTATTGCCCAACACCAGGGCGGAGGTAAAGCCGAACAAATTTTCCTACGTGGATTTGATTGCGACCACGGCACAGATGTTTCGGTAAATGTTGACGGAATGCCTGTAAATATGCCAACCCATGCACATGGACAAGGATATGCCGATTTACATTTCTTGATTTCCGAAACAGTCGATGAAATGGAAGTAAATAAAGGGCCATATTTGGCTAATATTGGCGATTTTTATACAGCAGGTGCCGTAAACTTTAAAACCAAAGATATTTTAGAAAACAACCTGATTAAAATAGAGGCGGGTCAATTTAACACACAAAAATATACACTTATGTTTCAGCCCGACAATGGCGGGATAGAGCAAAACGGATACATCGCAATGCAATACCATCATTCCGATGGCCCTTTTGAAAGTCCCGAAAAGTTTGAGCGTATGAACATTTTTGGCAAATACTTTTTCCAACTTACACCCAATAGTAAATTAACCTTGTCAGCAGGTGGATTTAGCACTGGTTGGAATGCTTCGGGACAAATACCTGACCGAGCAGTTAAACAAGGATTAATTGACAGATTTGGAGGTATTGATAATCTTGAAGGTGGTGTAACCAACAGAAAGAATGTAAATGTAAATTACAAATTTCTTTCTTCCAGTGGCAGTGAATTTGAGGTAAATTCTTACTTCACCCAATACAATTTCAAACTCTATTCAAATTTCACTTACTTTCTTCTCGATACTTTTAATGGCGATATGATAGAACAGAACGAACATAGAACGATACAGGGTGTCAACGCTAATTACAAATTCGCAACTTCTTGGTTTGGATTTCGCCAATTAAACAAAATTGGAGGCGGTTACCGAGGCGATTTAATAGATATTCAACTTTGGCACGCTCCAAACCGTGTACGCATGAATGATTTTACCAATGATATTGTTGATGAACAAAACTTGAATTGTTGGTATCAACAAGAATTTGTATTTAGTTCTAAATTCAGAATGGTTTGGGGTTTGCGCCATGATTATTTTACATTCTCAAAGGACGATAAAGCAGGTTCGTCATTAGATACTATAAACAATGGTTTACCTCATGCAACGGGTATTTCTTTTCAATCTGTGTTCAGTCCTAAAGTAAATTTCATCATTTCACCAATGAAGAATTTTGATATATTCCTCAATTTCGGACAAGGATTTCATTCAAACGATGCACGAGATGCAGTTATCGGTTCACGAGTTTCAGAGCTTTCTAATACATGGAAAAGTGAGGGGTTAAACAATAGTCAGATAGATACCCGATTAAGTAAATACAACTTTGACCCTGCAATGCGTAATACAGGCACATTGCCAAAGGCAACCGCAGGAGAAATAGGCATAAAAAGCCGATTAATCAACAAACTTCACCTATCCCTTTCAACTTGGTATCTGTATCTTGATAAAGAGTTTGTTTATAGTGGTGATGGTGGAGTTGCTGAACTTAGTGACCCAACACAACGTTTGGGGATTGATGCCGAAGCTCGTTTGTCTATACTTTCATGGCTTTGGGCTGATGTGGATATTTCAACAGCAAAAGCAACAATAAAAAACTTACCAAGTGGTCAAAATTATGTTCCCCTTGCACCAACATTAACAGCTTCGGGCGGATTAAGCGTAATACGTGAACAAGGATTTAGTGGTTCAATCCGTTTCAGACACCTAAGCGACCGACCAGCCAACGAAGATAACTCAGTGGTTGCTTTAGGTCATACTTTATACAATATATGTTTGGCATACAATTATAAGCAGTTTACTTTCGCCATTAATGGCGAAAACATTTTAAACAGCGAGTGGAATGAAGCGCAGTTTGCAACAGAAACAAGATTAAAAGGAGAGTCAAAAAGCGTTACAGAATTATGTTATACGCCCGGTAATCCCCGAAACTTTCAGTTTAGCGTAAGCTATAAATTTTAAGTGTGTCGGGCATGTGTAACTACCGTTTGAATTCTGCACAGCATTTCGGTTGAAAACTGCACAGCTTATCAAATAATTTTAACTTGTTGACCATGTACCATGAAACGACCATGAGAAAATCTTCCACACACAGGAGGATGATTATTGGGAGTTCCATCTGGCCACTGAAAAACAAAATTATAAACAGATGAAATTCACTAAATGAACCGTGAAGGGTTCTCAAATTCAAAAATCAGCCGGGAGTTGGTCATCGACCGGCGCACAGTTAAGTTCTACCTTTCGATGGATGATATCCAGCCTGTCGAACGGGCTAAACAGGTTGCTGCGGTTGGGTTTGGCCACATGAAGGTAAACCAGCGTGGTTTCGATGCGTTCACGGCCCAGTAACTCCTTGATGGTGACAATATCCATTCCAAACTCCAGCAAATGCGTGGCATAGCTGTGGGTTCGATTTTTGCCCAAATTACTTGCGTGAATTGACAGATAAAGCAATTAATTAAAAGGAGTTTTTGCTATTCTCCCCTTTATTATAAGCTGATTTGTCTATATTTGGAAACGGAAACAACCCCGGAGCCCAAGTCATGACTCAATTACTGGATAGATTAATAGATTTACTGCAAAAACCGTTTCATAGTTCGGTGTTGATCTTTGCCGTGATTTTGTTCATCATCCTGCTTGCCCCGATTCTGCTGAGAAGCTTGAAGATACCCGGTATCATCGGATTAATCCTGTCCGGGTTGGTTATCGGCCCGCATGGATTGGACTGGATAGAAAAAAATTCTGCAGTCGACCTCTTTTCTACCATTGGGTTGCTTTACATCATGTTTTTAGCCGGATTGGAGCTCGATCTGAAAGAGTTTAAAACCAACAAGCACAAAAGCCTGGTTTTTGGATTATTTACATTTCTGATACCCCTGGTATTAGGTTTTCCTGTCTGTCGTTACTTTCTCGGGCTTGATTTTAATGCCAGCCTGTTGGTGGCCAGTATGTTTTCCACACATACGCTGGTTACCTACCCCATAGTGAGCAGGATGGGCATATCCCGTCATGAGGCAGTAGCTGTCACAGTCGGCGGGACCATGTTGACGGATACCGCGGTTTTAGTGCTGTTTGCCGTAATCGTAGGATCAGTAAAGGGCGAGATTAATCCGCTTTTCTGGTTCAATTTTAGCGTTTCTGTCCTACTCTTCCTGCTGGTTGTTTTTTTATTGATACCCATTGTGACTGCCTGGTTTTTTAAGAAGTTGGAAGGGGAAAAAGGGTCTCATTTCATCTTTGTACTGTCGATGGTATTCTTCTCTGCTTTTTTATCCGAAGTAGCCGGTTTAGAACCTATTATTGGAGCTTTTGCTGCCGGGATAGCCCTGAACAGGTTTGTCCCGCGAACCTCTTCTTTGATGAACCGCCTTGAGTTTGTAGGCAATTCAATCTTTATCCCCTTTTTCCTGATTAGTGTCGGGATGCTTATTAACCTGAAAGTAATCGGGAACGGAGCCTCTGCCTGGATAATTGCCGGTACCCTCACGGTAGTGGCCCTATCAGGAAAGTACCTGGCAGCGCTCTTAACTTCTTATGCTTTTAAATATCCGGCTACCTGGCGTCGTTTAATTTTTGGGATGAGCAGCTCACATGCCGCTGCGACTTTGGCCGTTATCCTGGTTGGTT
>JAJZSZ010000278.1 GCA_021849365.1 Bacteroidota bacterium | reverse complement strand
TCAGATCATTCTTTTCCACTGCATTCTCCAGATTGCTTAAATCGACATATAACCAGGGGAAAGGCTGACTGACCCAGCCTTTATATTCAGTTTGAAACGTAAGTTGTCCGTAATAATTGCTGTCCGAAATATTGATCAGGGCAGCGCCATCTTCTTCTTCGAAAAGATATATCAGGTCAGATGAATCGATTAGTATCTGGCCTTCGGGATTCAGCAATGATTTCAAATGGTGAAGTAAAACATCCAGTCCGTCAAGTGTACCGGCGATTCCGGTGCCGTTCATCAGCAAAAGTATCGTGTCGAATTTCTGACTGTCAAACCTGAAAATATCCTGATTGACTACTTTTATTAGATTTCGGCTTTGCAAAACCTGGCAGCAAAGTGCTGAAGTTTCGATAGAAGTAACGTCGAAACCTTTTTCGTGGAGGTATACTGAATGAGCTCCGGCACATGCTCCAACATCGAGTATTGTTCCGCGACAAAGACTCAGTGCCTTTTTTTCGAGAGCCGGCATTTGTCGGTAGGTTCGGAAAAGGTAGCTGGTATCAATGGTGTCGTCATCAAAATCATCAGAATGAACAATGATGGGTTCATTGATGGAATTGAACTGATAGTCGTAAACCGCTCTACCAATTGGATCGTCAAATTGCTGGATCATACTTTGTGCTGGGAGATGAATTAAACTTCAGCTAATTTTTGCTCAAATTTAAAACATGTTTTTTGTTTTTGGGAGTATATGTAGAATCCTTCCGACGGACCTTCGCCAATGACAACAATCTTTGAGTCGGGCATATTTTTCGAAAAAGAAACAATTTCATCCAGGTTGAGGTTTTTCTTTTGCAACCACTTGGAGGTTAAAAAATCACCGAGGCGCCATCTGCTCCCGCTCTCCTCGGCTTCTTCAAAAAGCTTTAACGCTGTTTCGAAATTGATTTCAATAAAATGGGACATGTTATGATTATATGTTTAAGCTAAATTAAGGCAAAGCAAGGTGAAAAAAAAGTATTATCAAAAAAATAATAGCCCGAAAAATAAAGGTTTAATGTTTTGTTATTTAAAACAATTAAGTCTTATCTAAACCCTTGAGCCGGCTGTTATAGCGTTTTCTGATGAAATTAATAGTGGTTGCTGATCAGCTTCTTTTTCGCCATGCAATTCGCATTACACATAAATCAACTCCATCCGATTCGCGAACCAGGCAATTCAGCGATTCGCTTGCTGAAAGCAGAGTTCGTGTTACTGCAATTTGGTCGCCGGGCACCGCTTCTTTCAAATAATTCACTTCGAGTTCGGCCGGTTCATTTTCATTCAGGAAATCAATGCCGAAATCGTCGAGTACACGTTCAACATATTTCACACTGTTAAAGTGTTTATTAATATCAAGCTCGCTAAACAGAACGGGGAAATAACTCAGGTTTGGCAAGTGAGCATCTGGCTTGATCCTTTTCGGGTTCCGACAGGCATTTGCTTCGATTCGTTTCGGAAAAGTGGCTTTGTAGTCGCTTAATCTGAATATCTTACGGGTTTCCATATCCAGGATTAGCCAGGCTGAACTGGCTTTCAGGATGATTTTGCCATTGCTGTCTTCTACAATATACTCGCGGTAGGCGTACATGCCATCGGTTCCGGCCGACCAGGTATTCAGCGTAAGTTCGTCTTGCCATGCCGGATATTTTTCAATCTGCAGGTAAAACCGCGACAATACCCAGAAAAGGTTATGGTCTTTCAGATCGTCGTAACCCCAATCCATGATCTGAGCATGAGCCCAGGCTGCTTCAAGCATCACATTAAAAAGAGCCACAATCGAAGCCTTTCCGTACTGGTTGGTCTGGTACGATTTAATGGTTAGTTTTTCCTGATATTTTTCCATTTCGAAAGGTAATTTTAAACCTTTGTGCAAAACTATTGTTCAGTTTTGAAAAACCAATCGATTTACCGACTTTTGCACAAATTTTAACAGAATATGGAGAAGATTATCATAAAGACGCCTGAACAAATTGAAGGTATCAGAAAAAGCAGCCAGTTGGCCGGACAAACACTTGAATTTATTGCTCCATTTGTAAAAGAGGGTGTTTCGACTGAATTCCTGAATCAAAAAATTGAAGCTTTTATTCGTGAGCATGGTGCTATTCCTGCTACTCTTGGTTATGGCGGTTATCCAAAATCGTGCTGTATTTCACTTAACGAAGTGGTTTGTCACGGTATTCCTTCAGAAACTGAAATCCTGAAAAACGGTGATATTTTGAATATTGATGTAACCACTATCCTGAACGGTTTTTATGGCGATACCAGCCGTATGTACACGGTTGGAGAAGTTTCAGATGCAGCGTTGGACCTGATAGAAGTAACCAAACATTGCATCGATTTAGGTATTCAGCAGGTTCGTCCGGGTAATCAATTTGGCAATATTGGCTATGCCATCAGCAAATACGCAAAGGCACAGGGATACTCGGTTGTTTACGAGTTTTGCGGCCATGGGGTAGGGGTTGATTTCCACGAAGAACCGCAGGTTGACCACACTTCACGCCGAAACACCGGACCAGTAATGAAACCCGGGATGACTTTTACTATTGAACCAATGATTAACCAGGGCCGCCCCGGAACTGTAACTGATAAAGTGGATAAATGGACCGCCCGTACAGTTGACCGCAAACTTTCGGCCCAGTTTGAACATACCATTTTGGTAACCGACACCGGATTTGAGGTGCTTACCGATGTAGTTGGAGAGTATTAAAAATGTTACGAGTTACGTGTTGCGAATTAAAATCCGGAACACGTAACCCGAAACACAGATTTATGCATTTTTCAGAATAACCATTGTGGCGCCATAGCCATATTCCTTAAAGCTGGCATCCTGAAAATAATATTTTTTGTATTTCGATGTGAGTTCTTTTCGTAGTTCCTGTTTCAGGGTTCCATTTCCAATTCCGTGAATAAAAACAATGCGGCGGGTTCCGTTCGCAATGGCAGTTTCGAGTTCGTTACGGAAACGTCCCATCTGAATTTCAAGCATTTCGTGATTGGCCAGTCCACGTGTATCTTCAAGCAATTCATGAATATGAAGGTCAACTTCAACCAAATCGGGCGAAGCAGTTCGTTTCACCTCAATTCTCGGCTCATCTTTTTCTTTTACAACCTTAGTCAATTCCGAATCGGAGAGTTTGGCGACTTTTGTTTCCAGATCAGACTCAAGCAATGAATAAACGATGGCGTTTTGTGCAAAATATCGGGTCTTTTCGTAGCTGTTTTGCTTGTAAAACTTAACCGCATTCAACCGAAGACTTTTTATGACAGGTGCTTCCAATCGATCAGATTCTTCTCTGAAAAATAGTAACTGAAACTGGAAATCAGGTAATTCATTCAAATCCATCCGTGTAAAACTTTCGAGATAACGTTTGCTGTTCGGATTCATTTTACCCGACTCAACGCTGCGATATATCTTATTTTTCAGGTGGCTGTAATTGTAAAGTACAAAGTTGTTGCTGTCGTTTACCAGGTAAGCCTTTAATTCGCCATCAACAGGATTGCTTTCGTTCTGCGGAACAAATGCCAGGTAGCAGCTTGGCATATCTTTACCGGCCACATATCTGTGTTCAGTTTTGGGTTGTTCCCGTTCAGGAGTTTTTTCTTCCTTTTTGATTGGAATTTCCCGTTTTGCAGCCCGTTTTTCCGGGTCGTGCGTGAGCGAATCATCAATCACAACCAGTTCACTCACCATTGTTGGCACTTCAAAGCCATCGTAATCTTCTACTGTTACCATGGTTTTATTGATTATTGATTTAATAACACCACCACCAACGGCATTCAAAAACCGAACTTTATCTCCTACTTTCATCTGTATAAATTTTGACACAAAACTACAACAATAGCATCACAACGCAAGAATAAACTACGCATCAGTTAATTTTGCTCATCGAAACTGAATTGGTACTTTTGCGAACCCGAGAAAATATGGAAAACACAAATAATATTCTGAAAAAAGTAACCGGCATTGCCATCAGCGATTATTCGTATGATTTACCTGACGAGCGCATTGCCAAATATCCGCTGCAGGAGCGCGACCAGTCGAAATTGCTGGTATGGAAGGATGGCTCCATCCGGGATTCGCAGTTTGGAGACCTGCCACAGTTTCTGCCAGCAAATAGCTTACTTATTTTCAATAACACGAAAGTAATCCGCGCCAGGCTTCACTTTCAGAAAGAAACAGGTGCGAAAATCGAGATTTTCTGTCTTGATCCGTTCGAACCTGCCGATTACCAGATTGCTTTTCAAACCACCCAATCGTGCGTTTGGAAATGTATGATCGGCAACCAGAAAAAATGGAAAGGCGAATTGTTGCGCAAGTCGGTTTGGATTGATAATACTGAAGTTGAATTGTGTGCTGAGCAGATCGATCAGGAAAATAAAGGCCTGATACGATTTAGCTGGAACAATGCAAATTTTGAATTTTCAAGAGTTATTGAAGCCGCCGGATCGTTGCCGATACCGCCATATTTGAATCGTGAGACCGAGCAAAGCGATCTGGAACGATATCAAACGGTTTATTCGAAAATAAAAGGCTCGGTAGCTGCACCAACTGCAGGACTTCATTTTACTGAAAAGGTGTTTAATCACCTCACCGGCGATGGCCATGAACTGGCAGAATTGACCTTGCACGTTGGGGCCGGAACATTTCAGCCGGTTAAAAGTGATACTATTTCGGGTCACGAAATGCATTCAGAACATTTGTATGTCAGCCGCGATTTTATAAAAAAACTGATTCATCATCAGGGAAAGAAAATTGCTGTTGGAACAACTTCAGTACGGACGTTGGAGAGTCTTTACTGGCTTGGAGTTCAGGCCTCTAATAATCCTGAATTAAATGCTGCTGATTTGAAAGTTTCGCAATGGGAAGCTTATAGTGAGGAATCTGTTGATATTTCGCTGACCGAATCGCTGCAAAAATTAATTGATTTACTCGATAAAAATCAGATTGACCACTTGTCAGCGTCAACGCAAATCATAATTGCACCAGGATATAAATTCAGAGTAGTCGATGGGTTGATTACCAATTTTCATCAGCCGCAAAGTACATTGTTGTTGCTTATTTCGGCCTATCTTGGAGACGAATGGCGCAGGATATACGAACATGCCCTGACACACGGCTACCGTTTTCTGAGTTACGGCGATAGTAACCTGTATCTGAAAGATTGAACACATACAACACAAAATAAAAAGTGCATGCCGGATAGATTTCCAACATGCACTTTTTTATTGTGGATTATTCTGTGATTTAAATTCCAACGGCAGTCATGGCAAGGTAAACAAGTCCGGCAATCAGCATACTTACCGGAATGGTAAGTACCCAGGCCACCAATAAATTGGTAGCAACGCCCCAGCGTACGGCCGACAATCGTTTCGTCATACCAACACCCATAATCGAGCCTGAAATGGTGTGAGTTGTACTAACCGGAATACCTAAACCCTGCGATACACCAAATAAGGTAATAGCACCGGCAGTTTCAGCCGCAACACCTTCAACAGGTGTTACTTTGGTGATTTTTGAACCCATGGTTTTTACAATACGCCATCCGCCCATCATGGTTCCTACCGAAATCGCAGTATAACATGAAATCGGGATCCAGGCAGGAACGTGCAGGTGATGCTTGCCAACGGCGTCGATGGTTTCGGTTACATGTACCCACTCCGGAATTGATAATCCCTGCGAATTCAGATGTCCGATGTAAACCATCATTGCTGCACTGATAATACCCACGACCTTCTGCGAATCGCTACCTCCGTGACCTAAACTGAATGCTCCGGACGATAGTAGCTGCAGCCGTTTGAACCATTTGTTGGCATGATGCGGATTAACCCGCCTGCAGGTCCAAAGTATTATTAAGGTAATGATATATGAAATGAGCATCCCAATAATTGGGGCAAGGAAAATAAACCCGATAGTTTTTAAAATAACAGCCTGATTTATTACCGCAAAACTTCCGGTATGAGCAACTGCTGCCCCGGCAAAACCACCAATTAAAGTATGTGATGAAGATGAAGGGATTCCAAAATACCAGGTAAGTAAGTTCCAGATAATAGCAGCAACAATTCCGGCCAAAATAACCTGTAAACTGATAACACTGCCGTCAACCGTTTTGGAAACTGTATTGGCCACTTTAAGGTCGAAAATCCAATAGGCCATAAAATTGAAAAACGCTGCCCAAATTACTGCCGGCAGGGG
>JAJZSZ010000277.1 GCA_021849365.1 Bacteroidota bacterium | reverse complement strand
TGCATTTGCTCGTTGGTGTTGGCCGAGTTCAGGTTTGAGAAAATGCGGGTTTTGCTCAATAATTCTCCCGAATTGTCGAAAGCCAGAATAGTATTGTCGAAATTCGGGGCTTCCTTGTTGTCGGTAATCGCTTTTATTTCGGCAAGTTGTTCAGCAATACCGGCTTGCATGGCAGGTTTAAAATGCTCCAGTTTAATGTCGTTAAACGGTGGAACCTGAAATGGCGTGTTATACTCTTTAAAAAATGGGTTACTCATGTCTCTTTCCTGAGCATTTATTTTTGAATTTAAACAGGTAAAAGCGGCAAAAGCAATGATGGCAATCCCGATCCTCTTCATCTTGAAATAGATTTTAGTTTTATTTTGGCTGAAATATATAGATAATAGCCTGTTGCAAAGCTGATAAAAGTCTGCAAAAGATAAAAAACATGATTTTAGGCAGGAAAATGAAAATTGAGATGTCCGTTCGCTTTAGCTGAAGGACATTGCATTTCTCCGTTTATCAATTTGTTGTTATTTACGACTCAAAAATCTTCCCTTCCCCTGAAATTTTGCTTACTTTTGCCGATCATTGAATTTCAGATATAAAAGCGAAGAATCATGAATATATCTTACCGCTGGTTAAAAGAATACATCAATATCGACAATACAGCCGAAGAAGTGGCTGCTTTCCTTACCCAGATTGGTCTGGAGGTGGGAAGTATGGAAGAAGTTGAAACCGTAAAGGGTGGTTTACGTGGACTAGTTATAGGTGAAGTTTTAACTTGTGAAAAGCATCCGGACTCGGATCACCTGAGCAAAACTACGGTGAATGTGGGTAGCGAAGTTTTACCCATTGTTTGTGGTGCGCCAAACGTTGCTGCCGGTCAAAAAGTGGTTGTAGCTACAGTTGGCACAACGTTGTACGATGGCGATGCTGAATTTAAAATCAAGAAATCGAAAATACGGGGAGAAGTTTCGGAAGGAATGATTTGTGCCGAAGACGAAATTGGGCTGGGAACCAGTCACGACGGCATCATGGTACTCGATCCATCTGCTGTGCCGGGAACTCCTGCAAGCGAGTATTTTAAAATTGAGTCGGACTATATGTTGGAAGTTGACCTAACTCCAAACCGTATCGACAGCGCTTCGCACATAGGTATTGCCCGCGACCTGGCGGCTTACCTTAAAGCAAAACAGCCGATCAGCTATACTCGCCCGTCGGTTGAGGCATTTAAAGTAGATAACCACGACCTGCAAATTCCGGTGGAGGTGTTGAATACTGCCGCTTGCCCGCGTTATTCAGGAGTTACCATTTCTAATGTAACAGTGAAAGAATCTCCGGAATGGCTGAAAAATAAACTGAAACTCATCGGTGTTCGCCCTATCAATAATATTGTTGACGTAACCAATTTCGTATTGTTTGAAACTGGTCAGCCGCTGCACGCGTTCGATGCTGCCGAAATTAAAGGCAACAAAGTGGTGGTTCGCACAGCCGAAGCCGGTTCAAAATTCGTTACGCTCGACGGAATGGAACGCGAAATGCACCAAGACGACCTGCTGATTTGCAATGAGTCGGAAGGCATGTGTATCGCCGGTGTTTTCGGTGGTTTGCATTCAGGCGTGAAAGACACAACAACCGCTGTGTTTCTCGAAAGCGCCTGGTTCGATTCTGTTTACATTCGTAAAACTGCCCGTCGCCATACATTGAGCACCGATGCTTCGTTCCGTTTTGAGCGTGGAACCGATCCGAACGGAACCATTTATGCCCTGAAACGCGCAGCACTGTTGATTAAAGAAGTTGCCGGAGGAGAGATTTCTTCAGAAATTGTGGATGTTTATCCAAATCCGGTTGCCGATTTCAAGGTTGATGTTACTTATGCCAACATCAAACGATTGATTGGCGTTGATCTGGGCAAAGAAAAAATCAAACAACTGCTCGATGCTCTTGAAATAAAGATTGAATCGGAAACTGAAACAGGCTTGTCGTTGCTGGTTCCGCCATATCGCGTGGATGTGAAACGCGAATGCGACGTGATTGAGGAGTTACTTCGTATTTACGGTTATAACAATATTGCCATTCCAACGCAGATTAATGCGTCTCTGCAATATTCGGTGAAACCAAACCCAACCAAGCTTCGGAATTTAGTTGCCGAAATGTTGACAGCACAAGGGTTTAATGAAATATGGTCGAACTCGCTGACTAAGGCGTCATATTACGACAATAACGAAGTTTTCCCGGCTGAAAATACGGTGAAACTGTTTAATCCGCTAAGTAACGATTTGGGTGTTTTGCGCCAGACTTTGCTTTATGGCGGTTTGGAAACCATTGCCTACAATGCCAATCGCAAAAATCCGGATTTGCGTTTGTACGAATTCGGAAACTGCTATTTTTATAATGGTAGCAGCCTGAAGGAAAATCCACTGCGAAATTATCGAGAAGAAGAGCATTTGGCGTTATTCATTTCAGGAGAAAAAGAAGCTGCCAACTGGTCGGGTGCTGCTACTCCAACAAGTTTCTTTACATTGAAATCGTATGTTGAGAATGTGCTGAAACGCTTTGGCTTTGATACTCTGAACCTGAAAACTGAAGGTTTCTCGAATGCTGCTATCAGCGAGGGAATTCAGTATTTCATTAACGGTAAGAAACTGGTTGAATTTGGTGTTGTTTCAGGAAAAACACTGAAAGCTTTTGGTGTTGAAAATCCGGTTTATTATGCCGATTTCAGCATGGATGTGCTGTTTGTTGAACTGAAAAACAACAAGGTATTGTTTGCCGAATTACCGAAATATCCTGAAGTGCGCCGCGATTTGGCTCTGTTGCTCGACAAAAATGTCCAGTTTAATCAATTGCGCGACTTAGCCTTCCGGTCAGAACGGAAACTGTTGCAATCGGTTGATTTGTTTGATGTTTACGAAGGCAAAGGCGTACCGGAAGGTAAAAAATCGTATGCTGTAAGCTACATTTTGCGCGACGATGAGAAAACACTGAACGATAAGCAAATAGAGAAAATTATGCAGAAGTTCGTTGCGACTTACGAACGCGAACTGGATGCCAAATTAAGGTAAACTTAAAACCAAAATAAAAACATTTGAAAGGTGTCGCTGTTCGTTTGGTGACACCTTTTTCTGTTACGGGTTTCGTGATGCGGGTTACGAGTTAAACACGCAACCCGGATCTTGTAACTCGCAACAATTTTAAACTTGGGTATGACCAATCAGGCAAAAGGACTTATATATACATTGATCACC
This sequence comes from Bacteroidota bacterium, assembly GCA_021849365.1. Lineage (GTDB taxonomy): Bacteria > Bacteroidota > Bacteroidia > Bacteroidales > Prolixibacteraceae > Aquipluma. The sequence continues at coordinate 3,027 of JAJZSZ010000277.1, read as the reverse complement.
GTTTTGATGTGGGGCGTTTTAGCCATTGCTTTGAAAATTGCAGTGAAGGAAATTGACTCTCCAACAATAGTTTGGTTTCGATTTTCGCTGGCTTTTTCAGGGATGGCCTTGTGGGCGGCTTTTAAGGAACCCAAAGCCCTGAAAATATTGTACAAGCCTTCGTTAATACTTGTCATTTCAACCCTGATGCTGGCCTGGAATTACATCGGTTTTATGCTGGGTGTACAATATACTTCGCCCGGAAATGCCCAGATTGCGGTTCAAACCGGGCAGGTTGTTCTGGCAATTTTTGGAATCGTTTTTTTCAAGGAACGAATGACAATCCGGCAGGGAATTGGTTTTCTTCTGACGTTGCTTGGTTTTTGGATTTTTTATCAGCAGCATGTAACTTCTTCGTCTATTGATAACAGTCAGTACACCAAGGGAATATTGCTCACGGTTTCGGGCGCGTTAACGTGGGCTGTTTATGCGGCGATGCAGAAAAAACTCATTCAGGAACATCCGGTTACTACGCTCAATATTTTCATTTTCGGCTTGCCTGTTCTGCTTTATTTGCCATTTGCCAACTTTTCGTCGCTGGTGCATTTAAGTTTAGGATATTGGCTTCTTCTTATTTTCCTGGGTGCCAATACGCTGATTTCATATGTATGCCTGTCGTTAGCCTTGAAATACATGGAGGCCGGTAAAGTGAGTGTATTGCTGATTATGAATCCGATCATCACTTTTGCGATTATGGGCCTATTAACCTGGTTGCAGGTAAGCTGGATTGCTCCTGAACATTTCTCTGTATTGTCGGTTCTGGGCGCATTGGTTGCCTTGGGCGGTGCAATGCTGGTGGTTTGGAAGAAAAGTAAAGTGTCCCCAGAACGGGCAGATTAACCTTTTCTGAAATTTAGCGGTTCCTTTTATTCAAACGACCTTTTGCCTTTTCATATCCTTTAGTTTTGCAGCCTCAAAACAGATTTCAGTTTTTAAACTGGAACCTTGAAACTTTTTTATGTGGGTATTTTTAGCTTTAGCGTCGGCGATTTTTCTGGGGATATACGAGGTTTTTAAAAAGCTTTCTGTTCATAAGAATGCTGTTATCCCGGTACTTTTCATTTCAACACTAACCAGCGCACTCATCTTTTTACCCATAACGGTTGGGTCGTCGTTTTATCCCGGTTTTTTTCAGGAAATACAATTGTTTGTTCCTGATATTAAGATAGAGCAGCATATGCTCATTTTTCTGAAATCGCTGATTGTGGTGTCGAGTTGGGTGATGGCTTTTTACGCGGTGAAAAATTTGCCAATGACAATTGTGGGGCCTATTCGGGCAACAGGTCCGGTATGGACCTTGCTGGGTGCAATTGTCATTTTTAGTGAACATCTCAATGCCCAACAGTGGGTGGGCGTGGTGATTACCCTGTTTTTCTTTTACATGCTTTCGGTTGCCGGAAAATCGGAAGGCATCAACTTTTCGGCTGATAAATGGGTGTTCCTGATTATGGCCGGAACGTTCCTGGGAGCTGTGAGTGGCTTGTACGATAAATACCTGATGCGGCGCATAGACCGGATGGCTGTGCAGGCCTGGTTCTCGTTTTATCAGGTGGTTATTTTGTTACCGGTTCTGGTGCTTACCCGCTGGCGTTTACCCCGGTCGGAGCGAACACCTTTTCACTGGCGCTGGTCTATTCCGATGATTGGTGTGTTTCTGGTGGTTGCCGATTATTTGTATTTCAACTCGCTGAGTTATGCCGATTCGCTAGTTTCAATCATTTCGTCACTTAGGCGTGGAGGAGTAGTTATTTCGTTCGTGGTGGGGGCATTGGTTTTCAAAGAGAAAAATATTCTGCTAAAAGCTTTGTATCTGGCTGGTATCATGATTGGTATTTTATTAATTTCGATGGCATCGCATTGATGTTGCGGGATTAAGGTTGTCAGTTTTCGACTTTCATTCGATATACTGATATTCTTTGCTGTTCCGCCTTCCCGAATGCAATCGAAATTTAAAACTGAACGTCATGAAAAAAGCAATTCTTCTCATTTTCGTTGTCGGATTTTTATTCTCGTGTACCGAAAAGAAACCCGTTGTCAATCCTAAAGTACTGATGGATGCTGATCTGGCTTTTTCTGATTATTCGCTGAACCACGGAATACAGAAAGCCTTTATTGAATTTGCCCACGATTCAGTGGTTAAATTAAAGCCCAATTCGATGCCTGTTGTCGGGAAGCAAAGCCTGATCGACAGCTTCGCAGGGAAAAGCGATTCGGGACTCGTGCTTACCTGGAAACCCTCGGATGCAGTGATTGCCAAAAGTGGTGAACTAGGATTTACATACGGAATCTGGACTTTAATTGCCAAAGGAGATACAGCAAAAGGCACTTATCTTTCGGTTTGGAAAATGAACAGCGCGGGTGAATGGAAATACATTGCAGATACAGGCAATGATGGTCTTTAGCCTAAAGCAAATTAATATCAGATCTTTCCCAGAATTAATCAAAATTTACTCATACTAAACCACTTAATTCTAACAAATCATGAAAAAAACAGGCTTACTTACTGGACTTATCTTGCTGGTTTGTCAGGTATTTGCGCAAACTCAGTTTAATGGTCTCGACATGAATATGGGCAATCTGTACCGCTTGTCGAACGCCAAGACCCGTTCCATCAGTCCCGAAAATTTTACCGGTGAAAAGGGAAAAGGCGGGATGGCCAAACTCGAAGACAAAGATAAAACCAACGTAGCCAATGCCGCCAACGCCGCCCGCGACCTGGGACAAGGCTGGAAAGTAAATCCATATGTTCGCATTCAACCCGGCGAAACCTTTACCATGGCCGAAATTGAAGGACCGGGAGCTATTCAGCACATCTGGATGACTCCAACCGGAAACTGGCGGTTTTCGATTATCCGCATTTACTGGGACGATGAAGCTGAGCCATCAGTCGAATGTCCCGTTGGCGATTTCTTCGGAATGGGCTGGTGTGAATATGCCCCATTGGTTTCGATGCCCATTTGCGTGAATCCGGGAAGCGCTTTCAACTGC
>JAJZSZ010000276.1 GCA_021849365.1 Bacteroidota bacterium | reverse complement strand
CCTGCTCCACATTCTTTTTATCCTCGATGTATTTGATCATGGCAAGGAACACGTTCGAGTTTCCGTTCCATACAAATACACGGTCAATCGATTCAATTTTGGTTGCGGTAGTCTGGAAGTATCTTAGATCGCCGTTATTATTCACCAAAAGCAAAATCGGGATATGCGGTTTTATCTTGTAAATAGCGTCGGCAGCCAGAATCGGAATACTTTTATCGACTCCCACCATGATAATAACCAGCTCAAATTCGCGGGCTTTAACCGCTTTTAGCGCCTCTTCTTCGGTATTTACACTGGTAAAGCGCGGATAAGTGTACAGGTTTAACTGCAAAAATTCACCAAAAATGGTGTCGGTAAACTGACCTTCGCGCACGATAGAATAGCTGTCGTAAAGTGTTGCCAGCAAAAGAATCTCTTTAACCTTATAGGGCATCAGCTCCTGAAAAATATCCCGGTCGCTCTTTTTTAGCTTGTATATCGATGAAAGTGTTACTGAATCAATGTTTTCCATTTTCGTCATTCGTTTGTTTGAAAAGTTCCGGCGATTAAAAACTTATGTGAAAAGTATAAAAAATAACACGGCAATTGGCAGGAATCGGGATGTTTTAAAAATTTTGCAAATATTTTTTCTTTAGCAACAACTTGAGTTATGCTCATATAAATCTTTAGAGTTTCTCCAGGCTCATCGGGTATCTGAAATTTATGAGAACCGACCTTTAGAGTAGAGATTATCTTGGTGCAATTTTAGGTTTTGGCCACATCATAAAACCTGATGAAAATGGCATTTGATAACTTTTTATGGACGTTTATTTTGATTTGTGAAATCGATTGCATTCTTTTGAAGAATACTTTGAAATTATCTGAATTCAACTATTCAAAAACCAAAATAAATTACTTGACGGATGAAAACAATACTTATTTCTGTACTGATGCTGCTGGCCGTAACAGGCTTCGCCAAAAAGAAACAATCGTTGTTTAATGGCAAGAACCTTACGGGCTGGTATGCTTACACCGCCGATCAATCAGTTGATCTGAACAAATACTTTTATGTGAAAGATGGTACGATTGAAACCGTAGGAACTCCTGCAGGTTATCTGCGTACGAAAAAAGAATTCTCGAATTATCGTCTGCATGTTGAGTGGCGTTATCCTGAAAACGAAGTAAATAGCGGAATCATGTTGCATGTTACCGGCCCTGATAAAATTTGGGTATCACATTATCAGGCAAACCTGAAACACACCGGTGTTGGCGATTTAGTTGTTCATGGAGTGGGGCAGAAAGCTACCATTGAAGGCAAAGAATATGTTTCAACCGAGAAAGATAAACCGGCAGTGCCAAAAATGAAACCGGCTAACGAAATGCCCGGTGGTGAGTGGAATACCTACGATATTGTTTGCAAAGGAAATACCATTGAGGTTATCGTAAACGGAGTCGTTCAGAATACAGCCACCAACTGTTCAACAACAAAGGGCGCAATTGCTTTGCAGGCCGAAGGTTGCAAAATTCAGTTCCGGAACATCTGGATTGAGCCTATAAAATAAACATGAGCTTTTTTTAATCATATTTCGGTCTTCCTGATGCTTTGGGAAGACCGTTTTTTTGTCTTAGAATAAAAAAAGGTTTTGATGAGATAAATTTTTGAAAGTGACTTTTAACCACTATTTAATTCTTTATTAATTGTTTTGTTTGCCTTCCTATCACTTAATAGGTATTTTTGTCAACGAATTTCATTGAAAGCAGAACGGTAAATTTCATTGTAGGTGTAGTTGATTAGGTATGCAGAAAAAATCAGAAAACATACAGATTCGTAAGACTGATGAGCTTTTTGATCGCATTCGTTTGGGCGATCAGCGAGCATTGGAAACGTTGTTTTCTGTGTATTTTCCGCGATTGAATGATTTTGCACGAAATGTTGTAAAGGACAATGTTGTTTCACAGGATATTGTTCAGGATGTTTTTGTGAAAATCTGGGAAAAAAGAAGCGAAGTTGAAACTATCAATATTGAAGCTTACTTGTTCCGATTGGTACGTAATCGTTGTCTTGACTACATTAAGCACATGCGTGTGGTTCATAACCGAATGCTGGAAATTGAGATTTCCTCCAAATTTGAAGAACTTTACCGTATTGACTTTATTGGCGATGAACCTTATTTACTTATTGAAAAGGAGCTTATAAGTAAAATTGAAGAGACTGTAAATAAATTACCTGCCCGATGTCGTGAAGTCTTCATTTTGAGCCGGGTAAATAAATTAAAGAACAAAGAAATCGCAGAGAATCTGAACATCAGTATTAAGAATGTTGAGCGGCATTTAAGCAGGGCAATACAAGTGCTGCGCGAAAATCTGAATGAAGAGTATTCAGCTTTATTTCTTTTCATTTGTTTAAATGGCCCCGAATTGTTGGCCCAGTCAGTTTCAGCTCCTGTTTAGATTTAAATTTTAACACTATCATTTCTTTTTAAATTGTGCTGATTGTCATGTTGTTATGATGATGAGTGAAAAATTATTGCTGTTTTTTTCAAAAAAATGAGAAATGCAGGATGGGTATGCGGTGCATTGAATCGTTGAACCAGCAAAAGGTACAAGACACAAAAATGAATCATTCGCAGTTCCAGGATATTGTTCGTCGTTATTTCAGGGGTCAGTTAGCCGCTGGCGAGTTTGACTTATTGGTTGATTGTTTACAGGATCAGGCAAATCGTGAATACTTTGATCAGGCAAAAATCGAGTGGGAAAATAATCCGGAGGTAGATGAGCTGGGCGAGGAAAATTTAACTCGTCTTCGATACAAAATCGGACAGATTAATCCGGTGGAAACGAAAAAAACGATTATCCGTCAACTTTGGATTCGGGTGGCAACTGCTGCTGCAATTCTTGTTTTGGGAGTTATGGTCGGAAGTTTGGTGACTTACTTTGCTTCCAGTGACAAAAGATCATCGGAGCAGCTTGTTTTTGAGACTCCGCGTGGAGAAAAGTCGCTGGTTAAGTTACCCGATGGTTCCGAGATTTGGTTGAATGCCAATTCTCGTTTGGTTTATAATACATTTTCGTCAACGCATCGGCAGGTAGAGTTAAAAGGAGAAGCTTTCTTCAAGGTGGCTCACAACGAAAATGCACCTTTCATTGTAAAAACCAATGAGTGCGATATAAAAGTTCTGGGAACAACATTCAATGTAATGGCTTACGACGAGTTTGGTCGCAAGGAAATCACTCTTTTAAGCGGGAAAGTGAATGTTCTGGCCGATGGAACCGAAAACATACTGACTCCCGGTCAATCATTGATTCTGAAAAATCATAGTATGAAAATTAAGCAAGCCGATACAAACGAAGCTTCGGCATGGGTTGAAAACAAATTTAATTTCCACAATATTCCGCTTTCCGAATTGATGAAACGGCTTGAAAACTGGTACGATGTAGATATTACACTCGAAAATTCATCGGGAAAGGAAGTCAATTTTACGGGAACATTTAAAAACGAAGAAACCATTTGGCAGGTTTTAGATGCTATAAAGGTCTATACATCAATTGAATACACGAAATCTGATTTACGTCAGATTCGGATAAAAGTAGAATAGAAATTTAATACCAAAGTGTGATGAAAAATGCAAAAGACGCCAACAGAGCGGCCACTCTGTTGACGTCTTAAAATTGAAATAAATACTCATTTAAATCGAAGTAAAACTATGAAAAAAATCGACCCGAAGCAAAGGCATCGCCGATGTCTGGTGCTCCGAAAAATGCTAAACATTATGAAACTTACAACTTTGTTGTTTTTTATCGCACTTTTTCAGGTTTCAGCTAATTCATTTTCACAAACCCGTCTTAATCTGAAGTTTGAAAATGCAACGCTTGAGTCGGTATTTAGCAAGATTGAAGCTAATTCAGAGTACTCAATTTTTTATAAAAATGAACTGATCAGGAATTCGAAAGTGGTGACTGGTGAATACAAAGATGCTTCGGTTTCAGATATCCTTGATCAGATCTTAAAAACTGAAAATCTTTCGTATACAGTAAAGGGTAAATTAATCATGATAGTACCTAATTCGGGTACTACAAATGAAAGTACTCAACAGCAAAAAAACGTAACCGGAAAAGTTACTGATACTGGTGGCGGACCACTTCCCGGTGTGTCGGTTGTTGTGAAGGGAACTACTACCGGAACCATTACTGATGGCGATGGTAATTATTCGATTAGCAACGTTAATGAAAATTCGACTTTACAGTTTTCGTTTGTTGGGATGAGAATGAAGGAAATTAAAGTCGGCACCCAATCAAAAATCAATGTGCTTCTGGAAGAAGAATCTATTGGTATTGAAGAGGTTGTGGCAGTAGGGTATGGTACACAGAAAAAAGTAAACCTGACTGGTGCCGTAGAACAAGTTACCAGCGAAGTATTCGAAAATCGTTCGGTATCGAATGCTGCCCAGGCTTTGCAAGGTGTTGTACCTAACCTGAACATCACTTTAGATGACGGTAAACCAACCCGTTCTTCAAGTTTCAACGTTCGTGGTACTACTTCCATCGGCCAGGGAGGTAGCGCATTGGTTCTGATCGACGGAGTTGAAGGCGATCCTGCATTGTTGAATCCCAATGATATTGCCAGTGTATCGGTACTGAAAGATGCTGCTTCATCGTCAATTTACGGTGCTCGCGGTACTTTCGGTGTTGTTTTGATTACGACTAAACAACCTAAAAAAGGTAAAACTACAGTTAGTTATTCAGGTAATTTCTCTGTTCAAACACCAACTGTCACTCCAGATTTGGTAACCGATGGTTACACTTATGCTGAACGTTTCCGCGAAGCTTATACTGCATGGAATAACTATTCATCGCTACCTAGCAAGATAAACAAATCGCAGCTTTATTCTGATGCCTGGTTGCAAACATTCAAAGAACGCAAAGAACAAGGTATAACTGACGAAGTTGTTACCGGAGCTGATGGTACTTACACCTATTTCGGGAATACTGACTATTATGATATTTTATACAGAGATCAATCATTTGCCCAGGATCATAACTTAATTGTTTCGGGTGGCGATGAAAAAGCCGATTTCTATGTGTCAGGTCGTTTCTATGATTATAACGGCTTGTTTGCATACAACTCGGATACTTACCAAACGATGAATATTCGTGCAAAAGGATCGTTGCAGGCTTACGATTGGTTGAGAATTACCAACAACATGGAATTCTCGAACATGCAATACCACAACCCGATTAACGTTGGAGAAGGTGGTTCAATCTGGAGAAACCTGGCCGACGAAGGTCACCCTACATCTCCAATTTTCAACCCTGATGGTAGTCTGACAATGTCGGCTGCATATACTGTTGGCGATTTTATTTATGGCAAAAACGGCATTGACACACATAAGAAAGTATTGAAAAACACCACCGGTTTTAATGCCACATTCTTAAATAAGAAATTGCGTGTAAACGGAGATTTCACTTTCCGTAACTTCGATAACAACGATACCCAGAAACGGGTTCCTGTGCCATATAGCACAAAACTAGGTACAACCACTTTCCTGGGAGCTACTTACAACGATTTGAAGTTATCAACCCGCAACACGTTCTACACCGCAACCAACATTTATGCCGAGTACGAAAATACTTTTGCTAACGATCACTATTTCAAGGGAATGGTTGGTTATAACTACGAAACTTCAAAATACAAATCAAGCTATGTTCAACGTAACGGTTTGTTGCTCGAAGATGCTGAAAGTTTGAACCTGGCATTGGGCGAATCGACCACAACATCTGCCGGTTACGAAAAATGGAGAATTGCAGGTGCCTTCTTCCGTATGAACTACACCTACAAAGGTCGTTACCTGATGGAAGTAAACGGTCGTTACGATGGATCTTCTAAATTCCCTGATAACGAACAATATGCATTTTTCCCGTCGGTATCAGCCGGATGGCGTCTTTCTGAAGAACCTTTCTGGACTTTGAATAAAGAAGTAATAAGCGATGTTAAACTTCGCGCCTCTTACGGTTCGCTGGGTAACGGTAACATCACTTCGTACAGCTTCCAGGAATTGTTGAATATCAGCACCTCGGGTCGTGTATTGAATGGTGCATTGAATAAATATACCAGCAATCCTGCCGTGAAACCTGATGGTTTGACATGGGAAACTGCCACAACATCTGACTTCGGGCTCGATTTTAGCATGATAAACAGCAAGCTGCGCTTTAGCGGTGACTATTACATCCGGAAAACAACCGACATGTACACTGTTGGTCAAACACTTCCTGACGTATTTGGAGCTTCATCTCCAAAAGGAAACTACGCTGATATGACCACCAAAGGTTGGGAA
>JAJZSZ010000275.1 GCA_021849365.1 Bacteroidota bacterium | reverse complement strand
CGATCTATCAATGTACCCGGTACTGATGTTGTAATCAGTTTTCCCGCTCTTCCCATTTACTGAAAAATTATGATTCTGGGTTGGCGCCCATTCCTTGATCATATAATCATACGGATCATAAGTTCTCAACCCAATCTTCCGACCATTGGCATCAACATACCAGTCGCGTCCATACAACATAGGATCGTTAGGTTTAACCACGCTGCCCCATTTCGTTTGCCAAGCTTTTGCTTTTTCAAAACCTTCGCGGGTTACCTGCCAGAATGCTCCGGCAACTGTACCGCCAACACGTTCGAAAGCCAAAACCGAATATTCAAGTGCATCAACTCCACCCATTTCCATCTTCTTGGAAATGTTCTGAAACGAAAGGCTTCCTGAATATGAAACATTTACACTTTCAGTCTTTGCACCTTTTTTGGTAGTAATAAGTATTACTCCAAAAGCAGCTTTCGCACCATAAATAGATGAAGAAGCAGCATCTTTCAATACTGAAATAGACTCGATATCATCAGGATTTACCATCTGAATAGAAGGAATCTCAACATTATCCAGCAGAATTAACGGAGCAGTTCCTCCTCTTAACGAAGCAAACTGACCGCGAATTTTCAGAATTGGATCTGATCCAATTTCGCCACTTGGCACCACAACGCTAAGTCCTGGCGTAATACCCTGAAGACCACGTCCAACGTCGGCAATAGGGCGGGCTTCCAGAACTTTGGTGTCGACTGAAGAAACAGCTCCGGTCAGGTTAGCTTTTTTCTGCTGACCATAACCAACAATTACTACCTCGTCGACCTGCTCAACCGATGATTCCAATAAAACATTGATGGTTGAAGAATTCCCGATTTTCACTTCCTGGGTTTTTAATCCAATATAACTGAAAATCAGGCTTGCGCCCTCACTTACCGACAACTCGAACCTACCATCAGCATTGGTAATTGTTCCGTTTTTAGTTCCTTTTTCCAACACGGAGGCTCCGGGAAGTGCCTCGTTAGTCGCTTTATCCCGGATTACTCCGGAAACAGAGCGTTTTTGTGCAATTGCCAACTGTACAATAGTGCACAAAATAAAAATTAATACCACCGTTTTTTTCATGACAAACAGTTTTAGTTAACACTTAGAAATAGAATTTATTTAGATTGAGATTATCAATCAGGCTTATTCCAATAATCTGAGGAGTTAATATTGATCAGGCAATCCACACAAACCAACAAGCGGCCAAATGATTAACACCACTTTAAGAGGATAAAATACTAGTTTTTTATCACTTAAAAGGTGATTTTACAACATAGTATCATAAAAAAAGCATCTTTATTTTAACTTTTTTTAACTATTTGGTTTGCAAAATATTGACAGAAAAAATAAACTGTTTATAGCAAAAAAATGATGAAATTTAAACGTAAAAAGAAGTTTTATTTACTTGTATAAAAGGTATTTCTGGCGCATTTTTTTAAATTCCCAAAGCCCGGCTTCCCATGTTTTGCGAATTTCCTGTTCCGATTTTCCGGCAATTATTTGTTCGCGCAATTGGCTTGTTCCAGCCAGTTTATCGAAATTACCGATCTGGCTGCTTTGCTTCGAATCGAAGAATTTTGCCTTGTCCGGATATGCCTTATACAACTCGATTAGCCACGAAAGGTTTATTTTTCCGCTGTTCCGTAAATCGGTAGTATCGTATTTTCGGAGGTCGATCCCAAAACATTCCTGATTCTGGAAAAGCGGCGTTTCGGCCATTCCTTTTATGCTGACGGGTGTGAAAAAAAAGATGTATTTTCCTTTTAATGCCGGACTTCCAAGCACACTGAAGGGAAATCTGGTTCCGCGCCCCTGACTGATAATAGTTCCTTCGAACAGGCATAATGAGGGATAAAGCCAGATGGCCTGCTGGGTGTTGAGGTTTGGAGACGGAGCCACCGGTAACACATAATCCATATTGTGCGCATAATTGGCCACCGGAACAATCGTGATTTTGCACTTTTGTTTGTTGGCCAGCCAGCCCTCGCCGTTATACATTTGCGCCAGTTCGCCCATTGTCATTCCATGAGTAATCGGGATCGGGAACATGCCAATTCCCGATTTCAGTTTCATATCGAGAATGGGACCGTCGATGCAGTTTCCATTCGGATTGGGGCGGTCTAGTAAGACTAATTCCTTGTTATTTTCAGCACAGGCTTCCATCACGTGCGCCAGCAAATTGATGTAGGTGTAAAACCGTGCTCCCACATCCTGAATATCAAAAACGACAACATCTACATTAATCAAATCGGTTTTCGAAGGCTTGCTTTTCTTTCCATAGAGCGAAATTTCAGGTATTCCAGTTTTGGCATCAATGCTGTCGGAAACAACTGCTCCGGCACTGGCCGTTCCGCGAAACCCATGTTCGGGGCCAAAGATTTTGACCACTTTTATTTGCATCGACAATAGCGAATCAACCAGCGAAGTTTTTCCTATTACCGAAGTTTGATTTGCCACTACTGCAACACGCTTCCCTTTTAATAAAGGCAGGTATTTTTCGGTTTGTTCGGCTCCGGTTTTTATTCCTTCAGCCGCCAATAACCGGCAGCTTATCAGTATCAGCAAAATCGAAATGTATAGCTTCATGATTATATAGTTCTTAAATTTAAAAGGTCACACAGATGATACAACTCATCATTAGCCAATTCATGATTCGCAGCCTTGAATAAAGGCAGTAATTTTTTGCCGTTCGACTTGAACAGAACTACCAGATAATTATTTTCCTCGGTTTCCCATACCCGGTTGCTTAGGCTAAATGTTTTCCAAACTTTATGTGATCTCTGAACTCCAATGGACATCTCCGGCTTTACAGTTATCCAAAATCCGGTTTTGAAAACACCGAAAAGAACATCTCCCGACCGAATTTTCCTATTATCAACATCGATAGTAGTACTTAGGTATGTAAATCCGATGAATGCTCCTCCAACTATCAAAAAAACAGCATACGGCGAAAACCAAACAGCACTGCAGCCAAATACAAAAAGAAGCTTACCTGCAAAGCTAATTGGCCCAAACGAGTTATAAATCTTATTCTTAATAATCATTGATTTCTATTAAATACTGTGCTCAAACAAATTTAGTTAAATCATTTTGCAATTGCCCGGCTAATTCCTGAAATGTATCCTGATTGAGGCAAACCTGCTGTAATATATCAACGATATTTTCGCTGGTTATTTTATCGAAATCTTCACGACGAGGAAGAATGAAAACTCCTCCAAAATCAACCGACCCGGGACTGATCAATATTTGATTTTCCCCTTTTCTGTAGAAATGACTTGGCCGGTGAGCTTTGCGCGGAAACAGGTGAATCTTCCATTTTCCATCATTCCATGAGCAAAGTGCGTTCATCATTGGCTCAACTTTCTCGGGTTGCATGGCCTGAAAATGCTGATAATACATGCCGATTATTTCCAGACCTTCATCCATCGAACTGGTTTCAACCGAGATCATTTTCCGAAGGTAATTATCGAACGCCCAAACTTGTGTGTTTTTTCCTGAAAACAACAATCGTTCGCGGTGTTTGAGACGATCAAAATCTATGGTTACCGGCATGAAACTGCTTTCTCCGGCCTGAAAATGCAGGTGATCGGGAGCAGATGCGCCGCATTCCGGACCATTGTAAAAAACGGTGAATCCTTCCATTGCAGCAGCCAGTTCGAGTAATGTTTGCGCATTACCGATGAAACGCTGATCAATATGACGGTTGCACGAAATGGTAAAATGATTTTTGAAGATCGGGAACGGGTTTACCAAAATCAGGAAATCGTCGCCAAATTCAATCGCATCCTGTTCTTTGGGACGGTTTTCGTTGCACAAAAAGCATTGCCGCGCAGCAATTGTTTTTTTGTCCACCTCGGCCACCGACGAACGCATCCGTTCCGAGTTAAACTGTGTACGAATCACAAACCCATCATATGGATATGTTTTTTCCTGAACTTTTTCCAAACCTTTGAAATTAGCGGCAGCCAAAGGCCAATCCTGAATTTGTGATTGGGTAAATTCGTTCAGAATCTCTTTTGCCGTCTTGCCCGTATTTGAAATTATATCGAGTAATTGTGCCATATTCTTATTATTTTTTCTAAAAACTGAGATTGCGACAGCCTACTTCAGCTTCCAGTATTTCAAAATCTCACCCATCAATTCACTCCGCTGTCGATCGGTTGTAATCGACTCGAATGGAAATCCCAAAAATACGGATTGATAATTGCCGTTGTAACTCACTCCGGCCGTTTTATTGTCGCCTTTATAGCGGAAAAGCACTTTGGCGCCTTCGCCTTTGTGTTCAATGGCATCGGGTGATTCCACTTTATAAATATCCGGATTATAATCTTGTTCAAACTTGTATTCCTGCTGAAAATCGCTTTTTACCGCATTCACCGGATAAACACAACCGCTTTTGCTGGCGTGGTTGGTCATCGATTTATAATGCAAAGTTTCGCTGGCAAAATTCCTAGCCAGCGTGTCGCCACACAAGTCCAAATCAGTGCCAATATAAGCTCCCGAAATAAGCAATCTGGCATTTTCGCCGGAAACATATTCCGAAATGGCCTGCCGCATCTCAGGAGTGAAAAGGGTAAAATCTTTCTTTTTGAAGCCATAAAAACGGCTAGTTGTTTTTTCTTCACCAAAGATGATGTCGAGTGCTGAAAAATCGTTTTTGCTCCAGTTTTTCTGACCGAAAGCTTCATCGCTCATCGAGATAAAACTCATTCCGTTTTCGTGGAAAGCCTGACCATGAACACGCGGATAATCGAATGTATTTCCAGGAACGACGCGTGTTTCCTGATCGGCATGTGATGAGCCAAAACCACAGGCATCGTCATCTTTCCATGGCGATTTTCGGTCAAAATCGTACTGTTCACCTACAAACCCAATGTCGCGTTTGTCAGCTACGCCTTCGTCCTCGGCTGTTATAAAACCGGCATATCTGCCATTATCGAAGGCTGCCGGACCACAAATGCGGTCAAAAGCATTCACGATCAGCACCGGCTTTTGATTATTAGTAGGTAAACTGCACGCCAGTATTTCCGAAGGGAAGCTTTCTCCGCCCTCGTTCAACGCTGTTATTTTAAAACTGTAAATAACGCCCGGCTTCAGGTTGTTGCATAAATAAGTTGGCTCCGAGACTTCAAAGCCATTATCGAAGCCTCCATTTTCGATTCGGGTGTAAATTTTATAGGTTTTTGGCATAGCTGTCGGTTCCAGCGAATCAGTAACCGGAGCCCACGATAAGCGAATTGTTTGACCTTCCATTTTCATCTGAAAATGATCGACTGGTAGAGGCTGAATGACATACTTTTCGCCATTCTGATAGGCTAAAAACTTTAGAATTCCTTTGTAAAATGCACGGCTTACATCAAATTTAAACCGCGGATCGTAAGCCATGACCATGTCGGCAAAGTTCTGGTGCGAAAGCAATTCCGACAAAATTGTTGGAACTTTGGGTCGTGCCGCTTCCGAATATTGCTTGTTCCACATGGCGCGGCGTGTCCACTGCGGAAAGTAAAGTTTTTTCAGATCGTCGGTTACCTGAGTTTGTACCACGTCGGCCAAATCACGGCTTGCCCAGCGCGACTGCCCGTTCAAAAAATCAGGAGATCCGTAAGTAGTATCATAAATCATCAGCGAACCGACCACGGTGCTGTCGGGCGTAACTCCGGCGTCGGTATGAAAAGCCATTGCCATGTCCACCGGAATTCCAAGACCTTTGACCTGAGGATTAGCTTTTGGCCCGTTGGGCGCGCCCATCAGATAATTCACCCATTCTCCGCGGCTCTGGTAATCATCCTTATAATCATCCTTGCCTTCCTCGCGTTTGGCAAAAACGGCAGCATCTTTTCCCCTATTGGAGTAATCAATTTTCGTTTTATTGAGCAAATACACCAGTGTGTCGGGCATTCCGGCGCTTTGCAAATAGTAGCGTGCACCTTCCTGATATTTAGGTCGCTGACTGACAAACGGCAACCACAAAGCCGAATCCATGGCAAAACCTTTCTCGTCGCGGATCTGGCGCAAACGGATCATATCATCGGTTTTTCCACGGGCCACATTTCCCATTCCTCCACCAAGTTTTACGGCATCTACCGATACCCATTTACCGGACTCATTTGATTGATTGGTCAGTTCAATGCGGCCCTCTTTTCCTTTTTCGAACCGGAAGGTTCCCAGGTAAATCCAGGTTCCGCCGCCAATAGTTTGGTTCACCAAAAAATCAGTTTTTCCACCTGAATGAAAAACCGTGTAATGCGCATCGGTAACATTTTCATCGTTCGGGGCATACGAAACGTAAACCGCATA
>JAJZSZ010000274.1 GCA_021849365.1 Bacteroidota bacterium | reverse complement strand
GAACTGAAAAAAGAAACCAACTTGTTTGCTCAAACCCGGCTAATTCCTGATTTGGGAATTCACTATCCCGATAAACGGAAACTATACAAAAAAACGGGTAAAGCCATTGTTTTAACCTGGGTGACACGCGTCGCTGCGGTTATTGTTTTGGCGTGGGGAATCAACTCGGTGATGAACATGCAGAACACCACGGGCCCTCAAAATCAGAAGCAGGAATTTGTTGCAGCGGGTCCTAAACAAGCCCAACCGCAGAAAAAGGCTGAACCTTTATTAATTCAACCGAAGTCCAATCCACAACCAGGAAAGCAACCTGTTAATTCGGTTGAAAATCTGCCTGAAAAAAATGTCCAAGTAGCAAAAGTTGAGAAACAGGAAGAAAAGTTACCTGATAACCAGAAGATCGTTGAACGCGACACTACACAGCTTGCTGCAATCGAGCCAATAACAGCACCGCTCGAAGCTTCAGCCGAAACACAGCTGGCATTCCATCGTTCGGCTAACGTGACAAAAATAAACGAACCCAAAGTGCTCACCATTGATGAATTTCTGGCCATGCGCGCTAAAAAAGTGGGCAAAGAAGGATTGTTTTCGGCTCAGCGCATTGCCCGTTTAGGCCTCAATATCGCATCCGAACTTTCAGGAGAACGCATTGGCTACAAAGAGAAAGACGGCAAGATTACCAGCGTCGATTTCGAGAGCAAACTGATGGCTTTTTCGATTCCACTCGAAAAAAAATAACGAGGCTGTAACATTTCGGAATAGCTCTCCGTCATACGGCAAATTTTAAATTTAAAGCCATGAAACCATTTATTCTTACTCTCACAGCCCTTGCAATCTTAACCTTGAATTTAAGGGCACAGCAAAGTCCGGCCGATGTAATATCAGCCGTTCCAGTTGTAGAAAAAGTCAGTCCTGTTGATACCATCATTAAGTCGGTCGACAGCGACACATCCATTGTCCGTATCGGGAAAAAAGATGTAAAAGTGATCGACCACAAAAGTGGAACCGAAATTATTTGGGGAAAAGACAAACATCACAGACACGATCCCGACAGATTTGACGGACATTGGGAAGGCATCGAATTTGGATTCAACGGTTTCGATAAAGAAGATTACAGCATGTATAATTCAGCCGATAAGGACTTTATGTCGCTGAACCAGGGAAAATCCATTGAGTTTAACCTTAACTTCTACGAACTAAACATAGGGCTGGCCAAGAACTATGTAGGATTAGTTTCCGGAATGGGATTCAGTTTCAACAATTACCGGTTCGACAACGACTATACAATCGCGAAAGGCGCCACCCGCACCGAACCTGTTGCTCTCGATCCCAATAACCTTTCAAAAACGAAACTTGCTGTTTCGTACCTGAACGTACCTGTGTTACTCGAATTTCAGATTCCGGTAAACCACAACGAAGGCCGACTATTTATCAATGGCGGAATTATTGGTGGGGTTAAAATCGGGTCGCACACCAAAGTGAAATACGGCGATAAAAAAGACAAAGACCGGAGCGGATTCAACCTTAATTCATTTAACTATGCAGCAACCGCACGAATTGGTTATAAAGACATTTCGTTGTTCGCAAAATACAATCTTACACCGCTATTTCAGACAGGCAAAGGTCCCGATCTAACCCCATTTACCATTGGAATTAGCTTCCTCGATTAAACAGAAACAATGTTCAGAAAACCACGAAGGGAGTTTATCAGGCCAGATAAACTCCTTTTTCGTTTTTGATTACTTACCTTTGCTTATAAAATCTGATATTTTTGAAATTTGGTCATAATTTCGATGAAACAAATATTCATCATACTGCTCGTAACAATTTTCCTTCAGGCGTATTCGCAGGAAAACGACTCGACAATCGTGATTCAAAGTTCACGTGGTCGGCTTTCCGGGTTAGTAAATATTCAGAATTTGAATGAAGATTACAACTCGTTAAAATTCGAAGGACACTGGGAAGGCATTGAGTTTGGAATAAACGGATTTGCAGACGCCGATTACAGTATGTATCCAGCAACAGATGATCAGTTTCTCGACAACGACATTCTTCGATCAAATGTACTGAACCTAAATCTTTTACAATATTCTAGAGGAATACAACAGGTAAGAAACAATATAGGTTTGGTAACTGGTCTCGGCCTGAGCTTTAAGAGCTATCACCTTAACTCCAATACAACTATTACACTCGACGAAAACAAACTTGTTCGTCCAACAAGACTTTATTACGACTCGAACCAAAAGTCGAAGCTTTCACTGTTTTATCTTGAAATGCCCATCCTTCTCGAATTACAAATCCCTGTCAACCATGTCAATAATCGCTTCTATATTTCAGCTGGAATAATTGGTTCAAAACGGTTGGAGTCTCACACAAAAATCAAGTACCGGAAAGATGGCAAAAAAGACAAACTCAAATCTCCCGGCTATTATTCAACCAACGATTACAAGCTGGCCGCCACGTTAAGACTAGGCTACCGATCTTATAACCTGTTCTTTAGCTATGATTTAATCCCGCTCTTCGAAGATCGCAAAGGGCCCGTTTTGCATCCCTGGTCGGCGGGATTACGCCTCGTTTCCTTCTGACGAAATATCGGGAAGCAAAGGTAATGTAAACGAGAATGTTGAGCCCGTGCCAACTTTGCTTTCGACACCAACAGTTCCGCCATGTGCCTCAACAATTTTTTTGACGATGGCCAGACCCAGCCCGGTCGATTTTTCGGCGGCAGTTGGCTTTACCGAAGTGGTTTGGAAGGGCGCAAACAACTTTTCAAGCTCAGGTTCCGGAATCCCTTGTCCGTGATCGATAATTCGCGTAATCACCCGGTTTTCGGCTTTATAAACGTCGACAACAATCTGCGAATGCGGAAACGAGTATTTGATGGCATTGCCAAGAAGGTTGTTTAAAACCTGGTGGAGCTTGCCTGCATCGAACCGGACCATGATCTGATCCGACGACACCTGAAGCTGAATTTGCTGGAACTTATTTCGGGCTAAAATATCGTTGTGTGCAATATTTTCTTCTACAAAACCAAGGTAGTCCTGATCGATCAAATTCAAATCGAAAATCCCAGACTCAATTTTTGAAATGTCAAGAAAATCGCTGATTAACTTCAGTGAGAACGAACAATTTTTGTGAATCTGACTGAGGAATTCCATTCGATCTTCGTGCGGCAACTGGTCGAAATTTTCCATTAGGATCTCAGAAAACGAAACGGAGACTCCAATTGGATTCCGCAAATCGTGTGCGACCATCCCGACGTATTTGTTCTTCTCTATATTGAGTTCTGCCAGGCGGGCATTCGAATTTTCAAGCTCAGCTGTTCTTGCTTCGAGCTCCTTAAATGCCATTTGGAGATTCTTTTTTTCCCTGATTAACTGTCGCTGCAGGTTGTTGATTTCCTGGTTAAGCGTACTCATTTTTTTGTTTTCCGCGAGTAATTCGGCGCTGTTGGCTTCACAATAAACCATCAGGCGTTCGCCATCGCGGTAAACTTTTGTCTTGAGTGTGTAATTGATGTCGTTGTAATCTCCAACGGTTGCCAGGCCATCAAAAACAAGTCCCTGCTCGTTTTTATCCAGAAATGTATCGAATTTGGGATTAATAAAATGGTTCCGGGGTACGAGGTCTCCGGCATCAGCGTCGAGGTAAAAGCACATGGCTTGGTTTGCCTCCAGCAACTGCCCGTTTGCGTCGAAAAAACCGAAGCCTGTTGACACACTGTTGTGCAGCAGATTGCATACCAGCTTTCCCCAGTTTTCCGAAAAATCATATTCGAAATTTTCACCCATTTGTTTGTGTTAATTCGTTTCTTCGGAATGCTGATGCGATGAAAAAGGCGCTTCCAGCTTTTCTTCGGCAAGGCGGTTGAATGCTGGTATATTGATCTGCATCCAGTTATAAAACGGATAGATTTCTTTGAAACACGCTGGCGAAAGCTCTTTTTTGTAAATCTCGATCCAGGCATTCAATTGGGCAGCCCAGTAGGTTGAACTGAAATTTCGCGAACGATAAGCCCGAAATACCCACAAAATAGTATCGACCAATACTTCCGGAGAATGTTGGGCAAAAATCGATTCCATGAAGCGGGCGTGGTTGGCATGATTGTCTTTCATCATATCAACATTGCCGGCTCCAACCATATCGATCAGGTCGTGACGGTTTTCCATCTTTTGGTTGATCAGGGCAACGAGCGCCTCTCTTTTCGAGCTGAACTCTTCGACACTCGTCCAACTCACCGGTTTTAACTGAGTTGCTGTGGTAATTAAGTCGCTTCTTTCCATAATCAGATTTTAGAGTTGGGATTCAACGCATCTATGTATTTTTCGAGCGAATACAGATCGGTGATAATTTCAACGCTGCCCAGGCTCATCCGGGCTTCGGGAGAAAGGTGCGAAAACGCTTGCCCGCCAAGAATAATCTGAAGGTTGGGAAATGCACGCCTCAGTTCTTCCAGCATCTTCAGCAGATTGGCGAAATTGAAATACACACTCAGCGAAACAGCAACCAAATCTGGTTTTATCCGGCGAATAAACCTGACCAGTTCGGAAACAGGAATGCTTGCACCAAGAAAGAAACTTTCCCATCCCTTCATCTCGAATACGTCGGCTACCATTTTCATTCCCACCTGATGGTGCTCGTTTTCGACCCCTGCTACGACAACCCGGCGGGGCTTCTTTTGCTCCGAAACAATCTGCTCGAACAGTTCGTTCAGGATTCCTTCGGTAATGGCAGTGGCAAGATGCTCGGAAGCCACAGAAATCTGATTGGTTTCCCAGAGTCTGCCGATTTCATACAAGGCCGGTTTGAAAACATGCTCGTACAAATCCATCACCGAATGGCCCGAAGCCAAAAAACCATGGGCGAGTGCCGAACATTTTTGCCTGTTACCTTCGAGCAGGTTTTGAGTGAAACTATTTGCCGATAAGGAGATTCCCGTCATTTGCCCGAAATTTAATTATTGATTTTTTCAGGTTCCAGCAGTGGAACTGTAAAATAGAAAGTACTTCCTTTTCCTGGTTCCGATTCGAGCCATATTTTTCCGCCCATCAGTTCAATCAGGTTTTTCGTGATGGCCAGCCCAAGCCCATTTCCACCGAACTTACGAGTAAAGGCGGTTTCAACCTGCCTGAAGCGTTCAAAAATTTTGGCATGGAATTTTGGATCGATGCCGATTCCGGTATCTTTCACATAAAATTCGAACATTTCTCCTTCTGGCCTGCACCCTACCTCGATGTGTCCTTCCGAAGTAAATTTCAACGCATTGCTGATTAGATTGTTAAACACCTGATGCAAACGTTCTTTATCGGCCAGGATGGTTATTTCGGTTATGTTTTCAGGGTAAGCAAATCTGAAATGCAAAAACCTGCTTTCAACTTTCAAAATATGTAGCGCCCTGATCTCATCAAGCAACTTTTTCGCCGAAAGTTCTGTTTTGCGAATGACAATTTCTCCTGACTCAATTTTAGAAATATCCACGATATCGCTGATGATATTCAGCAATTGGTTTCCACTTGTAATAATATGCTGCACAAATTCATCTTTCAGTTCTTCCTCAAAAAATGAATCAGCCAACAGCTCGGAAAAGCCGATAATGCTGTTTAACGGCGTACGGATTTCGTGGCTCATGTTGGCCAGAAAAGCCGATTTTAACCGATCGCTTTCTTCTGCTTTTTCGAGAGCCATCTTCACTTCTTCATCCGATTTGATTCGCTGGATGATGTAACTGATCTCGTGAGCCACACGTTCGAGCAATAACTTGTCCTGCTCATTGTACAGCAATGGGTTGTCATAGCTTTGAACAGCTAAAACACCAATCGCCTTATCGCCAACCAGTAGCGGTACGCCCATCCAAACCTGCGCCGGGACTCCTAGCGATTCAATCACTCCTGAATCTTTCAGCTTGCATATTTCGTCGTAGTTGGCAAGAAGCGATTTTTTCGATCGCAAAACATACGCGGTGATCGTTTTCCCGGCATCGAAAGTTTCAATGTCGTCGCACTGATCGTAATAGGCAGGTATCCAGAACTCGTCTTTAGACTCGTTGTACAGAGCCAGGTAGAAATTTGTCAAGTCGATTAAATTCTCGAACCTCTTTTTTATATTCGAAGTGAAGTCAATCAGGTCCTTTGCCACAGAACCATCGTGCGTTATAGATTGTATGACCTCTTTGAGCTTTTCCTCCCTTTTTTGCAAGGTTATGTCTTCACAAATTATCAGGATATTCGTAATTCGCTTGTGTTCGTCAAGTACCGGGGTAACCACCACCGAGTCAAGATATTTTGTTTTATTTTTTCTCTGGTTGTCAATTATTCCCCGCCAGGTTTCTCCCGAATTTATGGTTTT
>JAJZSZ010000273.1 GCA_021849365.1 Bacteroidota bacterium | reverse complement strand
GTCGGTAAAAGATTTTGTCCAATCTCACCGAAACAACACCGAAACATATGTTTCCAGGAATTTTCTCGAACATTTCGGTTCGGAGCATAGCATTATCGTGATGTCGGGAATACTTACTTACGGCGTTCTGGCTAAAAATAAAAAGTATGTGAGTACTGCATTATTGGCATTGGAAAGCTTTGCCCTGGCTAGTATGGTGACGCGCGTTCCCAAAACCCTGGTTGGGCGTCAGCGTCCTGATAACTGGGAAGGGAATGGACCGTTTTCATTTAAGGGACCGGGTGGCGGAAACAGTTTCCCGTCGGGGCATACAACCGCTTCGTTTGCGGTAGCTTCGGTAATTGCAACACAGTTTCGCGACAGCAAATGGATACCCGTAACGGCATATTCGGTTGCAACTTTAGCCGGAATATCGCGGATTTACGATAACAAGCACTGGCTGACCGACGTCGTTGCCGGGGCCACTATTGGCACGCTGGTCGGAAATTTGGTAAGTCATCGTTCTTCAAACTCGCAGCTTACCTTCGTTCCGTTCGGAAATGCCAATTTTCAGGGTATAAAAATAGCTTATGTGTTTAAATGACAGAGTTTTTTTTCTGAATAGCAGGAAAAATGGCTTGATTGGTATTGCTTTTGCAGGTTATCTTTGTTTTCGATTATATTAGAAAAATATGTTTATGCTGAAAAAATACGTTTGGTTTATCGCCGGAATCATGATTTTATTGTCGGCATGCTCGACTGGGAAAAAATCGCTTGAACAGGGAAATTATTACGACGCACTGATGAAGGCCGTGGGTCGCTTGAGTAATGATCCGGATAACCGGAAAGCCGCACAGGTTTTAAGTGAAGGATATCCGTTGGCAGTGACTTATTATCAGGAAGAAATCGACCGGATTTTGACCAGTAACGATCCGTTTAAGTGGAAACGCACGCTTGATGTCATGCAAACGGTGAACCAGATTTCAGATCAGATCCGCCGGATTCCGGCAGCCCGCAAATTGGTATCCTCACCCAAAACATATACTTCGGAATTAGCCGATGTTCAAAACCGCGCTGCTCAGGAATATTACGATGCCGGAATGGACGCTTTGAGCCGGAAGACTCGCGAATTCGCCAAACAGGCGTATTTTCATTTTCAAAATGCCGATGATTTGGTTCGCGGATTTAAGGACTCTCAGCAAAAAATGAAGCTCGCTAAAGATATTGCTACGGTTCGTGTGGTGGTTGAACAGATTCCTGTGAACGGTAAGTTTGAATATTCGGCGCAATTCTTTTACGACAATGTATTCCAGATGCTAAACCAGCAGTTTCAGGAACGCGATTTTGTGCATTTCTTTTCTCCGGAAGAAGCCGAGCGCACCAATCTGAAATATCCGGATATCGTTCTCCAAATGGGATTTTACGATTTTTTTATCGATCGTCCGCAGCATTTCGAAGAGCAGCAGGAGCTTTCGAAACAGATAGAAGAAAAATATCAGGTTAAGGTAACGAAGGATTCGACAGTCACCAAGACCCGCACAGTAATGAAAAAGGGCAAGATCAAAATTGTGACTGATCAGGTTGCATCAGGTGGTTTACTCGAATTAAAAGCTGTTGATTTTCAGTCACAAAAAATCATTTTTACCGACAAAATTCCGGGACAGTACCTCTGGCAAAATAAATATGGCGTTTTTGTGGGCGATGCTGAAGTACTTGATAACACGCTTGCCAATATTGTAAATAACAAAGTATTGATGCCACCTGCGTCGCAGGATATGTTTGTGTTGTTTACCAAACCGATATTTAACCAATTGACAGACAAACTGGTGAATTATTTCAGACAATATAACTAATTGACTGGCAGTAAAGGTGAGTCTCCGACGAAAACAACTCACTGTTGTCTGATGATTTTTGAAGGTATCACTACATAAATCACAAATATGCGTTGCCTGCTGTTTGTTCTGATATGTTTTAGCTGCTTATCTTCTTCAGGAAAAGCCAAGCCTAAGAAAACTGATTATCCAAAAGAAATCAATCAGCTTGTATTTCGTTTAAGTTGCAATGCAAATGATCGGGCAGCGGTTAAAAAGCTAGCCAAAACTTATTCGGCTGCAATGAGCTACTATCAAAAGGAAATTGACCGGTTGAAGCTTGAACCTGATTCGTTTCGCTGGACCAAAACTTACAAACTATTGGATGAGCAGAATCAGCTATCGGAAGAAATTTTATACAATTCGGAGGCTAACCGGGTCATTTGTGATCCTGAGTTTTACGACAAGGAATTAGCAGAAGCCAAAGCAAAAGCCATACAGGAACTGTACAATTTGGGTATTCAGGAATTAAATTCAGGAGAGGTAAAAAATGCAAGGAAGGCCTACTGGCATTTCGAGCGGGCGATCAAACTGGGGGCATCATTCCCGGATATAAACCTGAAGATGCGGGAAGCCGGCGAAAAAGCTGCGGTCAGAATCCTGGTCGACCGGGTTGGTGCGTATATCTATTATAAAAACGTTTCAGCGGAGCGTTTTTACAGCGATTTACTGGCCAGGTTGCAATCTGAATTTTTACTCGATCGGTTTGTGAGTTTTTACACCATCTCGGATATTGGGCAGCGAAAAATTAAGCCAGACCTGACTTTAAATATTGCTTTTTTTGATCTTGAAATTACAGGAACAACTTCGCCTGATGGTTCTACTTTTGGTTACATTAATGGAGTTGCCGAAGTAAAAATCCTTTCAAATCAGGAAAATCAAAATATCCTCGAAAAGAGAATTCCCAAGCAGTTTATCTGGAAGAACTATGCCGCAAATTATGGATCGGATTTGCAAGGCATGTTTGATTCATTCTCCATGTCAACGACTGATGAAATATTTGAGTTGCTGACAGGCTTTATCAGGAAAAAAGTGCTTTAACCTGAGGTGTATAATGCGGCGATAAACCGCATTTCAGACTGTCAACATTTGGGCAACGCTGTAAATAGCGCTAGTCCGGCTTTGCTGGTTTCTTTGTAGTCGTTCGAAAGATTTTTTCCGGTTTTGTACATCGTCTCAACCACCTCGTCAAAGCTAATCCTGTGGCGACCATCCGACATCAGTGCATAGGTATTATGCGCCAGAGCGCGCTCGGCGGCAAAAGCATTTCGCTCGATACACGGAATTTGTACCAGACCGGCAACTGGGTCGCAGGTCAATCCCAGGTGGTGCTCAATGCCCATTTCTGCGGCGTATTCAATCTGGTTGATGGTTCCGCCCATCATTTGGTTAGCTGCCGCCGAAGCCATAGCACAGGCTGTTCCCACCTCGCCCTGGCAGCCTACTTCAGCTCCCGAAATCGATGCATTGTGCTTCACCAGAGTTCCGATTAAACCTGCCGTTGCAAGCGCTTTGTATATTTGCTGTAAGTCAGCTTCATAAACTTTCTGATAATGTTTCAGCACGGCCGGAACCACGCCGCAAGCTCCGCAGGTTGGGGCAGTAACGATGAGTCCGCCAGCCGCATTTTCTTCGGAAACTGCCAGCGCATAGGCAAACAGTTTTGAACGTTTTTTGAAAGGCCCGCTAAAATTTTGTGCTTTCAGGCTGAACGAGCTTGCTTTGCGCGGAAGCATTAGTCCTCCCGGCAAAGTGCCTTCGCGTTTCAATCCGCGAGAAATGGCTCCATCCATCACGCGCCATACTTCGGCAAGGTAATCCCATATTTCGGGCCCTTCGTGGTCTTCAACAAATTCCCAAAGTTGTTTCCCGCGCTCATGGCACCAGGTCAGGATATCTTCAAGTTTGGTAAGCGAATATACGTTGCTGGTTTCCAGTTCCGAATTGTCATCGATGATGGCACCACCGCCCAAGCTGTAGGCTGTCCATTCTTTAATGAGGCCGTTTTGCCCATCAAACGCTTCAAATTTCAATGCATTGGGATGTTTGGGCAGAAACGTCTCGGGCTCCCAGCAAATTTCAAGCGGTTTATTACTGAAAATTTCCTGAATGGCCACATCGGTTAAATGGCCTTTGCCTGTGGCAGCCAGACTTCCGTAGAGAAATACACGGTACTTAGCTGCTTCAGGAACAGAGTCTAAAAAACGTTTGGCTGCTTTGGCCGGGCCCATGGTGTGGCTGCTCGATGGGCCGTGCCCGATTTTATATATTTCGCGAATTGATTCCATAGTTCGATTTTGGTGCAAAATAAGTGTTGCAGATTCAGCTTAAAGGTAACATTTGTCAGGATTTGAAGGTTTCGGATTATTCAAATTCGCAGCACTTTTAAATTCCGGAGAAAATTTAACCTGTTTAATGAACAATACGGGTATATTTATCTTTGTTATTCAGTAGAAGTTGAAAACAAATTAAACACTTAAAACCTGACGAGATGAAATGCCTCAAACACTTATCGCCGCAACCGTTATGGAACTATTTTGAAGAGATTTGCCAGGTTCCGCGCCCTTCCAAAAAAGAAGATAAGATCAGACAGTTTTTGCTTGATTTTGCTCAAACGCATAACCTGAAAGCTCGTCGGGATGAAATTGGGAATGTGTTGATTTACAAGTTGGCTACACCCGGTCGTGAAAATGATCCGGTGGTTATTTTGCAGTCGCACATGGACATGGTTTGCGAAAAGAACAACGATACCGTGCACGATTTTGAGAAAGATTCGATCAAAGCCTTTGTTGACGACGGGTGGGTGAGGGCCAAAGGGACTACACTCGGATCAGACGATGGTATTGGCATGGCTGCTCAGATGGCCATTTTGACATCGACTGATTTGTCTCACGGACCTTTGGAATGTTTGATTACAGTTGACGAAGAATCGGGCTTGTCAGGAGCTTTTGCGCTTCAGCCCGGCTTTTTAACCGGAAATGTACTTCTTAATCTCGATTCGGAAGACGAAGGCGAGTTATTCATCGGTTGTGCCGGAGGTATCGATACGGTTGGAACGTTGAAATATACGCCTGAAGCTGTTCCTGCGGGTTCGTTTGCAGCCAAACTTGAAGTGAAAGGATTGCTGGGAGGTCATTCGGGCGACGATATCCACAAAAACCGTGGGAATGCCAACAAAATTCTGAATCGTTTTTTAATGGATGCATCGAAATTATTCGATCTCCGGATTGCCGACTTTAACGGTGGAAATCTCCGGAATGCCATTGCCCGCGAAGCTTCGGTAGTGGTAATTGTACCTCATTCGCAGAAGGAAAGTCTGATAGTGGAGTGGAACGTTTTTGCTTCGGAGATGGAATTCGAATATGAATTTGCCGAACCCAAACTGAAAATGGTGCATCAGTCGGTTGCTCTGCCCGAATTTGTAATAGACATGGATACACAGGGGAGACTGATGAAGCTGATTGCAGCCTGCCCGCACGGAGTGTTGGAAATGAGCAGCCGCATGGCAGGTATGGTCGAGACGTCAACCAACCTGGCTTCAGTTAAATTTAAAGGAACCAATGAGATTGTTCTAACGACCAGTCAGCGCAGCGAAATCGATAGCCGTAAGTTTATGGCTGCTGAAATGGTTGAGTCGGTGATGCTTTTGGCCGGTGCTTCGGTGGAACATTCAGATGGCTATCCAGGCTGGACGCCAAATCCCGATTCTTCAGTTGCGAAAATCGCTGCAGAAGCTTATAAAAAGCTGTTTGGAAACGATGCCGTGGTTAAGTCTATTCATGCCGGACTGGAATGCGGCCTGTTCCTTGAAAAATATCCCGATCTCGATATGGTTTCATTCGGTCCGACCATTCGCGGAGCCCATTCTCCCGATGAACGCATCAACATCGAAACCGTTGATAAATTCTGGAAGCTGCTGGTTGAAGTTCTTGAAAATATCAGGTAATATGTTTCGCCACAAAGGCACAATGACACGAAGTATGCAGATCTTTGAATTTGGTACTTCGTGTTTTTGTTTTAATGAGAGTTTATGATTTCAGAATTCGTTTAAATTTTAGCATCTTCACGATTCCTAAAAAACCTAAACCATGAACTGCAAATCATTTTCTCTTTTCCTGCTGGTTATTGCCATTTCCTTTTGTTTATCAGCACAACCCATTGAAAACTGGACTCACCTGCGCGGAAGTAATCTCAACGGACATTCTTCGAGTAAAAATGCACCTGTAAGCTGGAGCGAAACCAACAACATTGTCTGGAAAACTCCCATTCGTGGCACAGCCTGGTCGTCGCCTGTGGTGTACGGAGATCAAATCTGGACTAGCTCGGCTACCGACGACGGGAAAGAAATGTTTGCCGTTTGCACCGATTTCAATTCGGGTAGGATTTTGAAGGAAATGATGCTTTTTAAACCCGATTCGGTTCAGCATATTCATCCAACTAACAGCTATGCCACGCCAACTCCGTGTATCGAAGATGGTTTTGTGTATATTCATTTTGGCACTTACGGAACGGCTTGTGTTGATAGATCG
>JAJZSZ010000272.1 GCA_021849365.1 Bacteroidota bacterium | reverse complement strand
AAGTGAAAATGAAAAGCAGCGAGCCAATCAGGAAAAGCACATTGTAATGCGTGTCGCCAAATACAACTTCAGCCATTTCGGCGCCAATGGTGGCGGCCAGCGTACGAACCGATTCGAAAGGATTTAATCCCATTTGTGCCGCATTTCCGGTTGCCATCAATGCGATCATGGTTTCGCCGAAAACACGTCCGATTCCGAGCAAAATGGCGGCAAAAATTCCGGGGGTGGCTGCAGGAAGGATGACGAAGAAAGCTGTTTGCCATTTCGAGGCACCCAAAGCCAAACTTGCTTCATTGTAGGTTTTCGGGACAGCGGTTAAAGCGTCTTCAGTAATCGTAAAAATGATTGGGATTGCCGCTATGCCCATGGCAATACCTCCAACAAAGGAGTTCAGTCGGGTATCGTACTGAAAAATGTTCTGCAGGAAAGAAGCCAAAACCATCAACGCGAAAAACCCGATCACCACTGAAGGAAATCCGGCTAACAATTCAATGGCTGGTTTAATGATTTCCTTCATGCGTTTGCTAGCAAATGTGGCGGTGTACAAAGCTGCCAGAATAGCTATGGGGGCTGCAAATAAAATGGAGATGACGGTAATTTTGAAAGTACCGATGATGAGCGCCAGAATGCCGTAGCGAGGCTTATCGGAAACAGGTACCCAGTCTTTTGAGAGCAGGGTTTGCAAGGCGGCCTGATTCTCGTCGTGACCGCTACCTGAACTTACCGAATAGGCTTCATTATTGGTCTGATTTTGAACTGTGGTATCGACCACTTCGCCATACGTTTCCTGAACTTCTTCGGTGGCCGGAGTATCGGTAACCTCACCGTAAGTTTCCTGAACTTGTCCGTTCAGCGAATTATCGACCACTTCGCCGTAAGTTTCCTGAACCAGATCGGATGACGCAGCAACTTCAGCGTGAGCAGGTGCTTTGGTCGATGTAAAAATCGGAACGGCTTCGCGGAATACAAAAATGAAAATCAGGACGATGATCGTGATCGAAAGAAAAGCAACTCCTTTGATCATTTTCTCGGCCAGATAATCGCTCCACCTGAATTTCTTTCGGGTAATATCAATCAAACCTGTTTCAGAATTTACGATCGTCTTTTTACCCTTTTTGTTTTTTTTTGTCATAGTTTATCTAATGCCTACCTACCTAAATACCCGGGTACCTAATTTAACTTAGGTACTCAGGCAATGAGGTAATTAGATGCTGTTTTTTATTTTATCGGGAAATACCCCATTTCAACAACCAGTTTCTGACCATCGGGACTTAAAATCCAGTCGATGTATTTTTTCATTTCTCCGGTTGGTTTGTTTCGTAAGTACATAAAAAGATAGCGTGTAATCGGGTACTGATTTTTTGCAATTGTTTCTGCCGAAGCGGCATAAGCATTGCTGTTGGCGTCTTTTTTTACTTTACAGATTTCGATGCCCTCAGCGTAAGCAGCGCCACCGTATCCAATTGCATTCGGGTCTTTTTTCACTGCATTAACTACAGCGGCAGTTCCGGGCAAAGTCTGGCAATTGGCAGCATAGTCGCCTTTCACCACATTTTCCTGAAAGAATACATAGGTTCCCGAGCTGTTTTCGCGACCATAAAGTTTGATTTCAGCATTAGCCCCACCCACTTCTTTCCAGTTTTTGATTTCGCCACGGAAGATTTTCCCCAACTGGTCAACTGTCAATTCCTGAACCTTGTTCGAAGGGTGCAGATAAACGGTGATTCCGTCTTTCGCGCAAGCTACTTCAACGCCCAATGTGTTATAGCGGGCTTTGAGTTTTTCTTTTTCGGTGGCTTTCATTTTACGACTGGCATTGGCGATGTCGGTTGCACCGTTGATCAGGGCCGAGATTCCAACTCCAGAACCACCACCAGTAACCTGGATAGCTGTGCTTGGATTACTTTTCATGTACACTTCGGCCCATTTTTGAGCCAGGATAACCATCGTGTCCGAACCTTTTACGGTAATACGTTCGGGAGCAGGAGTAAAGGCAAAGCCTATCAAACCCAAAAGAAGGGCAACAACTGCGAATTTTTTCATATTCAGTGATTTCATAATATTTTCTGTTTTAAAAGGTGATTTGTTAATTAAAATTTGGCTTGAATACGGAGAGTCAAAAGGTTTTGGTTGATCACTTTTCCGTAATCGAGCGTTCCTTTTGTTCCGTCAGGATTGGTGTACGATTCGGTTAATAAACCTTCAGAACCAACCTTTTCATTTTTAACAATGTCGTAGTTCAGGGTAATGCGGAGGTTATCGTCGAAATAGTGGTGGAGTGCCAAGCTAATTGTGCTGGTAGCCAGATCGCTTTTTCCACTCACCCTGTTTTTCAACGTTGTGGCGTCAACCGAAGTGTATTTTTTTACAGTTACATCTTTTCCGCTGATGTCGGTATTCGGATCGTAATAGTCGTAGCGTAAAGCAAACTGGTTCTTTTTGCCCAGGTTTTTAATGAAGTAGAGGTAATATCCGGAGAAATTATTCTGAAAGTTGGCAACTCCCGGAACCGCAGCTGTTGTGCCTGAAGCGGCGATTGGAGCGTATCCGATTGAAGCATTTTTTCCGGCAATGTATTCGCCTTTTACTGAAAGTCCGCCCAAAACATCAGCGAATAACTGGAACTCGCCACCTACCCAATTGCGTTTTACGGCATCGCCCAATTTTACATCTTTAATGGTTGAGTAGTCGCTGCTTAAGGTTTTCAGGGCGTTCGATTTGAAGGATCCGAAATAACCATGAGCACCAAAATCGAGTCCGCCAAAGTTGCCCAGACTTAAATTATAATAAGCACGGACCATGATATCTTTATAATTGTCGAAATCCTTATTTTCGGTACTGTTCATGTTGGTTCCCGAAGCATTGTTAATGGTGATTCCATCGGAGCCGTTCAATAAAGCTAACTGAACATGTAGCGGAACATTTACAGGATTGTATTCCAATTTGGCACCAATGGCGCGTTCGCCGGGATAAAGCGTACGAATTACCGCTGAACGTTCGGCCACTTCGCGCTGACTTGATGAGTATTCCACTTCGTAGTTCGGACGGTTGAATTTACCCACCCATAAGCTGAATGATTTTGTCCAGTGGTCGTTCAAAACAACGTAAGCGTCTTTAAGTGTGTATGTTCCAGCTCCAAAATCCGGGCAAACTACGAATTTAACACCATCGGCAGCTTCGTACGTGAATTTCACGCGAACACGGCGCAGCGAAAAATAATTATCAGGTTGTAACGAAGGATTCTCGAAACTTTGGTATTGTGCCTGAATATAACCCGAAACTTTAATTTTGGTTAGTTTTGACAAATCGCTTTCGGCAGTTGCCATGCGTTCGGTAAGTCCATCTACTTTGTCTTTAACTTCGGTGAGTTTCTCGTTTAGTGTTGCATCCTGTGCATTTGCATTGTAAAATAATGCTGAGATGAACATCAGGGTGATCAAACTTAATTTTTTCATATCAATCAGTTTTGTGTTTTTTCGATTTAAAACCTGATGCAAATTTTCTTCGGTATTGTTACAGAACGATTACACAATTATTAATTGTAGATTACACCTTTGTTTAATAGACGTAATTGGTTGGATTTATTGAGTTTAGTGTTGGTTTTGGATGTTGCAAAACAATAACAATCCGGCTGAAATTTCAGCCGAGAAAGGAATGAAGAGAACTAAAGATTGTGATTAAGACTATCTATCCAACTAACAACTGGTTCATTTTAGTTCTATCCAGAATTTTAATGTAACGACGATCAACCTCAATCAGCCCTTCCTGAGCCATTTCACCTAATGCGCGCGCCAGCGAGGGGCGGGTGACGCCAAACATTTCGGCCAATTGTCCCTGCGATTGGGCAATCTCAACGGTTTGCAAGCGGTCGCCCGCCAGCTCCAACAGGTAATGCGCAATTTTTTGCTTGATGGTTTTAAATGACAAAAATTTCAGCTTTTGGGTCAGGAACTGAGCCCGGGTTGAAATGGTGTTGAGGTAGTTGTTCAGAATAAGGACATTCATCTGCATCAGTTTCACAAATTCCTGCTTTGGAATCGAAACCAGTTGCGCATCGGAAGTGGCCGAGACGGTCACCGGAAACTTGTTTTCGCGCCCAAACAAAAAGGCTGTTGCCAGCGGCCAGGGGGCACTCATGTCTTCAATCTTGATGGTTTTGCCCGAATAGTCGGTCATTTCGGCTTTCACGCTTCCTTCCTGAACGATGAGCAGTCGGTCGCATATTTCGCCGGCATTCACAACTAGTTCGCCTTTCTGGTACGATTTTACCTGATAATGTACCTGCTGAAAAAGTTCGGCCAAACCTTCCGGAGTTATACCCCTGAAAACAGGCGACTGGCAAAGTATTTCGGATTGAATCATAGTTTTAAGTTCCTGTTGTTTCTATTGTTTCTGTTGTTTCAGTTTATGCGGATACCCACAATGAATGACAATCAATGACGCGCAGCGAATGACGATTACTGGCTACATTTTTTGTTGTTTGTAACATTCGTTACAGTTTTAACAACCGAACGGCTGTACTTTTGTTTCAGAAAAATACAAAAAATAGTAACCGATACGATGAATTAATCATTCATCAATCATAAATAATAAATCAAGATGATACGCGAAATTGTAAATATAGACGAAGATTTGTGTAACGGTTGCGGACTCTGTGTTCCAAACTGTCACGAAGGTGCACTGCAAATTATTGATGGCAAAGCCAGGCTCATTAGCGAATTGATGTGTGACGGATTGGGAGCCTGCCTGGGTCATTGTCCTGAGGGAGCAATAACCATCGAAAAACGTGAGGCGGATGAATATGATGAGGTGGTGGTGGTGAAGCAGATTATTCCAAAAGGGAAGAATACGATGGTTGCTCACCTCAAGCACCTGAAAGAACACGGCGAAACCGGTTTCCTGAAACAAGCCGTGAGCTATCTGAAATTACATGCTTCGGAAATTCCATTCAGCGTTGATGCGGTGATTTCGGAAGTGCACAATACCAAAGTAGAATCATCGGGTGGCGGTTGCGCATCAGGCGGATGCCCGGGATCAAAAGAAGTAAGTTTCGAACCGCAAAGCTTGCGTTTTGCCGGAGCTGCAGCTTCAACCGAAGTTCCATCGGAATTGCGTCAGTGGCCGGTGCAAATGCACCTGATCAATCCGTCTGGCGCCACTTTCCAGGGAACCGACCTGTTGCTGGCTGCCGACTGTGTGGCTTTCAGCATGGGAAATTTCCACTCAAAATTCTTAGCCGGAAAATCATTAGTTATCGCCTGTCCTAAACTCGATCAGGGTAAAGAAATATACGTCGAAAAAATTCGTCGCCTCATCGACGAAGCCAAAGTAAATACCATCACCATCATGATGATGGAAGTGCCTTGCTGCGGCGGTTTGTCTCAACTCGTTCAAATGGCAAAAGCTCAGGCATCGCGCAAAGTTCCGGTGAAGGAAATCATTGTCAGCATCAAGGGCGAAATTCTGGACGAGGCGTGGGTATAGAAGTTACAGGTTTCAGGTTCAAAGTTCCAAGTTTGGGTTGCGGTTTGTTGTTGAAGTAAATTTGCAGCACCTATCCTTTGCCGTCTGCTTTAGCTGACGGACATGAGAAATCTTTGAATAACCTTTTTGAACGAAAAAAAATCATTTAAAAATTTAATAATCAACGAGAAACTGATCTGCAACAAATGCGGAGGGCTCTTCTCATTTCCAAAAATTAGCTATGAATATGTTTTGTTTTCAATGTCAGGAAGCAGCCAAAGGAATTGGTTGCACAGTAAAAGGTGTGTGCGGCAAAGACAGCGATGTAGCCAATCTTCAGGATACACTTTTGTTTGTTTTGAAAGGTGTTGCCGCCTTGAACTGCGAGTTGCGCAAAGCCGGATTGGCTGAGTCCAAAGTAAATAAAGTGATTTTCGACGGGCTGTTCAGCACCATCACCAACGCCAACTTCGACGAGGTTGCTTTCTCGATCCGAATCAAAAAAACACTGAAAGTTCGCGACGAATTGCGCGCCAAAGCCGTAGCCAACGGAATCGCATTGCCGGCGCATGAATCGGTCACCTGGACTGCCGTAACCACCGAAGAATTCGAAGCCAAAGCGGCTGAAGTAGGCATCCTGAGCGAAAAGAACGAAGACATCCGCTCGCTGAAAGAGTTGATCATTTATGGACTGAAAGGTTTGGCCGCTTATGCCGAACACGCTTACAACCTCAACTTCGAGAAAGAAGAAATTTTTGCCTTCATGGAGCGCGCGCTGGCAGCAACAACCCAGGATTTGTCGGCTGACGAATTGGTTGGCTTAACCCTCGAAACCGGAAAATTTGGTGTGGATGTAATGGCTCTGCTTGATCAGGCCAACACCACTACTTATGGAAATCCGGAGATGACCAAAGTAAACATTGGCGTGCGTAAAAATCCGGCCATTTTGATTTCG
>JAJZSZ010000271.1 GCA_021849365.1 Bacteroidota bacterium | reverse complement strand
CTTTCGATAGGCGGAAACCAGTCATCACTTCATCAAAAATCAGCACTGAACCGTATTTGGTACATAGGTCGCGCAAGCCCTGAAGAAATCCTGGCTGAGGAATCACAACTCCCATGTTGCCAACCACCGGTTCCAAAATAACCGCTGCAATTTGTTCGCTGTAACGAATAAATAATTCTTTTACCGAATCTAAATCATTGTAGCCAGCAATCAGTGTGTCTTTTGCTGTTCCTGAAGTTACACCAGGTGAATTAGGCGTCCCCAAAGTCAAAGCACCAGAACCAGCTTTAATCAGGAAGCTGTCGTTATGCCCGTGGTAGCAACCTTCGAATTTAATTACCAGTTCACGTTTGGTGTAGCCACGTGCCAGACGCAAAGCACTCATGGTAGCCTCGGTTCCGGAGTTAACCATGCGCACACTGTCAACCGATGGAACCATTTTTTTGATTTGCTGTGCCATCTCGGTTTCAAGCAAAGTCGGAGCTCCAAAACTGGTTCCTTTGGCTGCTGTTTTCTGGATAGCCATAATCACATCGGGATGAGCGTGACCCAGAATCATTGGGCCCCACGAACCCACATAATCGATGTATTCGTGACCATCAATATCGAAAACCTTGGCTCCTTTGGCGCTGGCAATAAACAATGGGTCGCCGTCAACGCTCTTAAATGAACGCACCGGAGAGTTAACTCCCCCCGGAATATGTTTTTGTGCTTCCGCAAAAGCGGCTATACTTTGGGTGTAGTTTTTCATGGTATATGAGTTAAGTATCGGGTATCAGGAATCAAGTATCAAGTAGGAATCCTGATACTTTATTTCTGAAGCGTGATACGTTTTACAATTCTTTCACAATATCCTGAGCGTGATAAGTAATGATGATATCTGAACCTGCACGCTTGATCGAAGTCAGGATTTCGCGAACCAGACGCTGTTCGTCAATCCAGCCATTGGCCGCAGCAGCTTTCACCATCGAATATTCACCACTTACGTTGTAAGCTGCAATTGGAATATTGAAATTGGTTTTCACACGTTGAATAATATCGAGGTAACTCAAGGCAGGTTTCACCATCACAATGTCGGCGCCTTCTTCTATGTCGAGTGCGACTTCGCGCAGTGCTTCGTTGGCGTTGGCAGGATCCATCTGGTAAGTGGCACGATTCCCGAATTTTGGTGCGCTTTCAGCAGCTTCGCGGAACGGTCCGTAAAAACCTGATGCATATTTAGCCGAATAGGCCATAATTGGCGTATTGTAAAAACCATTATCATCTAGGGCACGACGAATAGCTCCCACACGGCCGTCCATCATATCGCTTGGAGCAACCATATCGACTCCTTCTTGGGCCAGTGAAACCGATTGTTTGGCCAGAGTTACCAATGTCAAATCGTTGTGAACATCGCCATCCACAATGGTTCCGCAATGGCCATGAGTAGTATATTCACAGTTGCAAATATCGGCGATGATATATAAATCGGGCAAAGCAGCCTTGAGGGCACGAACAGCTTGCTGAACAATTCCGTTGTGCTCGCAGGCAACAAGTCCATGCTCATCTTTGTGTTCAGGAATACCAAACAGCAAAACGGCCTGAATACCTAGACCATAGAGGCGACGGCATTCTTCAACCAACAAATCAACCGACAACTGAGAGTTCCCAGGCATCGATTTGATCGGGTTATTAACATTAGTTCCCGGGCAAACGAACAATGGCATAACCAGATCGTCGCGGGTTAATATAGTTTCACGTACTAAATTTCTTAAAACCGGTGTGTGTCTCAGTCTTCTGAGGCGTGTTATTGGAAATGACATAGCTTTAATTGTTTAAAAGTTGCTTTTTCTGAAAGTAATTGAGAATTGCAGAATGTATTCCCTGCGAATTGGCTGAGCCAGCTGTAATCAGCGGTTCAATCCCATTACGGATGACTTCGGCAGAAGTTGTTTGCCCGATACAGACAAATCTAAGCTTTGTCGGATCGACCCTTCCGGCGAGAATCTGAAGTAAATTATTGCAGCACGACGGACTTGAAAGTACAATCATATCATACTGATCATTAATAATCAAATTAAGAGCTTCCTCGTTAACTGATTCAGGAAGTACCGTTTCGTAAAACAGGATGCGGGTACATTCAGCCTTCTTCGAGATTTTATCCTCAATAACTGACCGGGCCAGATTTCCAATCGGGAAGAGTACCCTTTCACCTAGATTTACCCGATGAAAAAAGTCGACCACAAAATCTTCGGCAGTGTTTCCTAAATTAATAAACGATGCAGATGTCCCGTAGCACTCGAGTGAGGCCGCAGTCTTTTTACCAACTACTGCTATTTTCAAGTGCTCCGGAAGTCCATAGTTATTTTGTAGTTCAAAAAGACGAGCGAAAAAATATCGTAATCCATTCGGACTGGTAAAAACAATCCAGTTAAACAAATCAATGTTTTTTAGCTGTTGCCAGGCAAATTCGCCCAATGGCAATGGCCTGACTTCAATGGTGGGCATACTTATCAGTGTAGCTGATTCTTCTGACAACAGGTTTTCAAGCTCGGCCGACTGTCCTGAAGGCCGTGTTGATATAAATACCTTGTTTTCGAGGATTTTACCCATTTTAGTTTAGTGAGTATTGTTGGATGATTTTATTTGATTCAGAATTTGGCCAGCCCCCCTCTCAATCATTTTCTCGGCCATTTGTACTCCCAGCTCAGCCCCATTGTTAACTTCTCCGGAAATAGTTTCCTTAATATATTGTGTACCATCAACCGATGCAACAAAACCGCTTAAAGTTAACAGACCATCTTCAACCTTGGAATAACAACCCAGCGGAACCTGACATCCTCCTTCCAATCGTGCAAGGAAAGCACGTTCGGCGGTAATGGCATTCCATGTTGGTGTATGGTTTAATTTCTCCATCAGGACATCTGTTTCCGGGTCATTCATTCGGGTCTCGATGGCAATTGCACCCTGACTAACGGCTGGCATTACAATTTCAGGATCTATAATCTCAGTGATATAACTATCGAGTTCCAGGCGTTGCAATCCTGCAGCAGCCATAATCATAGCGTCGCAGTAACCATCTTCCATTTTCTGAAGCCGCGAATTAACGTTTCCGCGAATATCTTTGATAATGATCTGATTGTTTATTTTAAGCAAACCAGCAATGCGGCGCAGACTCGAAGTAGCAACAATATCGCCAGCCTTCAGGTCTGCAAGTTTTTTGCCATTTCTTCCAACAAAGGCATCACGGAATTCGCCCCGTTCCAAAACAGCACCTAATTTTAATCCTTCGGGTAATTTGGTAGGAAGGTCTTTTAAACTGTGAACTGCAATATCAACGCTTCCGTCGATTAGTTCGTTTTCAATTTCCTTGGTGAATAAACCTTTGTCGCCGATTTTTGAGAGTGCAACATCGAGAATTTTATCACCCTTGGTTTTTATGATTTTCAACTCAACATGAAGTTCAGGAAACAGAACCTCTAACGTAGCTTTTACTTTTTTCGCCTGATATAGTGCCAGTTGGCTGCCACGCGTGCCAATTCTTATAGTTTTTTTCATTCTGATCAATCAAAAGCAAATCGAACCAATTTGCCGGACAAATAAATTAGTCGAATTTAAATAAATCATTGATGATTTTTAACGAATCGATATTTTTTCCGTTATCCGTTAAATTTTTCAGGTTTTTAATCAGCAAACGGGTATATCGCTGCGTTAAATGTTGTGCGTAATCATCAACAATTTCCTGCATTTCCGGGGTATTCAGTTTTCGGTAAGTCGAAAGTTCTTCCTGATTGATTGTTTGCAGGTTTGTAGTTATTACATTAATCGCCGGACGAAGGGAACGACTGGCAAGCCATTCGGTAAAATCAGCCACCACTTCATCGAGTATCAAATGAGCTTTTTCAGCACTTTCTTTCTTTTTCTCGGTTGTTTGTCGTACTATTTCCTGAAGGTCGTCAACCCCCAGTAATTCAATATTATCAAACTGTCCAACAGCGCTTTCAATATTTCGCGGAACCGACAAATCAATAAAAACCTGTTTATGATCGGGTCTGATATGACGATTTTTGCTAATCATTTCAGCAGTAATAATCGGAGTTGCTGAAGACGTTGCAACCATAACAATATCAAAGCCATGCAGGTATTTCTCAAACGATTCATATGGAATGGTCATCCCATTATACTTGGCTGCAGTTTTTTCGGCTTTCTCAATGGTGCGATTGGTTACTCCAATCTGTTTTACACCTTTCTTAAAAATATTCTGAAGGGCAAGATTTCCTGTTTCTCCGGTTCCGATAAGCAGCACCGACTTATCATTCACTCCGTTTAGCATTGAAGCACACATTTCAACTGCCGCGCTGCTAACCGAGGTAATACCGAGCTTAATACCTGTTTCAGTGCGAACTCGCTTCCCTGCTTCAAACGACTTTTGGAAAAGCCGCATCAAAACGGCATCAGTGAGAGCCAGTTCGGTACAGGTTACATAAGCTTCCTTTACCTGGCCAATAATCTGATCTTCACCAATTATCAACGAATCGAGACCTGAAACAACTTCGAACAAATGTCTAACAGCTCCGGCATTCGACCGGTGATAAAAATATTGCCAGCAGTGATCAGTAATCTGCTTAAATTTTTTGATCACTTCGTAAACAAGTTCAAAAGCTGTTTGATTGTCATGTTTATCCTGCGAAAAATAAATCTCGGTACGATTACATGTTGAAACAAGCACCAGGTCAGATATTTCTGTTTCCTGCTGTAACTGTTCTGAAAAAGGAACTATATCTTCTTTTGAAAATGAGAATTTTTCACGGATCTCGAGTGGCGCTGTTTTATAGCTAATGCCTATCACCCCTATCATAATAAATCTTTATCAGGATTGCCAATAAAAAACAATGATGTATAATAAAAGTTGCAGCTTTAGCTCCATTTAGAGCATAATTTGTCGCTGCGGCCGGATAATAAAAAGTATATTAACTTTTTAGCAACCTGATGGAGGAGGACGTGAAAATTGAAATTTGGAGAGATGGAACTCGTAAAATGTATTGCTCCTGACCAAAAATACTTTAGGCCCGGTATCCGGAGAAAATTCAACGGATAAATCAGAAATCTTTAAGGTATTGTTTTGTGTCTTTCTTTCAGAATTGGTAACCTGAAAATAATAGACTGAATTCTCGATGTTTTTTTGCTTTATTTCGGCAGGAATTGTAACCGACGAAATGGTGGCTTCTGTATTTTCGTCCCCGGTATTATTATTGAACATACCCATAGCAAAGCCGAAGAAATAAAATGCGGCTAAGAGCAAATAAGGCAGCGGTGTCGATAATAATCCTAAAAAAAACATGTTCACTGGTTTAATTAATCAATCTAAACTATCGGCCCGAAGGCAATTCGTTTATCTTTGCTGGCAAAAGTAATAATTCTGGATAATAAGCTGTAATGTTACCTGATTGATATTTGTCAGTAGAAAATACCCTTTCAAACATATTCCTGCCTAAGGATCAAGGCACAAACTTTTAATTTTATATATTACAAAAAAGTTACAAAACGATTACAGAACAATTAATTGTGTAAATTTATATTACAATTTAATAAGAATAAAATTAAAAAATATTTCCTGTGAAATAATTCTTATTCGCATCTTTGTGCTGGTTTTTAGAAAGCTATTTTTCATTAAAACAAATGATATGAATTTTTCAGGTTTACTTAAGTATTTTATACCAAAGGAAAAGAAGTTCTACGCCATGTTCAATCAGGCTGCTGAAAACACTATTGAGGCTTCTTTGGCTTTGGAAAAGTTAATTAACTCTCCCGAACTGGAAGAAAGAAGAGCTCTGGGTCTTGCGATCAAGGCAATTGAAAAGAAAGGTGATGAGTTCACCAATCAGATTTTCGATGTGCTGAACCAGTCATTTATTACTCCTTTTGACCGTGAAGACATCAATGAATTAACCTCAACCATCGACGACGTAGTTGACTTAATTTACAGCGCCTCCGGAAAAATTGAAATATACCGCTGCACTGTTTTTAGTTCGTTCATGAAAGATATGGTTGCATTAATTGCCCAGGGATGTCAGCTGATTAAAGTTGCAGTAAGCGGTTTGGAAGACACAAAGAATTCGCACAAAGTACTTAAAGCCTGCAAAGAGTTAAACCGCCTCGAAAGCCGTATTGACGAATATTACCACATGGCAATTTCGAGCTTATTTGAAAACGAAAAAGACCCGATTGAACTGATTAAAC
This sequence comes from Bacteroidota bacterium, assembly GCA_021849365.1. Classification (GTDB taxonomy): domain Bacteria; phylum Bacteroidota; class Bacteroidia; order Bacteroidales; family Prolixibacteraceae; genus Aquipluma. The sequence goes on along the minus strand of JAJZSZ010000271.1, from coordinate 229 downwards.
AAAAAGAAATTCTCCTGAATATTGAGAAAATTGCCAATAAGATGGAAGATGTTTCTGATGTTGTAAAAACGATACTGGTAAAATACGCCTGATTTTGAATTGGCTTTAAAAGTTTAACTTTAAATACAGGCTATGCTTACAATACTGATTGTTATAATTGTTCTTGCTTTTGTGTTCGATTTGATCAACGGGTTTCACGATGCAGCCAATTCAATTGCTACAGTTGTAG
>JAJZSZ010000270.1 GCA_021849365.1 Bacteroidota bacterium | reverse complement strand
AGCATATTCCTCATTGCCAATGCCCCAGTATTTCACATTAAACGGCTTTTCATAACCGTGGAGGCGCCTTAGGTTTGCCCAATAGGTATCGCCGTCGCCGTTACAGTATTCCACCCAATTCGAGGCCTCTTCCGAACTTCCGGTCGACATATTTATAACCAGGAAAGGTTCAGCACCTATTTGACGACAATATTCAATAAACTCGGCTGTACCGAAATGATTATCGTTTATGCCTCCCCAAATCAAATTTTTTCGCTTGGGCCGTTCCTGCTTTGGCCCGATTCCGTCCTGCCAGTGATAGGTTTTAATCGCTGTTCCGCCAGGAAACCGAAGCAAAGGGACTCTAAGCTCCTGAACCTTTTGAAGCACATCTTTCCGGAAACCGTCTGCATCTGACAACGACGAATTCTCATCATATATTCCGCCATCAATACATCGCCCCAAATACTCGATAAACTGACCATAAAACATGGGCGAAATTGGACTAGATGCAGCTTTCAAATCAATTGTTATTTTGGCCTCGCGAGCTGTTTGTGCGGTAGCTTGCAATAATGCCAATTGTAAAATCGCAAAAATTACTACTCCTGTAAAAATCCTTTTTATAATCATCAGCTATTTTTTTATCATAAATACTCCTTTGCTATCTCCAGCGCCTCCCAGCCATACGAACCACCAAACAACAAATAGTGGTTCAAAACATGGTAAAGCTGATAAAGCCTGATTCGTTGCTTCCAGCCTTCCGGAAGCGGGAATTCTTCGGCATAAGCATTCCAGACTGCTGCTGAGAAACCGCCAAAAAGCTTCATCATTCCCAATTCCATTTCGCGGTCGGCATAATAGCAAGCCGGATCGATCAGGGCGGGACCGCGACTCGTGTACATGTAGTTACCCGACCACAAATCGCCATGAATAAGTGAAGGTATCTCGCCATGTGAAAGTAGTTTAGGCAGCCGCTCAACTAATTTTTCGTAAATATTCTGGTCGTCCGATGAAATACCTCTGGTTGTTTTAATTTGCTGTACCAGGTTCCAAATTCGACGCCGCGCATAAAATTCGGCCCAACTGGTTGTCCAACTATTATTCTGAACTGTCGTTCCACAGTAATTGGAATGATGAAAACCAAATGCCGGAGCCGTTTTTCGGTGCATTTGTGCAAGCCCGCGCCCCAACCGTTCATCGAATCCGGAGGTATTATTTGGCGGAGCTAAAAATTCCATCAGGAGCAAGCTTGGAGAATCACCGTTCTCTTTGCTCCAAATCACTCTCGGAATTACCAGATCGCTATTCGACAATGCCATTTCTATTAAACCAGCGGCTTCTTTCTGAAACATATCAGCCGGAGCCGAAGCATTCCATTTCAGGAAAAAATCGCCCACCGTTGTACTGATTTTCAAAGCATGATTAATACACCCTCCACCAACCGATCGGGAACCGGTTAATTGAACAGCTGTTCCGCAATTATCTGTTAGTTTTTCAATGCACATCCGAATGATATCCTGCTCCGAAGAATACCCCATAACGCTGCTTAATTTGTGTTTTTGTCCAAATCAAAAGTCGCAAATTACTTCAAAATAAAAAACCGGATAAAACTGAATTTATCCGGTTCGTATTTTGTAAAATTATTCGGTTATCTATGAGCAATCGGGTCAGCATTTCCATCAGGGTCACCGGTAACATAGCCATCGGTATGAATTTTTCCCAGAAGCAATAATCCGGTAACATGTGGTGTGGCCATTGAGGTTCCGTGCAGAGTTTCATAACCTCCACCTTTATAGGTAGAATAAATGTAAACTCCCGGCGCACAATAATCAACAGGCGGATTGCCATAATTTGAGAATGACGCCCACGCACCACTTTCCCACATTGCTGAAACAGTATAAATATGTGCTCCATTAATACGGGCGGGAGAATGATTGTTTGCATTATCTGATTCGTTTCCGGCAGCTAGTGCAAAATCGACTTTTCCTGAAGCGTTCAAAACAGCATCATCAAGAGCCTGAGAAACTCCGCCTCCAAGGCTCATGTTTGCAACATCGCCCCGTTGTCCGCTTGCGGCAACATAGTTGACTCCGGCAATAACTCCGGAATTGGTTCCGCTACCTTGTCGGTTAAGCACACGAACAGAGACAACTGTAGCTCCGGCAGCAACACCAACAACGCCAATTTCATTGTCAATAGCGGCAATGGTTCCGGCCACGTGGGTTCCATGTCCGTTCTCGTCCCAGGGAGTCGATTTACCCCCCAAAAATGTTGCCGAACGAACCTTATCAACATTCAAATCGGGATGAGTCGGATCGATTCCGGTATCAATAACCCAAGCTGTTTTTCCGGTTCCGTCACCGGGACCTCCAACCCGCGTAACACCCCAAGGTGTTTGCTGTATAGGCTGCGGTGCTGAACCGGATCTTCCACTTACTACAACCGGCGATAAGGAAATAACCTGATCGGCTTCAACAAACTTAACCGACGAGTCGGCACCTAGTTTCTTCGCCTGTCCCGGAGCCATTTTCACCGTAAATCCCTGTAAGGCGGTTTCGTAAATCTCCTCAACACCACTGGCAATCTCATACTTTTTGAGTAACCCGACAGCCGTTTCCTTTATTCTGAAATTCCGTGACTGGAAATTGTAATTTACTAAATCGGCATCGTCCTTCAATACAACAATGTATTTTCCTGATACTGTAGCACTCTTCAGTTCAGGCGTTGTCTCATTGTCGGGATTGATTAATTCCTGTTGCGAACACCCGGCTATCAATAATGTAGCCAGAAAAGTCGCTGCTAAAATTTTAAGTTTTTTCATAATTTCCTGAATAAGATGATGAAAATTTTCAACTGATCAAGAGTCATTTACGTAGTTGCAAACTCCTCTCCTATCAAATTTACGAAATCTCACTCATAAAATCAGAATGTCAGACCGTTTGATTTTCCGACTGGTACAACTTCATGAAACTATTTCCATTCAATTACGAGGGTTTCTTCGGGAGAAACAGTGACCGACTGCCCTGAAACAGTTCCTTTTTTATCAGCAAACAGGACAAATGGTTTTCTGGTTTTATCGGTTAAATTCAGCAAAACCCGTTTCGGTTCGTTAGATTTATTGGCAATCACTGTTACAAACGAGTTGCCCGACTGAAGAGTTTTCATCAATACCGCTTTCTGCTGACCAGTAAATGAATATGGCGTTTTGCTGAAATTGAATTTTAGTTCATTTGCCAGGAATTGGGCAAGTTTTTCCGTTCCGCCAAGTCGGGCACCCATCCCGAGCAGCGAAGGAATCCAGACTGTTTCCCCTTTGCCAAACTGATTGAGCACAGCTACTGTTTCTCCGTCTTCCGTTGCAATAGGTCGTCCAGTTGTATTCCGGATATATCCTTGCCAAAGGTGTGCTGGCAAACTAATCTGACCAACTTTCACCTCAAAAAGATTGTCAACAGCCTTAAATTCGCTGATGTTTCCACCGAAAAGGCGGGCGAATGGGAAACCAGTTTTCATGGTATTGTGCAGGTTATCATCAAAAAAAGCAGTCAATCCATCTACAATCAATTTTCCTCCCCTGGAAACAAAGTCTTCCAGTTTTTGAGTGTATGCTGATGGAACAGCAATTTGGTGTGCCAAAATAATTGTTGTGCCGGTATAGTCATCTTTCGAGAAATCGAATTCGCCAAATTCTTTCAGGTTACAATTGACGCCCATTTCAGAAATCGCCTCGAAATATCCTAAAGCCGATTTCATTACTCCGCCAGCCAGACGGGCCTCATAATTTTGCTGCGAAGGCATGGCCATTTTCTTTTCGGCCCAAAGCGACTGACGTACATACAAAATATTAATCCCAGAATCGAATTCCCTTGCATTTGAGAACAATTCAGCATTCGAATCAACCACTTTTATCACTTCGGAAGCTGCTTTGAGCCGGTCGGAAGGCTGATCCTGAAAATCGATCATCGCCCACTCGCCCGCTTCTATTCCAGACGATCGTGGATTCAGCGACCAGAAAATGCCACCTTTCCCTTGTGTTCCCAGGGTTATCCACATCCATTGGGCAATCTCATTTTTTGTTGGGCAAAAGGGTGCGCCCCCGCTGTAGGTATTGTTTCCACCCTGAATTTCAGTCATAATCCAGGGCAATTCGCCTGCACCGGAACGAACAATTTCACTGTTGGCCGACATTGCCAAAGCATACTGCTCGCGCTTGAAGTAACCGAAATGCCAGCTGGCATGAGCCGAACCGCCCAAAGTTGTCAGGAACTTTCGCCATTCAGGAAAATTATACTCGGCACAATTCTGAAACATCGCATGATTATTAACGTGCAGCACATGCTGCGTGTCGTATTTCCTGATTTCAGTAGCTAACCAATTCAGATACCAGGTATTGTAATCGAGCAAAAAACGCTGGTCGGTCAACTCAACCAAGATCGGATAGCCATTATCAACAAAATCTTTGGGCGGATTTTGTTTCAGCCATTCCTGATATTTGGTTTTGGAAAAATCGGTCCATGGTATTGATCCGGAAACGCCGGGTTCATTAATCAGCACCCAGCCGTATAAACTTTTGAATTGACTGAAATGCGTAATCAGCTTCTCAATAAATGTGGCAATTGATTGGAGATGCGCTTCATCGCGGGGAAACTTAAAGCCTCCAATATCTGTCTTTTCAGTGTACGGAAAGATCGTTCCGTAAACTTTTATATCGTATTTTTCAGCCGCCCTAAAGGCCAGATCGAACAGGCTAAAATCCCAGGTATCGCCAGGTTTATGCATATACGATTCGAACATCCGAATCCGGGTTGTTTTCATTCCGTTTTCTTTTAGAACACGAAACCAGGTATCAATATCTTCCGGAGTTTGACCGGGTTCAATAAAAATTTGCGCACCAAAAACCGGCAAATCAGACATGGATCTCTGGGCACTAGAGGCTAACGAAATGAAAATAATAAGAAAAAAAGCCAGGATGAGTTTTGTTAAAGTTAGGTTTAGTTTTTTCATGAGGTAAATACTTGGTTCAGGTTGTTATTTATGCAAAAATAGAACATTCTTACAAAGACCTGACAAAAAGAAAGGCCGTTCCCGAAACAAATCGGGAACGGCCTTCAGGAGGTTCTTTGAAACCTTATTTATTCAGTAAAAATTGTTTAAAATCAGCAAATTCCGTGCTTAACGGAATGGAGAGTTTTTCTCCTTTCATAAAGGCCCGCAGTTTTTCAGGAAGAACTACAGTTCCTGCACCCAAAACACTTTCAACTGTTTCGGTAAACTTAGCCGGATGAGCTGTTTCGAGGAAAACACCAACTTCACCGAGCTTCAAATCAGCTTTAAGAGCCCGATAACCAACAGCTCCATGCGGATCGAGCATATAATTTGTTTCGGTATATACCTCTTTCATCGTTTCACGGATTTCCTGATCGGAGTAGCGATAACCAACCATATCGGCCGCAATATTCTGGTGCGAATGATTATAGAGTTCCAGAATACGGGCAAAATTGCTTGGAGCTCCAACATCCATTGCATTGGCAATAGTGGCAACCGAAGGCCGTGGCTCATAGTTACCCGATTGGAGATACTTGTACACGATATCGTTTTCGTTATTTGCAGCAACAAACCGCTTAACCGGCAAGCCCATAAATTTGGCAAACAAGCCGGCGGTCAGGTTTCCAAAATTACCGCTTGGCACCGAGAACACAATATCGCCCGAAACGCCAGCCTCGCGCAAACGTGCATATGCATTGAAATAATAGAACGACTGCGGTAAAAATCGCGCCACATTGATCGAATTGGCAGACGTAAGTACCAGCGCTTCGTTCAGTTCCTGATCGAGAAATGCAGACTTTACCAGGCGCTGGCAATCGTCGAAAGTGCCGTCAATCTCCAAAGCTGTTATATTTTTCCCAAGCGTGGTAAATTGCTTTTCCTGAATATCGCTCACCAAACCTTTAGGGTACAACACATACACTTTTATTCCGGGGACATCGTAAAAACCGTTGGCAACGGCACTTCCGGTATCGCCCGAAGTAGCCACCAGCACATTCACTTCTTTTTTGAATCCCTGAAGAAAATACCCCAGAAGCCGGGCCATAAAGCGTCCGCCAACATCCTTAAATGCCAGGGTCGGTCCATGGAAAAGCTCAAGCGAATAAACCGAGTCGTTCACTTTTACAACCGGACAATCGAAGCTCAACGTATCGTAAACCAATTCTTTCAGAGTATTTTCCGGAACATCTTCTCCAAAAAACCTTTTAGCAACTTCAAACGCTATTTCCTGAAAACTCATTTGGTGGATCCTATCAAAGAAACTGGGATGAAATTTCAGAATACGTTCAGGCATAAATAACCCATTGTCGTTAGCCAGACCTTTGGTTACGGCCTCCATTAAAGCTACCGGTGGAACTGATTTATTTGTACTATAGTATTTCACAAGTATATGTTTTATTAATTTATTGAATTGCTCTTGGTGTGGTATTTATTTCAACAACGCCACCATAAACTGCTTGCCGTATAAAAG
>JAJZSZ010000269.1 GCA_021849365.1 Bacteroidota bacterium | reverse complement strand
CCGATCTGTTTTTGCCGACCTTCATCGTTTTCAGGATAAAGAAACCGCTGATCCTGACTTATAGCCTGAATGACAGATCCGATGCTTTGGGTGGTGTCGGTATAGCCAATGCTTTTTAAAATCGTTCGCATTTCTTTGGTGAGTCGCGCTACCTCTTGCAGTCCGGTTTGATGTATTTCTTCAGGACTCATTGTGGTGGTGGTCATAATACGAAGCTGATAGCGATAATAGGCGTCGCCATCGGGCAGTTTCCAAACGCCATCGTCGGTGGTGGCAACAGTTTGCAGATGTTCGAGGTAGGCAATCAGCTTTTTGTAAGCCCCCAATACGGTAGTGCTAACTTCGGTTTCCACCTGTTGAGTTAATTTGTCTTTTTCGGCGGCATCGAGGCCTTTTAGCTCTGCTATTTTGGTCGTGAAACTGGTGTACAGGATGTTGCTGTCGGCAGGTTTGCCAACAAAAGCCCGTGTTTCGTCGAGTACCCGATCGATTACAAAGCGGGGTGGAACAATTCCTTTTTCTTCGCGGGTTTTCAGGCTGGCCAGCAGTTGGTCGAACTTGATTCCGAATTTCGATAAACGTGCGATGTATGCCTTTGCGTCGCTCTTGCTTCGGATTTTGTGTGCGTTCACCATAAATGTGGGTAAGTCGTTCTGAATACCCGATAACTGATTTACCGGATAGCTGTGGTAAGAAAACGGTTCACCGTCGATGATACTTTTCAGATACCATTTCAGCATGTCGGTGTTTAATTGATTTTCTTTGGTCTGCTTTCGGTAATTGTAGCTGATTAATAATTCATAATCCTTTTTCAGAAGATCAAGATTTTCACGTTCCTGCTTGTCGGAAATATCGGTGAGTTCATCTTTTTTCCAGTCGTTCAGTACCGGGATGCCCAGGGTAGTAATCAGTTCGGGGTCGCGAAGAACGATTTCAACAAAAACGCGATTATAGAAATTCCGGATATTAAATGGTCTGAACCAGATAAGATTTACAACCCAAATTACGGCAACCAATACTAAGCTGAATAATATACGCTTTGTCCAAAATTTCCAGGTTCGGTTAGATGTTTTCACTGTTTGAGTTTTTAGACCGGTTTCATTCAAATTTACAAAATTTATATCAGCAATTTTTCAGACAGTTTCTATATAAGCAGGATTAATACTTGAAGCTTAAACTGCTACTCTTTTTTGTTTTCAAAATGAAACAGTTGAACGAAACTATTCCTTATCTTAACTGTTCAAATCCAACATATTTAAATAAAACTACAACGTATGAGTAAAGTGTTCAAATTTGGAGAAGATGTACCGGGCTATGAGATTCCGGTTTTAAATGAACGTGAAATTCGTGCTGCGGCCGGAATATTGTTTGCATGGGCTTTTATGGCTATTAATACGGCCATTATGAAAGGAAGCTTTACGCAGTTAAAGTATTTCATTCTGGCCTTTCTGGTTGATTTTATTATCCGTGTATTTATTAATCCAAAATTTGCTCCAACCCTGATTATCGGGCGTTTGATTGTCCGCCGGCAGGTTCCCGAATACGTTGGTGCAGCACAAAAGAAATTCGCCTGGGTTATCGGGCTGTTTTTGGTGCTGGTGATGTTGGCTCTGGTTGTTTATTTGAATACTTACAGTGTAATTACCGGCCTGATTTGCCTGATCTGCCTGATTTTTCTGTTGTTCGAGTCGGCATTTGGCATTTGCCTGGGTTGTTTGTTTTATGGATGGTATTATGGGAAGAAAGCCAGATATTGTCCGGGTGAAGTGTGCGAAATAAAAGACCGGCACGAGATTCAGAAAATATCGTGGCCGCAAATCTTTATTGTGCTCGGATTTATTGCCTTTGTAGCAGCTTCAGTATATTTATTCAGTGAAACGTTTAGCGAAAAACCTCAGGATTTGTTTAAACTCTTAGGATCGAAATAGCCGATCGGCTTATCAACAAAAAGTCAGGTTTTCATATCGATGAAGTCCTGACTTTTTGTTTTATCAGTTTACGTCTGGATTTATCGAAATTTCATCTTTCGGCAGCCTGATAAAAAAGATGCTGATGATGCACCACCCAACCCAAAACAGGTATCCGCCAATATGAAAGCGCTGCCCCAATAAGTTGTGCGAGATGGTCCTGAAGTCCAAATAAGTGAAGTACAAACCCACGATGGCCAACAATATCAGTGAGGATTGAATGATCCGATTGGTATTTGGAGGATATTTTTTCCAAATCCGGTATTGAAAGAATTCCAGAGCTAGCCAGACAATCCAGATTAAAAGAGCTCCCTTCCACCAGGAGTTCAAAAACGTATATTCCCTGTGCAAAACGTGAATGCCGACTTTGCCGATTATCGTGGCTTTCGACAGTGTCCATCCAACAATTACCGCAAGTGGTAATAGTACTGCGTTTAAGGTGAGTAATTTTTTATTCATTTGGTGTTTTTTAGCTCTATAACGAATAGGGCGGATTAAAGATTGTGATATTGAGTTGCTTCACATCAGGTTCGTTCAATTTAAATGTACACTGGACGGAACCGTGAAAAAGAACGAACTGCCTTCGCCAGCCGTGCTGCACACCCATATATTCCCATTGTTTTTGGCTACAAATTCGCGGCAAAGAATCAGCCCAAGGCCCGATCCATCTTCGTTGTTGGTTCCTTTGCGCTTAACGGTCGAGTCTATTTTAAAAAGGTTTTGGGCATCTTCCGCCGAAATACCAATTCCCGAATCCTTCACACTAACGGTAATCTGGCCATCGGTTTGGCAGGCCTCAATCTTAATCTGACCGTTTTCGGGCGTAAATTTGATGGCATTGTTCACCAGGTTTCGCAATACGGTTTCAATCATCTGTGGGTCGGCAAACAGCTTCAGGTTTTGGTCGAGATTTATTTCAATGCGAATGTTTTTCTGGTCGGCCAGCGAACGGAGAACATTCACCGAATTATCGACAACCAGCTTGAGCTCAATTTCTCGGGGCGTAAAGGTCAGCCGGCCGGTTTGCGATCGCGACCATTCGAGCAGGTTTTGCAGTAACCTGAAAATATTGTTGGTAGAGTGGTGGATGTCGTCGGCAAATTTTCGGCGCTCTTCTTCGGTAAAACTGTTGTATTCCTGGCTGAGCAGGTACGAATAACCCATCACGGTATGAAACGGGTTTTTCAGGTCGTGCGCAATGATGGAGAAGAACTTGTTTTTTGCTGCATTTAAACGCCTCAATTCGTTCTCGCTTTGTTCAATCGTTTTGTTCTTGGTTTCGAGCAGGTGGTTTACTCTAATCTTATCGTAGTATTTTGTAAGTACGTATAACACGAAAATCAGTAATAAACAGATAGTAACAAATCCGAGCGTTTTAAGCTGTTTGTTTTTCCGTAATTGGATGTCTGTCAGGATATGCCTGGCTTGCAACTGATTGATTTCGTTTTGCTTTTTCTCGGTTTCATATTGTTTTTCAAGGTTAACAATCTGCTCGTACTTTTCTTTTTGTACCATGCTGTCGTTGTATTGCACAAAGAGTTCGTGATATTTTAGCGCAGATTTATAGTCACCCATGAGCTTGTATGTCTTTGATATTTCGAGGTAGTTCGTTCTTTTCAGTTCAAATCCCTTTTTAAATTTGTCTGTTAGTATCAAACTTTCCCGGAATGCATCCAGTGCTTCTTTATATCTTCCTTTTTTGGCGTAAACCAAACCTATTCCATGTTTGATATCCGGATCAAACTGATTCCATCCCAGTTCTTTGAATTTTCTCGATGCATGATTGAACGAAATAATTGCTTTATCCAAACTGTCGGGATAATTGGGATAAAGTGTGGCAATATTGGTAAGTGCAATGTTCTGATATCCGGTTTTACCCAATTTACCAAAAAGGTTGTAGGCCATTCTGAAATTTACAATAGCCGAATCGGGCCTATCCATGTTCGTGTAAGTATTGCCTAATCCATTGTAGTTTACGGCCATACTTGCCGAATCCTTTATCAGCGTATTTAAATTAAGCGCTCTTTTGTAGTAGGTGATGGCATCCCGGTGGTTGTTCATTTTGGCATGAGCCATGGCGATGTTCGAAAGGATGTCAGCCGTATATTCCTTGTCGTTTTCGCAGGTGCGAAGAGCTTTGATGAATTGACTGATCGCTTTATCTCCCTGATACATGAGATGGTAACACAACCCAATAGAGTTGTAACAATTCGTTACGTTGAACGAATCTTTGAGCGATTCGAATAATGCAACCGCTTTTTCGTATTGCGGGATGGCTTTGGAATATTCTCTGGAATAGTAGTTGTTTTCGCCTAAGTAGTAAATAGCTTTGGCCTGCTCCGGAAGTTGTTTTTGCTTTTCAGCCAGTTTTAATGCCTGCCGTACATATGAATTACTTTTTGCCGAATCTGTTCTCAAGTTAAGAGAAAGCTCAAGATATAAAGCCGCCTTTTTGCTGTCGGGAGCTTTTTCGCAAAGCTGCAGCAAACTGTCAATTTTTGCCTGAGAAAACGAGTTCAGGGCAAATAAAAGGGTGATAAAAAAGGATAGAAGTCGCATCCCATCACGGCTAAAGGTCCTGTAATTTAATCCTTTTTTATGAAAGTTGTTTCGAAATGAACAATAAAATTGTTTAGGAACTTAATTATTGTGTTTATGCAGTATGGTTAAATAAAAAACTCCGGCAAATCATGTTTTGCCGGAGTTTTCACTATTGCTTATCCTGATCTTACCAAACCAGATTTGAGATTAGTAAATTGTCAGGGTTAAGGTTATTTTCTTCTATCGATTTAAAATGTTTGTATGTACCAACTTTAAGTTCGTAAGTAGCTGGTTCATCACAAACAATCATTCCTTTCGGATGTAATTGCAGTGCACTGATGGTCCACATGTGGTTTACACCTTCTTCAACTGCATGTTGTAAAGCCCGTGCTTTGTTGTAGCCATTCACAATAATTACAACTTCTTTGGCATCCATAACTGTTGCAATACCAACGGTTAACGATGATGAGGGTACTTTGCTGATGTCGTTATCAAAGAAGCGTGAATTGGCCACTTTGGTATCGTAATTTAACTCTTTGTCGCGTGTACGCGAGGCCAGCGATGATCCCGGTTCATTGAATGCCAGGTGTCCGTCGGGACCAATACCGCCGAGGAACAAATCAATTCCGCCAACGGCTTTAATTTTATCTTCGTAAGCCTGACATTCAGCTTTAATATCAGGTGCATTTCCGTTCAGGATATTGGCATTTTCAGGTTTGATATCGATATGTCCGAAGAAATTCTCCCACATGAACGTGTAGTAACTTTGCGGATGATCTTTTGGAATACCTACATACTCATCCATATTGAAAGTAACCACATTCTGAAACGATATTTTACCTGCTTTATGCAAATTGATAAGATTGCGGTAAATACCCAGAGGAGATGAACCTGTAGGCAGTCCTAATACAAATGGTTTTGCGGGGGTGGGGTTGGCCAGAATAATTTTTCTGGCAATGTAATTAGCTACCCATTGAGCGGCTAATTCGTAATTGTCCTGAATAATAAGTCTCATAATATTTAATTCTGATGGTTTTTTTCAATCTTCGTCAGGCGTTCAATCATTTTTTCGCCAAGCACCGTTTTGCGTTCAATGTGACTGACAATCTCGTTTACAAAATCGTTGCTTTCAAAGTTACCTCTAACTTTTTCAAAATCCAGTTTTTGAGTCGTTTTATTGCCATCCATTCCAAAACCGGTCATCGAGTCGAGCCTGAATTCTTTTTTTGCGTCGTCGTACAACAATTCGTCGAGGCCAACTACACTCGATTTCCATTTCTTAATAAGCGAAATCAGATTTTCAATTGTCAGATTTTCAATTTGCTTTCCGGTTTTTTCTTCCAGTAACTCTGCGGCCCAGGTCCATTCATATTCGTAGTAACTGTTATGCAGTGCCTTAAATTCCTGTTCGATGGTTGGCAAACTTGCCAGCTCTTTCTTCTCAATGCTTTTGATCAACCGGTTGATTTCGGTTTTCGGCGCAATCAGTCCGGCCAGGTCGCTCCATTCGCCTTGACCAATGGCGTGCTTGGGCTTCAGGCAATTTCTGAGTTCTTCCAGTGTTTGGACATCGCATTTTTCGAGCCTCGAAATAACTGAATTTCCAAGAAATTTCCAGATTGCTTTCTCGTAAAGTTCAATTCCCCGTTCCAACGCACTCCGGTTAATCAGTGTATTCCGGTAAGCAAAAACTTCGGTGGTTTCTCCTGAAATTTCTTTCAGACTACGAAGAATTTCCAGTCCTTTCACCATTTTTTTGATTGTGAACGGGCTGAGGAGGTTGAAATTGATGCAATCGAGTTTTTCAGGGTCCTTACGTTTATCGCGACGCGGCCATTTCATTACATCGCGTATGGTTCCCACACTACGGAGATTTACTCCGGGAGCAATCCAGCTGTCGTCCTTGTTTTCGATGAGGTATGAAAATGGCAGGTCTGAGGTATCGGTATTTTTATAGTGACGGCCCATTACCAGGGTGAATGCACCAATTTTGGCTGGCCACAAA
>JAJZSZ010000268.1 GCA_021849365.1 Bacteroidota bacterium | reverse complement strand
ACATTCAGAAAATTATCATTGTAGTTGCCCATTGGCTCAATTTTTGCTTTGAAATCGGCGGGACTAACGGCCCTGGTAACCTTAACCGTAGCAGTAATCTGGCCGTTGTTGACCGTTGGTTGGCCAATCCATTCTAATTTCAGGAAAGGCTGAACTTTGAACTCAACCTGGGTAATCCCTTTGATGTCTATGTATTTAGTTTCATCAGCGATGGTATCACCTGTAATCCCTAATCTTACCAAAGGAATAAACGCACCGTCAATTCGCACATTGTAGTGACCACTAAATATTTTGGTATTTTGGAAGATACCTTCTTTCATGCAAAAGAAATCGAAGTTATCGGGCACTTTGGTCTCTTTCCAGCTTAGCTCGCGTAGTCTGATACGGGTACCTTCGCTGCCTTGGTCTGTCAAAACGAGATCTCCCGTGGCAGCATCCACCACCCTTCCCTTCAATGTTTCCTGTGGCTCAGCAAAGTTGTCGATCGTACAAGAGTTGAAAGAAGCAGTGGCTAAACAAAATAAGACACTATAAAATATTTTTTTCATCTTTTTAAAATTTAAAATTAACGACCTGGTTGCTGATCAATCACGCTGCTCTTAGAAACTTCATTTCCAGGTATTGCGAAATAATATTCTTGTTCTGTCATACGGAAACGACGTCTCCCTTCATCCAAACCAGCGTCGAAGAAGTATTTACCTGTAGTTGAAGAATAAAACGGATACAGTCCTTTGTAGTATGCTCCATCTGCTTGTGTATATCCATTCAGCACATCTGAGTGTTGGGTTCTCCAACGTCTGATATCCCAAAGGGTTTTGTTTTCAAAAGCAAGTTCTTTTTTACGCTCTTTGCGAATAATTTGGAGACCATCCTGTCCAGAAATACTGGAGACGCCAGTCAAAGGATCGGCACCGGCCCTTTCCCGGATGTCTTTGATGGCATTGTAAGCAATTTGTTGAAAGTCATCACCGGAAGGAGCTGCTACACCGGCAAGCGTCAGTTCGGCAGCAGCCTCGGCTGCATTCAGCAGAACTTCAGCATATCGCATCAAGACGAAGGGTTGTTCTGAACGAGCTTCAAGTACCAGAGATTGTGGCATGTTGGGGTTTAGCCATTTGCGCACTGTAAATCCTGTCATGGCAGCTGTATTGTCGCTCGTGAAAGGACCGCTTTTGCCCCCTCCATTCATTTTAGTTCCGTCAGGCAATGTAACAATTTCGTGGGTAGTACCGTTTTGAGACAAAAAGAGCGATTTTTTACCTGCAAAAGCGCCTAAGCCTTTGTATGCGTCTACCTGATTGTAGTTAGAAGGCCCAGAAAGTGTATAGTCCGGAGAGCCTCCATTGACAGTCCGCAGCGAACTAATACCATTTGTTGCGTCACCCGTGTAAATACCTCTTCTGATTTCAATCGCTTCACCTTTAAATACATCTCCCGGCAGGATAACATAAGCACGAAGTCGTGGTTCTGCGTTGGCAAAAATATCTGTCACCTTGTCGAATAATAAGTATTTGCCGTTGTTATCAAATACCTTGATCGTACCGTCAGCATTTTTCGCGAAGCCATCAAACAGCTCTACGAAATCAAGCGTAGGGCAATTACCTGCAGAGTAACCGTTACCACCCATCAGTTGGCGAGGGATGTTGTACGCGTCATAACCGTGTGTCAAATCCGGATATTTGTATTCTTTGATATAGATGTTTTCAGGGCTTGTGATATCAGAGAACATATCCACCATGTTTTGGAATTGAGCTCCTTTGTCATTCGGTGACCATTTTTTCTTGTACAAAGAATATTTTCCGGATTTCATCACTTCACGGGCAGCATTGTAGGCTTCGGTAAAGTATTTTTTAGAAGCCGCCGCAGCTGTATTCGGATCGAAACCGATAACGCGCACACCTGTCTTAGCGCCAAATCCTGTGATTTTGTTGTATTTAGCGACAGAACCCGCAAATAACATTGCTTCAGATTTGAAACTGTAGGCCACATATTTGTTGGCATACCCGCGTTTTGGACTTACCGTGGAAAGATTTGCAATAGCTGAATCAAAATCGGCCAACACCTGATTCCAGGTTGCTTCTTCCGTAGAACGGGGAACTTCAAGTTGATCAGCCGGAACATCAGGATATTTCAATACGGATGTAATCAAAGGCATACCTCCGTAACGTTTTGCCAAAGCATAGAAAACCATGGCACGGGCAAAATAACCTTCTCCGATAAAGTGATTGTAATCAGCTGTACTGAAGTTTGATTTGTAGTTTGGCAAAGTTTCGAGCAGGCGGTTTGCATCGCGAAGCAAGCTGAATGCGCGTCCCCAGTAAGCGCCGTTACGGGCCCAACCTTCTGAAGTCATGGCAGTTCCAGCGTCACGCCCCAAGGAAGCGCCGTCATTACAACCCGGTGTGACCAACCAGTCATCAAAGAACTGACGGGCGGGAGAATATTTAAAGTCCTCGAAAGGCATCTGGCTGTACATCCGTGACATATAAACCGTCATTCCGATTGGATTCGAAAAGAGATCCTTGTCCTGGACAACGTTCATAGGTGGTATATTCAAATATTTTGAGCAAGAAGTAAATACGCCACTTAACAACAATATGGTGAATAAAAAATATTTCAATTTCATAGCTTGATATGTTATTTAGAATTTAACATTTAATCCGACAGAAACACTTTTGTTCAATGGGTACAAATAACCATAGGTGTCATTTGGGTGTTCAGGGTCAACGTATTGAACCTTTGTGATAGTGAACAAATTGTAAGTATTTACATAGACACGCAAATTCTTAAGGCCGGATTTCTTAATCAGTTGAGAAGGAAGTGTATAGCCGAGTTCAATACTCTTAAGACGCAGATAAGCACTATTGACTACGTTAAACGTGGAGCCTCCATCGGGTAAAGTTCCCGTATAGGCATAATGACCACTCACCCATTTAGTTGCCGGATCGTACGGATCTGCTTTAGGGTCCGCCGGGTGCCATCTGTCCATAAACTGAACCATCGCACCTGCGTCGCCGCTACCCCACATTGGCTCGCGAAGCTGTTCCCCGTAGGTCAATGAACTCATCGCAGAACCTTGCAAAAGGAAGTTTATATCGAATCCCTTGTAAGAAGCGTCCAGGATCATGCTGAAGTTCATCCAGGGATATTGGTTGTAACGAATAGGGTGAACATCGTTACCGTTTATTTCTCCGTCACCGTTCCAGTCCTGGTATTTGTAGTCACCGATAATGGTACCACGGCCAACGTACGTTGGAGATGACCAGATCTCATTCCAAGATTGGAATTGGCCATCACCCTGAAGTCCTGTTTGAACACCCTGCAGTCGATTATTTTGGTTATTTTTCCAATTACTCCAGGAACTACCGATTGCATCACGCTCTACGTACAGACGTTTAACCCGAGCCAAAGAAAATAGTCCTTTCAGGTTGTAGTTAAAGTCTCCTATATGGTTTCTGTGAGAAAGTTCCAAATCAAAACCATAGGTACGGTCTCCGTTCAAGTTTTCCTGAGGAAGCCCAGCGCCAACAACTGTAGGTATACCCCCGCTTCTTGTTGCCAAAAGGCCTTGACGGTTTCTGCTAAAATAGTCGGCTGTAACACCCAGGAGGCCATGCCATGCTTCAATATCGGTACCGAGGTCAAATGTCTTCGCCGTATACCAGGTGATATATGGGTTGGGAATGCCTTTGTTATCAGCACTTGCATTGAAACTTCCGTTAAATACATAACCACCTGTGAAGTTTCTATTGCTTGTACCTGAAGGGTAATTATAACCTGAAACAAATTGATAACTTGATGCACCATCATCTCCCGTTTTACCGTAGGATGCACGAATTTTCAGTTGGTTAATGAATGATAACTGGGAGAAATTTTTGAAAAAGTTCTCATCAGAGACACGCCATCCCAAAGAAATTGCAGGGAAAAGGCCCCACTGATAGCTTTGGGCAAATTTTGACGATCCGTCATAACGGAACAAGACTTCTGCCAAATATTTATTGTCGAATGCATAATTAAACCTACCTGCCAACGCGAGATTTGAATTTTCATAAAGAGCATCAGCATTTGAGTTCATTCTAGCCAGTTGTCCTTCAGCCACACCTGCAAACAGGTAAGGTAACGGAAGTATTAGATCTCTCTGGGCAGAAAAGCTATCACTCTTCCTTTTTTGTGCTTCCCAAAGAACAATAGCGTCCACTTTGTGTTTGTTAAATGTCCTGCCGTAATTCAAAGAAGTTTGGGACAAAATTTGTGTTTTGAAATATGATTCTCTATTGATCCTGTTTGGTGATTGGCGGGTGTAAGTTGAATAGGTATCTGAAGCCACATCATACCTGTACTGATTGTACTCCTTTTGGAAAAGATTTGCGCTTGACACGTAATAGTCGTAGCTGAACAAACTTTTCACAAACAAACCTTTCACCCCGGGAATTTCATATTTCAGACTGGCTGCGGGTTGAATCCATTTTTTGTTGTATTTTCTGTATCCGGTGATATCTTTATTCATGAATGAGATAGGGTTATCACCTTCGATCAAACCATGGTAAGGTTTGGTAGGATCGTTGTTGGCATAAGCAGGGATTTGAGGCCCTTGTCTCCAGAAGCCGCGGATAATCCACCAGGAATCTACGTACGGACGATCTTGTTCATCCATCACCATGTTTATGTTCATATCGAAAGTAAGACGGTTTGTAATCTTCGTGGAAATGTTCGAACGGATGTTGTATTTACTATAGTTCAAATCACTGGATTTAAAAAAACCATCCTGGTACTGGTAACCGAGTCCAACATAATAAGTCGTTTTATCATTTCCTCCGGTTACATTCAGGTTGTGGATTGTTTGGGGAGCAAAATTACTGAATACCAATGGATACCAGTCGGTACTCTTTTTTACGCCGGTTCTGTAATCATCCATTTGCTGGTCGTTGAAGGTCGGTGAACCTCCGTTAATATTATGCATGGCACGCTCGTTACGCAGTGTCATATACTGGATTGCATCAACAGTAGAAGGCAAACCGGAAGGAATCTGCCAGGTGAAAGAACCTGAATAGTTTAATTCTATTTTATTTTTGGTACCCTTTTTTGTCGTAACCAAAACAACCCCATTCGCTGCACGCACCCCATAGATCGCGGCAGAAGCATCTTTCAACACAGATAAGTTGTCGATGTCATTGGGATCCAAACGTTGAAAATCGTCCATTGTTCGTGGAATACCGTCAATGACTATTAAAGGTGAACCCATTGCACGGATATCGAAATTGTTGTTAAATGAACCTGGTTCAGCTGTTTTTTGTGTCACGCGAACACCTGAAATTTTACCGGTAAGCAAGTTCTGTGCATTTTCATTCTTTGTTGTAACAATGTCTGAACCTTTAATGGCAGAAACCGCACCGGTAACAGAAGCCTTCTTTTGAGTACCATATCCGACTGCTACTACTTCTTCAAGTCCAATACTTTCTTCCTGCATTACTACATTTATTGTAGTTTTATTCGTTACAGGTATTTCCTGTGACTTCATCCCTACAAAAGAGAAAACAACTATTTTGGCATCTTCAGGAATTGAAAGCGAGAAATTACCGTCTATGTCAGTAGTTACCCCTATTTGGGTACCTTTCACTACGACCGATATCCCGGGAATGGGCATACCTGACTCGTCAGTAACTTTACCATTGATTTTTTTTGTGGATTGTTGTTCTGCTAAAACTTTATTCGAAAAAAGAACAATCTGTCTGTCAACCACTGTATAAGCAATATCAGTATTGTCAAAAAGCTTATTAAGTATTTGACTAATCATTTCATTGTCAGCCTTAATGTCAACTTTTCGTTCAACATCCACAATCTTACTGTTAAACATAAATGAAAATTCTGACTGACTTTGTATGTCATTCAAAACTGTTTTTACGGATTGATTGGAAATATTGAGGCTAATTCTGGCATTTTGCGAATAAGTATCTACAGCAAATAGCTGGGCTACACTTAAAATCATGATAAATAATACCATCCTCATAACCAAAAATGTTTTACTGACCCAAATTTTTTTCAAAGGCCAATTGGTGAATCGTTTTAGTTTCATAAATTTGTATTGTTTGATTTACACTAAATTAAGCTGAGACTTTTCTATGCTTAGAAAAGGATTATGATTTTCAAGGGGATGCTACAACATCCCTTTGATTTTCATAGTTTGGGTTACTTCATTTTTTTTCCATAGGCAATGTTAATTTCTTTTGGTAATAAAAATTTTTCGTTTTGTATAAGAGTTATCGGGCATTCTTTCACGTTCAATTATGCTATATTTTATTGGTGCTGAGATCTTTAATAGTTCAAGAATTTGAGAGAGGGTTTCATCTTTATAGGTGGCAGTATAAACATAGTCTTTCAGTTCGGGGCTTTGCAGGATGATCTCTACATTAAACCATCTGTTTAATTTTCTTACGACCTCACCCATCTTATCATCCCTGAAGATTAACTTTCCCTCTTTCCATGCTGTATATTTACTGACATCAACTTTAGATCGGAA
>JAJZSZ010000267.1 GCA_021849365.1 Bacteroidota bacterium | reverse complement strand
CGATCTCCAAATACCGCAACGACTTTGTTGGCTTCGTGTTTCAATCATTCAACCTGATTTCGTTTAAAAATGCGATGGAAAATGTAGCTCTCCCCTTATATTATAAAGGAGTCCCGCGAAAAAAACGTAATCAGATTGCGCTCGAATATCTTGACAAACTGGGACTGAAAGAATGGGCTCACCACATGCCCAACGAAATGTCGGGAGGGCAGAAACAGCGTGTGGCCATTGCCCGTGCTTTAATTTCGGAGCCCAAAATTATCCTCGCAGACGAACCTACAGGTGCTCTCGACACAGCTACATCGTACGAGGTAATGGAGATTCTTAAAGACATCAATGCCGCAGGAATCACCGTGATTATTGTTACTCACGAACACGACATTGCGGCAATGACCCGCCAGATCATCCGCCTGAAAGACGGACGAATTCACGAAATTATCCGTAACGGCGAACTGAAAGAGTTCCAGAAGAGTTACATCCACGGTCTGGAAATCCAAACAGCATAATCCTGAAATCATGTTTGACATTGACAAATGGCAGGAAATTCTTGCCACGATCAAAAAAAATAAGATGCGGACTTTCCTCACGGGTTTCTCTGTGGCCTGGGGGATTTTCATGCTGATGATTCTGCTGGGCTCCGGAAATGGCCTGAGCAATGGTGTTGCAGCTAATTTTATGAACGACGCTGTAAACGCCATGTGGATATGGCAGGGTGAAACAACCATTCCTTACGAAGGAATGAAAAGCGGACGACAAATCATGTTTCACAACCAGGACCAGGAAATTGTCCAGAAAGTTTCAGGAGTTGGAGCTTCCTCGGGCCGTTATTTTATGGGAAACACACGTTACTCTTTCGGAAAGGAATCGGGCGAATACACTACAATAACCTGCCAACCCGAATTAAAAGAAGTTGAAAATATCACACTGAATGAAGGCCGTTTTATCAACCAGATCGACGTTCAGCAAAACCGAAAAGTTGTTGTAATCGGAACGGATATAAAAACTGCACTTTTTAAAGACTCAACTGCTCTTGGCGAATACGTTAATATTAATATGGTGCCATTTAAAGTGGTTGGCGTTTGCACCGAACCCGGATCGACCCGGAACCGGAATGCTTACATGCCGCTTTCAACTGCACAAATGATTTTCAACGGGTCCAACCGGTTACATAACCTGGCCCTTACAATTAACGCAAGCACCCTGGAAGAAAGTCAGGCCATCGAAGAACAAATCAGAACAGCACTGGGTCGGCAACATAAGTTCGATCCGAAAGATGAAGGCGCGATTGGCTTGTATAACAAGCTGGAAAACTATATCCAGACGATGAAAATCTTTCAGGCCATTAAAATCTTCATTTGGATTATTGGTATCGGTACTTTGATTGCCGGAATCGTTGGAGTTAGCAACATCATGCTTATTGTGGTAAAAGAACGTACCAAGGAAATCGGTATCCGCAAGGCCATTGGGGCAAGCCCCGCTTCAGTAATTGGACTGATTTTGCTCGAAGCCATCATGATTACTACCATTGCCGGTTATATCGGCCTGGTTTTGGGAACCGGACTGATGGAAATGATTAACTACTTCATGGTACAGTCGGCTGGCCCTACTCCGGGAGAACAGGGAGAAACCATTTTCCTGAATCCGACTGTCGATTTTAACATAGCCGTTTCGGCCACACTCCTTCTGATAATTGCCGGCGCCATTGCCGGATACATTCCTGCCAAACGGGCCGCCAGTATTAAACCTATTGTTGCCCTGCGCGACGAATAAAGAAAAGGAGATATTCATATGTTTGATTTAGACCTTTGGAGCGAAATAGTTAGCGCCCTCAAAAAGAATCGTCTTCGCAGCTTCATGACAGCATTTGGTGTGTTCTGGGGAATTTTCATGCTCATCATTATGTCGGGAGCCGGAAAAGCACTCGAAAATGGTGTGCTCGACGGAGTCCGTGCTTTTGCAACCAACTCAGCATTCTTCTGGACCGAACGAACCAGTGTTCCATACGAAGGTTTTCAACGCGGACGCCGCTGGAACTACGAAACAAGCGACATTGATTACATTCGCGACAATGTGAAAGAAGTAGAGTATTTGTCGCCACGTTTATTCGGGAATCAGGCAGGTAATAATACAATCAGAGGGGAGCGAACCGGCTCATTCAATGTGTATGGCGATTATCCCGATTATTTCAAGATTGACCGCTGGACTCCGGTTCAGGGACGACTAATCAACGATATTGACATGCTCCAGGAACGAAAAGTTTGTAACATTGGCGAACGTGTTGTTGAAGTAATGTTTGGGAAAGATGAAAATCCTATCGGTCAGTACCTGAAAATTAGTGGTGTATATTTCCAGGTTGTCGGGGTTATTCACGCCGAAACCCGCATTAACATTGGCGGTGGAAAAAAGGAAGAAACCATTATCATTCCGTTCTCTACCATGCGCAAAGCATACAACTACGGGAACAGAGTATATTTCTTCTCGGTAACTTCAAAACCCGGAACCAAAGTAAGCGACCTGGAAGATAAACTGAAAAATATTCTGAAAGAAAGGCATAAAATTGCTCCTGAAGACCAGCAAGCTATCGGCTCATTCAATATCGAAAAAGAGTTTCTCAAATTCAATGCGTTGTTCCTTGGAATTCAGGTGCTAACCTGGATTGTAGGAATCGGGACCCTGCTGGCCGGTGTAATTGGAGTAAGTAATATTATGCTTGTAATTATAAAGGAACGTACCCAGGAAATCGGTATTCAGCGTGCAATTGGCGCCACCCCCGGAACTATCATCAAACACATTGTTGCCGAGAGTGTATTCTTAACTGTAATGGCCGGATACATTGGACTGTCGCTGGGTGTAGGTGTTCTCGAGATATTAAACCGAATTTTGCAGGCTGGCGGAGACAAACTGTTCTTCCGTAACCCGGAAATTAATCTTACGATGGCCTTATCGGCACTGGCAGTGCTTGTTGTTGCCGGAATAATTGCCGGCCTCATTCCGGCTAAAAGAGCGGTGAGTATAAAACCAATCGATGCCATCAGAGACGAATAAAAGCAAATAAAATTCGCGGGGTATCCGGAACGTTTTTCCAAAAACCTGCGGCAAGCTCATATAACTATTAAATAAACAGAAAACAGAAACATATAAAAAACCGAATCATGAAAAAAATTTTTAAAATCCTGGGTATTGTTATCCTTGTAGGAATTTTCGGGGGAACAATCTATTTCCTCTACACCAAATCGAAAAAAGCACCTGAAATCTACGAAACCAAAAATCCTTTCGTAACCAACGTTGTTCGTAAAACTGTAGCCACAGGCTCAGTTGTTCCTCGAAAAGAAATCGACATTGTTCCTCAGGTTTCCGGAATTATTGACGAACTGTATATTGTTGCCGGCGATTTTGTAAAAAAGGACCAGGTGATTGCCAAAATCAAGATTATTCCTGATATGGTTAACCTGAATAACGCTGAAAACCGTTTGAACCGGGCAAAATTAAATTTCGACGATGCCAAGGTTGATTTCGATCGCCAGCAAAAACTTTACGACCAGAAGGTAATCTCGTTTGAAGAGTATAAAAAAGCCAAAGTTGGATACGACTCAGCTAAAGAAGAATTATCGGCTGCAGAAAATAATCTGGATTTAATTAAAAACGGTGTAACAAAAAAAGCACAAACAGCTACTAATACACTTGTTCGCTCAACAGTAAACGGAATGGTTCTCGATGTTCCGATCAAAGAAGGAAACTCAGTTATTCAATCGAACACATTTAACAACGGAACCACCATTTGTACTGTTGCCGATATGCAGGACATGATTTTCAAAGGCAAAGTTGACGAAACTGAAGTTGGCAAAATCAAAGAGGGAATGAATATTGAGCTGGAAATTGGCGCAATTGAAAAAGATAAATTCGCTGCTATTCTGGAATACATTGCCCCTAAAGGAAAAGAAGAAAACGGAGCCATTCAGTTCGAAATTAAAGCCAATGTTGTACTGAAAGAAAATCAGTTCATCAGGGCCGGATACAGTGCCAATGCCAATATTGTGCTTGAAAAGAAAGACAGTGTGCTGGTTATTCCTGAAGGAATGCTGAAATTCGAAAAAGACACCTCATTTGTTGAAATTGAAACAGCAACACCGCAGGTATTTGAAAAGAGAAAAGTGAAAACCGGAATCTCTGATGGTATCAATATCGAGATTACAGAAGGCTTGACTAAAGCGGATAAGGTAAAGGGCGAGAAAGTTGATCCGAAGAAGATTAAAGAAGAAGAAAAGAAAAAGGCATAACACACAATTCAAAGAATTATAGTAAGTTAGCCATTGCAAATCAAATTTAAAAAATATACAAATGAAACGAATATTTAGTCTCATGGCCGCAGCTGTATTGCTTGTTGTATTTACAAGCGCACAGGCGCAGGAAACATGGTCGTTGTTGAAGTGTATAGATTATGCCCTTAAAAATAACATCCAGATCAAGCAGCAAAAGCTGAATACTGACTATTACAGCAACCAGCTCGGACAAGCCAGAAACAACCGTTTACCCAGCCTGAATGGAGGAGCCCAGAACAATATGAGTTTTGGCCGGACTATTGGTCCCGACAATACTTACCTCGATATCAATTCGAACTCTACATCGGCAAGTTTAAATGCAAATGTTACCTTGTGGAGCGGATTTACCCTAAAAAATTCGGTCGAGATGGCCGATATGGATTTACGCGCCAGCCTCGAAGACATGCAAAAGGCAAAAGACGATATGATGCTGAACATTGCAGCTGCTTATCTCGAAGTTCTGTTTGCTGATGAGTTGGTTGTTGTTGCCGAGGATTTGCAGAAAATTACTCAGTTACAAATCGACCGCACAGGTAAATTGGTTGAAGCCGGTAGCCTGGCCAAAGGAAGTTTGCTCGAAATTGAAGCGCAATATGCCCGCGAAGAATTAAACGTGGTAAATGCACAAAATCGCCTGCAACTAGCTTATCTGGCACTTTACCAGCTGCTTGATCTTCCTTCTACTGAGAGTTTTAAGGTTGAAAAGCCGATACTGCCTGAAATTGGTGCAAACATGAGCCTGATGAACACCATGGACGTATTTAAAAATGCAGTTCAGATCAGACCGGCAGTTAAAGGAGCCGAGTATAAACTCGAGAGTGCCCGCAGACAGCTTGAAATCGCCAAAGGTAACCTGATGCCCTCATTGTCGTTTGGAGGAAATTATTACAACTTCTACAACAACAAGTACACCGACTATACAGGAAATAAGATCGCATTCAAAGATCAGATGAAAAGCAACGAAAGATATGGATTTGGATTTACGCTTAATATTCCTATTTTCAACAGGTTTCAGGCACGTACAGGTGTAAACAATTCACAGATTCAGGTTGAAAACACTGAACTGCAATTGCAGAATACCAAGAATTTGCTCCGGAAAGACATTGAACAGGCATACACCAATGCTATTGCAGCTTTCAAAAGATACATAGCCAACCAAAAGGCTTTGGTTTCGTCGCAGGAAGCATTCCGTTATACCGAAGAAAAATTCAATGTGGGAATGGTTAATTCGGTCGAATATAACCAAAGCAAGAATAACCTGTCGGCCGCGCAGAGCAATTTGCTTCAGGCCAAATACGAATACATTTTCAGAACTAAGATTTTGGATTTTTACAATGGTCGCACCATCGAACTGTAATGCCCTGGAAACCCCGTATTCAATTTGATGAACGATCTTAATAGTTTTTACCCGTCGGGCCTAAGCCGGCGGGTTTTTTTATGCCTAATTCCGAACAAAAAACAAAGCTTTCACCAATCCAAATTTTAATTAAAGCTGGTGAAGCAATAATAATCTGACAACAACTCATTTCGTGAGATTTTTTTTTACTTTTGCGGCGCAAACCAATATAAATTTTAAAATGGACGAAGGGCCTGCGGATATATTACGATTATTAACCTTGGTATAGAAGGGTAGCCCGTTCATTTTGAATGCGCTCCTTCCGTATCACTTAATGCAAGGAGCTGCTTATGACATCGATCACCACATTTTATTTAAGCCGCATAATTGGAAAAAAGGTTTATGATTCCAACGGGAAGTACGTTGGTGTTGTTAAAGATTTACTTGTCGAATCTGATTCCTCCAATTATACATCGGGGCACCCGGCTGTTAACGGCATTATGTTGAAACGCGGGAACCAGGTTTGGTTCTATGCTTTTCAGGGTTTTACTGTCGAGAAGATTAATGGCAAATTAAAAGTTATATGCAATCAACAAGCCGAACTTCCTGAACACAATATCAATAACGATTTGTACCTGGTTGAGTCGGTCCTCGATAAACAAATTATTGACTTGAACGGAAGGAAACTGGTCCGCGTAAACGATGTTCGTCTGGTTACTCTGGTCAATGGTACATATGCCGTAGCTGTTGACATTGGAATTGAAGGACTCTTGCGCCGCATTGGGATTGCCAAACCGTTGAAATATACAGCTTCGCTTTTCAGGGGAAGTATTCCGGCCAAGTTCATTCTTTGGGAGGATGTTGAAACTATCGATTCGTCGAACCTGAACATCAA
>JAJZSZ010000001.1 GCA_021849365.1 Bacteroidota bacterium | reverse complement strand
CTGGCTTATGGAAGTGCAGACCGCTTTGATGAAGTTTACGATTTTTCACGATCAGTCATAGACGGAAAGTTTTCCTATATCCGGAATTTTGATCCGGGATTGCCCTACATCTATCGCAACCAATACCGCGAGCAGATCGACATGACCCGCGCCTTGATTGAAATGCACCAGAAGGGCGAGCTGACGGGCGCTGCAGCCTACATCTTCCGGGATACCCGTGATGTAGAAGAATTGTATGATTTGGAAAAAGACCCGGACGAGGTGGTTAATCTGGCTGACGTTCCTGAATATCGTAATCAGCTTTTAAAGATGAGAAATCAGTTGGCCGACTGGCAACTGAAAGTGCACGATAAGGGATTGATCGATGAATACAACCTCGTACAACTGTTTTGGCCGGGACTGGTTCAGCCGGTGACAGAGAAGGTTGCGATTAACGGAGAAAAAGGTGTCATCAGCTTTTCCTGCAACACGGAGGGCGCATCCATCGGATACCAGGTGGATGACCTGATTGGTGGCGAACGCTGGTTGCTTTATCATGATCCGGTCAAACTAAAAAAGGGTCAGAAGATGATTGTACGCGCCAAACGGATAGGATATAAAATAAGTGATCCTGTAGAATACCAACTTTAATCCGATGGTTTTCATTGAGGTGTGTTTCAACTTATGAAATCAATTTACCATGTATAAAATTTCTTTTATTATCCTGTTTCTTTTTCTTTCCGCATTCACATTTGCAGAGGATGTAAACTGGACTGCCCAGTGGATCATGCACCCAACGGTAGAACCGCAGGCGCATGCAGTGGTTTTATTCCGGAAAAAATTTGAACTTCAGAAGAAGCCCGAAATGTTTGTGATTCATCTTTCGGCTGACAACCATTACCGGCTGTTTGTCAATGGCAAATACATCACCAGGGGCCCTGCCCGTGGCGACATTTCGCATTGGTTCTTCGAAACACTCGATATTGCCCCATACCTTCAGACCGGAAAGAATACCATAGCTGCCGAAGTAGTGAACTGGGGACCTAAACGCTCGTTCACCTATTTCTCGCAGATGACGTCCTTCATATTACAGGGTGATTCGGAAGCCGAAAAAATGGTCAACACTTCCGGAGGAAGCTGGAAATGCCTGAGGAACGAGGCCTATTCGCCCAAAATAGTGGAATGGATGACCGACCGCAACACCATCGACTTTGGTCTCTACGTGGGCAACCCAACCGATAGCATCAGGGCCGACAAATATCCATGGGGCTGGGAAACCACCAACTTTGATGATTCCAAATGGCCCGGCGCCAAATGGTGCGACATTGCCGGAGGCCGCGATGAGCAGTTTGCCGGAGGGATTCTTTACGGCGGAGGAAAGCTCCTTATTCCGCGACGCACCGGACTCCTGAAAGAAGAAAAAGTTCCGTTTGCCGGTATTCGCCGTTCATCGGGCATGGAAGTTAAAGACGATTTTCTGAAAGGAACCGGAAGCCTTACGATTCCGGACAATAAAAAGGTGACAATCCTGATCGATCAGACAGCGGAAACTATGGGTTATCCCGAATTGCTGGTTTCAGGGGGAAAAGATACCAGAATACAGGTCATTTATGCCGAAAACATGATCGTGAAGAACCAGTCGCCAAAGGGTGACCGTAACCAGATTGAAGGCAAATACCTGGTCGGTATTAAAGATGTATTTATTCCTGATGGCGGTAAAAACCGTCTGTTCAAGCCAACATACATCCGCGCCTTCAGGTACATTCAGCTCGATATCGAAACAAAAGCTGAACCTCTGATTATCGAAAATTACACCCATGTTTCGTGCCACGCTCCCATCGAGTGCAAAGCCGAATTCGAAAGCGATTCGCCGCTTGCCGGATGGATTATGAATGCCGGATGGCGAACGGTTAGCATTTGTGCACAGGATATGCTGCTTTCTGACGCCGCTTACGAGCAAATGCAATACACCGGAGACTCGCGCGTCCACAATCTTTCGTTGCTCACCCTTTCAGGCGACGACCGACTGACCCGCAATGCACTAATCCAGTTCGACCAGTCGCGCATTCCCGAAGGACTGACCTACGCCTGCTATCCGAATCCGTTTCATCTCATTATTCCGTCGTATTCGCTGATATGGATCGATCAGGTACAGGATTACATGATGTGGAAAGACGATCAGGAATTTATCGCCGGATTTGAATTGGGAATTCAGAGTGTATTGTATTGGTTTGAGCAAAAAATGCAGCCCAACGGACTGATGGGTAAAATGGACTGGTGGGGTGCTCTGGCCTGGCCACGCCATTATAAAAACGGTGAACCGCCCACCATATACGAAGGAAACAACACCCTTTATACCTTGCATTATGCCTACACCTTGCGGCATGCTGCCGAAATTTTCGATTACCTGGGTAAAAGGGATCAGGCTGAAAAATACCGGAAAAGAGCCGATGAAATTTGTGCTGCTGTAAACAAACTTTGTAAAACGAATGAAGGATTTTATACCGAATCGCCCGACAACAAACAGGTGAGCCAGATTACCAACATCATGGCAATTCTGGCCGGAGCCACTTCAGGGGAAGAAGCCAAAACGCTGATGGGCAAGCTGCTCGAACCCAAGGATTGGTTTGGTCAGGCCGATTTATTCCTGCACCTTTACCTGTTCGAAGCCATGAATAAAACCGGCTTTCAGGATAAATTTGTGCCCGAGATTTCGGAGTGGGCGCTGATGAAAGACCGGAACATGTCGGGGTTTGCCGAAGTTCCGCTCGAATGGGGCGAAGAAAACCAGCGATCGGAATGTCATCCGTGGAGCTCATCGCCCAACGTGTTTCTGTTTAAAACGGTTTGCGGCATCAACCCCACATCGACCGGGCATAAAACAGTTGAAATTGCTCCTTCGTTTGGAGAATTGACGAGCATAAAAGCGGTTTATCCGCATCCGCTGGGCAACATCGAACTTGATTTGCGGAAAGTGGGTTCTGGAGTTGAAGGTACAATTGCTACTCCCAACGATATGCAGTGCACGTTTGTTTGGAATGGTCAAAAGCAGAAACTACAAGGCGGAAAACAGAATATTAAGTTGGAATAGTTTTATACAGAGATCCATATAATCACAAGAAATGATGTGATCCTATTCTATTATTTATAACTAATTGAAAAAGAGGTTATTGGTTTGTAAAATCAGTGAAAGAATCTGCGATTTTCATTTCAAGTGAGAATTAGACAATAATGATTAAATAAAATGAGAAAATCAGAATTGAATATCAAGAGGATAATCTTTGTAACAGGCTTTTGCTTAGGACTTTTGGTACACTTTTTATCTTTTTCTCAAGAGAAAAAGATACGATTATTAGTTCGGTCTGACGATATGGGCTCAAGCCATGCAGCCAACGAAAGTTGCATGGAAGTTTTGTCGAATGGAATCAGTCGCTCGGTAGAAGTGATGGTGCCTTGTCCATGGTTTTTTGAGTCAGCTCGCATGCTTCGCGCCAATCCAAAGATTGATGTAGGGGTTCATCTCACTCTGACCAGTGAATGGGAGGGGATAAAATGGGGACCAATAACCCCTTCACCTTCCTTAACTGATGCCGATGGTTATTTTGTAGCTACCACCGGCGAATGGTATAATAAGCCCTATCGGATGAACGAGGTAGAAAAGGAACTGAGGAAGCAAATTGAACTGGCTGTTCGCGAGATTCCAAATGTTACGCATCTGTCGTCTCACATGGGAGCCGCCGATTGTAAGCCGGAGTTGAAAGAATTGGTGAAGAAACTGGCAAAAGAGTATAAACTTATATATGAGCTTGAAAAAATTACTCCAATTCCGGATTTTGGTTGGAGTAAAGCAAAAACATTTGCCGAAAAAGAAAGAGCTTTTGTTGCGATGTTGAAAACCCTCAAGGCCGGAAACATTTACCTGTTTATTGAGCATCCGGCTAATGAATCGGATGAAATGAAGGCAGTTGGAAATAAAAATATGACTACCGTTGCCAGCGACCGACATTGGGTGACAATGGTGTTTACAAGCCCAGAAGTTGCCAAAACCATAAAAGAGCTTGGTATAGAGATAGTTGATTATAAGCAAGCTAGTGAAAAATGAAAATAAAAACGGGTAATTTGTCAACAGAAGTTCAATTTCTAAGTGGATTTATTTTATTATTAAAAGAGCTCGATTTAAAAATTTATGAAAGAATTGTGATCATAAGATTTTTATAAGGGATTTATATTTGTAGAATTTGTTAAACTTATGCATTTCTTAGCCACTAGGCCTCTGGCATTTTATTTCAGTTTTTTATTTTTATGATATTTCGATTATTAATTATATATTGCCTATATTTGTATGGTAATGAATTGATTATCAGGAGAGAATATATCAAGACCTGTTGGAATATGTGCTTAGTAAAACATTGATAATCAGCTTGGAATAAGGAGACGTTCAAACTCCAGCAGAATCATAAACTCCCGACCTAAAAAGCATTAAAATCCATCAAATCAGTTTAAATATACATTTGACTTAATATCTGGGACAACCAAATCATTCATGTATTATTAAATTGAAAGAGACTATTTTGAGACCCCCACATGATTGGTAACCAAAATTTTACCACAAAACTTGACTGATCAATTCCAGTTGGTTTATGCACTGCATAGCTTGGCCTCCAGTACTTCCATATCGTCTAATATTTTTTTGTCTAAAACCTTCGCATATATCTGTGTAGTTTTCAATGAGGAATGACCGAGTAATTTGGATACCGTTTCAATTGGGACTCCGTTGCTAAGAGTCACCGTTGTTGCAAATGTATGTCTGGCAATATGCATGGTAATATTCTTTTTGATACCACAGATATCCCCTAATTCTTTCAAATAGCTGTTCATCTTTTGGTTGGTCAATACTGGAAGTAAAATACCTTTCCCATTGGTTTTGGGATAATCCTTGTACCTACTCAATATCTCTTTTGCTTTGGGCAGGATGGGGATACGACATCTGTTATTTGTTTTCGACCGGTCTATTATAATCCAATCTTTACCCTCTGATTTTTGCTGAAGATGAATGTCACTAAGTTTTGACATGTCTGAAAAGGATAATCCGGTATAGCAGGCAAAAACAAAAATATCCCGCACTACAGCCAACCGTTCAATTTCAATTTGCTTTTCTTCAATCCGTTTCAACTCTTCCATAGAAAGAATTTCTCGGTGCGTCTCATCTAACCCGACTTTAAATTTTGAATAGGGATTCTTATCAATGTAATCCAATGAAATGGCCAGATTTAAAACCCGTCTGAGATGTTTGTGGTAGTTCCATGCCGTATTTTGAGCATTTTTGAAATCCTTTTTGATAAAAACATCGAAGGCATCCAAAAATTTGAAATCGATGCACTGAACTGAGATATCAGTCCTTTTTAAACTGGAACTAATATATTCAGACAACCGTTTCCTGGAAGATTTATAATGTTTATAGGTTTCCATGGAATAACCTTTGTTTAGCTTGGCAAGAATGCTATCCAGGTAATAATCAAATACAGCAAGGATACCTTTCGAGTCCTGAATATTTAAAAGTTTTCTCTTGATGGTAGTCACATCAAAGTCTTCATTAGTTGAGCGAAGCTGATTAAACGTATCCTGGATTTCGGTTTTGATTCGATCAAGACGTTCATTATCAACTCTGGCGCCAATAACTTTATCTTTTATTCGCTGTCGGGAAGTATCCCAGTGGTCGGTTGACGAATAAATTCCTGTAGCCAGTTCAATCCGATTACCTTTGTAGGTAATTCTGACACAAATGGATGTTTTACCATCATCGTCTTTTCTACTTTTTCTTAATAAGAAATTAATTACAATTTTCATGGTACGACAATTAACAAAATCAAAAATCTGGTCTCGCAGACGATCTAAAATACCTCAAATTGTACTAAATAAAAAGTGCAAAAATGAGTCAAAAAGAGTCAAATAAAATGTTTTGAATCAATTCGTTGCGTGATTTGCCGCGACCAGAAAAAGTAATTTTGAGTTTGGTCTCGATTTTGTCGCGTTTTCTTTGATATTTAAGGGTATTTGATGAAAATTTCCCTAAAAGAAAAAGCGCTTAAATCATTGAATTTAAGCGCTTTTGATACATTTTGATACTTTGATCAGTGCACCCAAGCGGAGAAATATCGAACCACTTAGCTGAAGATTACATTGCTGTCCTTAATTATATGAATACTGGGATACAGAAGAAAAGACTCAAATTGTAAAAGATTGTTGAGGTAAGCTAACCAATCTTTATTCGGCTGGAATTGGGAAAGTTATCACAAGATATTGTTAAGTCCTTATATTGGTTAAAATATTTTACTTAGATTTAAACACACAATAGTTTTTAAAGCCATGAATTGCATCAATCATTCAACAGATATTGCAGTTTCTCAATGTATGTATTGCGGCAAAGGTCTATGTGTTGAATGCACTGGCAAGTTCTCAAAACCAGTTTGTCAGGATTGTGTTTCTGTATTCCGGAAGAAACAAAAGAGAGCAATTGTAATGGATATCCTGCTGACTTTCCTTATAGGATTGCCTGTTAGTATCTTGCTTAGTTCTTTGTTTCATCCGACAAGCCCCGATTATAAATATTTTTTAATCTATTTGGGTTTAGGGATAGTCCCCGGTTGGAAAACATTAAGCAGGGTGACCCCACAAATGTTCTTGTTTATGTCATTATTGGGCTGGGCCATTTATTTTTTCATTAAGGGTATTTTATCGTTATTTGTTGGTTTAATTTCATTTCCTTTATTGATGATCAAGAATGTTATGATTCTTCTAAAATGATGACTAAACAGATGTTCACGGTTAGCTTCTTTGCTATTTATATTCGTTTATTTACGATACAATTATCTTCAAATAAGAACAACAGATGAAAATTATTTTCTATTTAAACTCAAGAGATGGAATCGTCGGTGAATTCCATTATGACTGGCAGCTTCCCATTATCCCCCGCATAGGGGAAAATATTTACATAAGGGATATATTTGATGAAGGGACATTTATCGTGGTCAATGACGACCATATTGAATCCAGGGTGAGTGACATTCCTGAGTATGTAAAGGACCTCATCTGGAAAATAACAGATGTCTCATGGTACAAAAAAGGAGGCGACTACTATTTAGCCATTGGTATGAATGGAGAATAAGCAATCCCCTGATACCCTGCTGGTAAATGGATTTCCTTGAGAATAAATTAACTTATGCAGTTGAATGGGTAGTTCAACTTTTGATCGATTTATTTTATTTGTTCTTAACCTGTTCCATAAACACATCAGCCGGTTTAAAAGCTGGTACAAAATGTTCAGGAATAATAAGTGTTGTGTTTTTTGAGATGTTTCGTGCAAGTTTCTTTGCTCTTTTTTTAACGATAAAACTGCCAAATCCACGAAGGTAAACGTTCTTGTTGCCTGTTAACGAATCTTTTACCGTTTCCATAAAAGCCTCAATAGTTTTTTGCACGGTCTGGTTTTCAATACCGGTGCTTTCACTTACTTTTTTTACGATATCTGCTTTTGTCATCTCTATGAGTGTTTGTTTGTCAATAACTTACATTAGTATTATAACATTGTTCAAAGATATAATATTTAGCAGGAAACACAATTATTCTCCCGACTTCAGGACAGTATCAGTAAATAAAATTTGAGACGAGCATTTCTAAAGAAAAAAAGACTTAAAAAGGCGATGGTTTAGTCGCCTTTTCAAGTCTTTAAAAAATGCATCAGACCATTCAGTCTGCAGTGTTAGAGATAAATAATGAGAACCTAAAGCTTTTCGAAAGTTCGCGCTTTCGTCAAATCTCCATTTTTGATCACAAAACGCTGATGACGACCGCCATTCTTTTCGAACAGTTCCACGACCAGTTGCTTTTTATCCGGGATGGTAAATTTCTTAAATGCAAAAACAGTAGATTCCGCATTCTTTCCAGTCACTGAATTCAGGTAATTGTATGTTCTTACAGGTTCAACCACCGTTTCCTGTATAGCCATCCGTTTGACGACCTTTTTATCGATGATCCTGAAAGTCAGAAAATCAATGCCGAAAGGTATATTGGAATCGTTTTTAATTTCGGTTCGAAAAAACAATAACCCGTTATAACAGTAAATACTCTGGAGCCGAAATTCAATCCCAAACTGTTTGCTCTCTATGTTTTTAACGGTACCCTTGTTCGTTTTATAGATTCTTTTCATCGCCATATCAACGGTTTTCGGTGACTCATTGCCCAATTCCGAGAACTGTACCTCCATTGAGCTTTCCGGCCGATTCTCGAGCTTATTTTCGAAAAGAAAATCTTTCATCTCAATGTTCAGTTTTTCCGGGTTCTCCGAATAGTTCACGATAAACGAATAAAAGCCGCCTTCATCGGTTATCACCGAAAAGTTGGTTTCTTCTTTAAACCCTTTTACCGCAGCTTTTACCCGCACCACATTTTCAGCACCATCGGCTTTCCCGGCAATAAGGTTGGGTGAACCCAAATCGATGTACGAAACACCGGAAGGAAAGATCAGATGAACGGTTTTATCATAGGTCACATCCAGACAATAGGATGAGATAACCCTGTCATTGCAGATGGTTTTGGTGAACTGGTCTTGAGCGAACAAAGACAACATGTGTGCTGAAATAAATAGATGTGTGAAAAACAGCTTTTTCATGATAATTGATTTTAAAGTTAAACGGTTTTATTTTTAGTTGGATGGCAATAACAACAGGCGGTACCCGGCTTTCAATGTCACTTTGGTGGTTCGCATTTTTTTCGAAACATACTGCGAAGCGCCCTGTATAAGGCTCCTGCCTACGTCGGCAGCCAGTTGCTGACCGGCCGTCGTACCCTGGGTAATACTAATGCTTGTTCCGGCGCCTTGCCCCATCGAAGCGGTAACCTCTTTAAGGGCATTGACTTCCTGTGAACCGGGGATAAAAATACCCTGCTGGCCATCCATGTCATACACGGAAATCTTTACCGGGATAATTCTGCCCCTGTACTCAAGTGAACTCACAACAATATTTAACCGTTCGCCCTGGATGGTTGCGATACCGGTAATCAGTTCATTTTCCGGAATGATGATCTTCCCGGCTTTTACAGGCTCCAGCAGACGCAACCTCACACTTTGCCCCGTAACGATTACCTGATCATTGTGAACACAGGCCAGCACCGTATTCACACCGGACTCATTGTTGTTTTTAGTTGCTGTGGAAGTATAAAATCTGGTTCCGGCAGATTGGGCAAACCGATCCAGAAAGGCAGAATCGTTTACCTGTTGCTGAAGGGCGCTTGTTGCGCTTGTCCCTAACTTAGAAACCGGGACAATATTTTTGTATTCCTTTGATAACGGGTCTGCGGCAAGAACTTTGTCCGGTTGTTGAGTGGTCTGTTGAACCTGCCCTTGGACCGATGGCATATATCTGGCAGCCATTTTATAGCTTTCTTCCATAATGTGGAGCTGCCTTTCATCCTGACCGGGACTATCGCTTTTTTCTTTTTCCTTCAAGTCGGCCTGCAACTTCTCCACCTGCTTTTCCAGCTCTTTCTCCCGGGAAACTGACTGTGGCTGATCGTAAAAGCTGTGCAGATCGCTGTTCACCTTTTTATAAGTTTCAGCCGATGAACGCACAGAAGACTGGCGTTTTTGCGGGGACACATATTTTCCGGTAGAACCTGATACAACTTTACTTTTTATTGTATCCGTTCCAACGCCATAATCTTTAAGGGATAGCGTTTGTCGGTGCTTCTTTATCCCAAAAAGTTCCATCTCATAAGCTGTTTTCTTGTCGCCTATAATTTCATTTTTTGGTACGGGCAGATCGCTGTTAAGCCCTTTCTTTTCCTTTCCCGTTGGCGGTGCCGGTTTAAAGATAAAGTACATCGACAGGGCAAAGACTGCAAACATTAACGGAAAGACAACCATTTTCTTTCGATTTTGCAGTTGTTCAGGGGTAAGCATCTTGGGTAGTGTCTTTTTATCTTTATTCTGTTTCATGGTCAATCGTTTTAAGTGAAACTGTATCATTGGGTGCCTTCACCGGTTTGGTGATTTTCAGTGGCGAGATGTGTCCCGTTTCTGAAAGCTTCGCCCCATTTCGGAAAATGTCAGTAATGGAAACACCAACCAACATGGTAAAAACAAACAGCATTGCACCGACAATTATTTTGCGCTGTTTTTGACTTAGCTTTTCACAGGCATTCCGTAAGCCGTTCCGAAGGGTTGCCCTTAAATTAGATATTCTCTTTCTCTCAGGAATATCACCGGTCCCAGGTTGATTTGTCTTCATTTTCCTTTATGATGAAGTTTTCAAGGATAAACCCATTCGGGTTGTTGTCGCTGCGCGAAGTATTTCGCAAACGGCATGAAGTCACCAGGTTTCGCTCTGTTACCGTTGTTTCCCTGATAATGTGCTGCCGCGCATAAACCATAGCTTCGTAGGGATAACTGTTGAAGTTGCAAGAAATGCTGTCAACCCAAATCCGTTGTGTCACATTGCCCGAAATAATCCGGTTGAAATACCCGCTCTCGACCAAATCTTTGTAAATGGTGAAAACACTTTTGTCGGAAAGGGCAAGGGCCCGGTTGATGTTGTATTCAATGGCATTTTTATCAGGCGAAAGGGTGAAAAACAATTCATGAAAACGCATAATATGGTCCTTGGCTTCTACCGGCCGGTTTTGTGACAAGTCCTGAGATAAGGCCAGTATAAGCGATTTACCCTGATCCAGCACATAAATCTTTTGCCTTTGCGCCTCTGCATAACTGTACGAACTCCATACCGAGTAAACCGTAACAACGGTGCAGGAGCAGACAAAGACGATGGCAAACAGCCGTATCAGCTTAAAACTGCTCTCTATGTTCATTAAAGGTTTGAATTCCATAATCTTTAAATTAATCGTTTATCGTTTAAGTATTTTCCCGGTTATGTTCCCGGCCGCAGCCCCGACGGTGCCCGAAGCAACCGATGTGCCCCGCATGGTGGAATTGCTCACATTTTGACCATAATTTCCCATCCCGCCTGCCTGTACAATCCATCCGGCCACACTGGGGATGGTAAAATACCCGACAATGCCAATCAGCATAAAGGTGATGTAAACTCCGTCAGTACCTTGCGGGATGTAATTGGGATCGGCAGTCATGTCAGCAATGTCTTTCTGGAGCATCAGCACCTGGAGTTTAGCCAGAATGCTTGAAAGGATATCGGAAACCGGGAGCCACAGGTAAATGCTGATATACCGTGTAAGCCAGGTGACCAGCGTATTCTGGAACCCGTCAAAAACACTGAAGGCAAATGCAAATGGTCCCAAAATGGACAGCACGATCAGGAAGAAGGTCCGGAGGCAATCGATAACCAATGCGGCCGCCTGGAATATCAGCTCCAAAAGGTTCAAAAATGCTTTCTGAATGGATTGTTCCAGTTTGTACCAACTGCGCTGGGCATACATTCCGGCCATAGTAGCAAGATCGGAGGGGCTCCAGCCCAGATCGTCAATTGCTTTATCAAACGCCTCGTCACTTACCAGGTAAGCTTCGTCAGGGTTTCTCAGCATCTTTTCCCGTTCAATGGCATCCTTGTCCTTTTTAAGTTGCTCCATATCCAGCACCTGGGATTCCAGTATCCCGTTCGTTCCGCGGACTATCGGGCTTAAAACGACATTCATAGTGCCGAGCACGATGGTCGGGAAAAACAGGATGCACAAGCCGATGGCAAAAGGACGGAGCAGCGGAAAAACATCAATGGGTTCGGCCTTTGCCAGCGACTGCCATACCCGGTAAGCCACATAAAACAGGGCGCCCAACCCGGCGATGCCTTTGGCTACAGCAGTCATGTCGGAACAAAGCGGCATCATTTCGGTATAAAGCACCCGGAGTGCCTGGTGTAAATTATCGAATGTATCCATGACTGAAATGGGTTACCAGTACCTGTCGTTTGCTGTTCCGTAAAGGGCCAGGATGCGGGCTGTGTTGCCTTTCTGTTCCGAACGGATGAGCGATATGGATATGTTCTTGTTGGTATAGTACCGGGTAAGGTTCCTGAAATGCTTCACCGAGTTGTAACACCGGTCAACGAGGTCGATCCGTTCTTTATCTGTCATGGACAGTTCCGTGGCGCTGATTACATCTTTCAATTCTTTGAGCGTGGCTGCCCCCTCTTCCAGCAGCTTGGCATAACCAAAGGCGATGGCTTCCAGTTCCGCAGCAGAATAATTTTCATCCTGCAACATCAACTCAAAAGAGTTGACATACATATCCGAGATTTCTCCAATCATAAGCAGGGTTTGCTGCACTTTTCGGGCGTCCTTTACCAGGTCGTTCACCGCTTTCAGCTTGTCGTAATATTCTCGCCCCTGGTCATAAACTTTTTTTACTTCCTGAAAATTCTTGATCACATTGGAAACTGTACTGGACGTTTGTATAATCTCATTGGCCGAGTTGACAATGCTTTGGGCAAGGTTTATCGGGTCGGTAACCACAAATTGCGCTTTCAGGCTTAATAGGCCAAGAAAGACAAACAAGCCTGTTGTTATTAGTTTTATCCTCATATTCCTGAATTTTTAATGTTAATAAGTAAAACTGTTTATTTGCTTTCGGCCAGTTGTTTGATGGCCATTTCAATATTCCCGCCCAACTTTTCAGTCAGGCGGGTAAGTTCCAGTTTTTCAGTTTCTTCGGTTGTGTATGTCAGATACTCGCTCAACGAAACTTCTGTGGCATAGACTGCTGAATGAACCCCACCAAGGCCTATCCAGACCTCTTTGTATTTCCGGGTGGGGTCGTTGTCCATGTTAATGGACAGAATCTGGTCGCGCTCTTTTTCAGTAAGGCCGAGCAATGCCTGTATCGCGTCAAACTTGTTCATGTACTTGCGCTGGTCGAGCAAAATCTTGCAATCCGAGTTGTTGATGATGCTTTCTTTTACAATGGGCGAACTTATGATGTCGTCCACCTCCTGGGTAACCACCACCGCTTCGCCATAATATTTGCGTACCGTTTTGAACAGGTAACGGATGTATTCGCTCATGTTGGCAGAGGTCAGGGCTTTCCAGCACTCTTCAATCAATATCATCTTGCGGATACCTTTCAACCGCCGCATTTTGCTGATAAAAGTCTCCATGATGATAATCGTAACAATAGGCAGCAATACTTTGTGATCGCGGATATTGTCCAGTTCGAAAACGATAAAGCGTTTGCCCAGTAAATCCATTTGCCGGGACGAATTGAGCAGGTAATCGTATTCTCCGCCCTTATAATAAGGTTCGAGTACGTTCAGGAAATTGTCCACATCAAAGTCCTTTTCACGGACTTTTTTTGTACGCAACTCTTCGCGGTAATCTCCCCCGACAAACTCATAAAAGGTGTTGAAAGAAGGGATAACTCCAGTATCCTTTTTGATGCGCCGGATGAAATTGTTAACAGCATTATCCAGTGCCACTTCCTCTGCCCGTGTAGGTATCTCGCTGTCCTTTTTCCAAAGGGTCAGGATAAGGGTTTTGATGGATTCCCGTTTTTCAATGTCAAACAGCCCGTCTTCGGTATAGAACGGGTTGAAAGCCACCGGATTTTCTTCGGTATACGTGAAATAAACCCCATCTTCACCCCTGGTTTTATGGTTGATCAGGTTGCACAGCCCTTTATAGCTGTTGCCCGTGTCCACCAGTAAAATATGGGCGCCCTGTTCATAATACTGCCTGACCAGGTGATTGGTGAAAAAGGATTTGCCACTTCCTGAAGGGCCAAGGATAAATTTGTTCCGGTTGGTGATAATTCCCTGCTTCATGGGCAAGTCGGAAATATCCACATGCAGGGGCTTCCCGGTGAGCCTGTCCACCATCTTGATGCCAAAAGGCGAAAGGGAGCTTTGATAATTGGTCTCGCCGGTAAAGAAACAGCAGGCTTGTTCGATGAACGTATAAAAGCTTTCTTCCGAAGGAAAGTCAGCCGCATTGCCGGGGATGCCCGCCCAGTAAAGGGTCGGGACATCGATGGTGTTATGGCGCGGCTGGCATCCCATAAGGGAGATTTGAGAACCCACATTGTTCTTAATCATTTTCAATTCCTGCGGGTTATCAGACCACGCCATCACGTTAAAGTGGGCACGTACGGAAACCAGTCCGTGGGCATACGCTTCGTTCAGGTACAAATCGATCCACTCTTTGTTCACCAGGTTGCCACGTCCGTACCTGGCCAGCGACTGCATATTGCGGCCCATCTTCTCGAACCGTTTCAGGTTTTCCTCGTGGTCGTCAATAAATACAAACTGGCTGTAAATGTGGTTACAAGGTAAAAGTAACCCGACAGGCGATGCAAACGATAAACGGCAACTGCTCTTGTCGGTAGAAAGGCGCTCATACCGGCAGTCGGTAGCCACCTTTCCCGGCAAATCGCTAACATCTGAAAGGGTGTGCAAACAAAGGGCATTGTCACCGATATGAACTTCGCCCGGATCGATACGCATATCTTTCAATACAGGGTCGCAATCATGGGTGAGCGCGAGATACTTCTCAATAATACCGCTTTCTTTTGCTGATCCAATAATTTCAGAAGTGGTAAGCCGTTCCAGCGTAATCATGCTACTGTCGTTCATGATACGCTCAAACTGGCTAACCGAATCCAGAAACCGGGTTACTGTTTCTTTGTCCTTAACTTCTTTGGGAACGATAAAGCCCCGGGCAAGGCTGCTGAATGTGCTTTGCTGCCTGGACCGTTCTTTGGTCGTTTTTGTCAGCATCAGGTAGCAGTAATGGTTCAGGAAAGGCCGTTCGTTAAAATGCCTTTGGAAACTGCGTGATAAAAAAGAGATGTCACCTGTTTCCGGTATTTCCGGGGCATATTTTTCCTCGCAATACCAATCCTGTTTCAGGATAACGGAATAATCGGGCAGTACTTTTATGGCTTTGCACCATGCCGAATGCAGCGTTTCATACCCGGCTGCGCCGACTGTAAAAAGCTCGGGCAACCTGACCCTGAAGGCAACGGTAATATCCGCATCTTTCGACAGGATACAACCGTTCTCGACGGCCATCAACGGGAACTTTCGTTCCAATGTACTTGTGTTTAGAATACTTCTCATCTGGGTAAATGAAGGTTAATGGTGGATGCTTTCCTGTTCCGGTTTAACAGTTGCTGAACCCTTCGCCGGTTTATCAGCCTGCGGGGATACCTTTTTACGGCCTGTAGTTTCATCAGCCCGTGGGTGCCGTACTTTTTATTAAGGGAAAAGGTCTGCCAGATAAGCACAGGGGCGGTTATTAAAGCGAACCCGATGCAGACAGGCTGGGGCACACCGCTCATGTACATCACCATAAAAAGGATAATGATGCCAAGCAGCCCGCCTGCAAAGATGAACAGGTACTGACTTCTCAGCCCTTTAAATTCAACGGGCTTATTGATGCCCTTGTTGATGGTGAATTCGGCCATAGCTTACAGGAAAAATGACCGTAAAATGGTTGCTGCCACAATCAGGAAAATACACGCCCCGAACCACGAAGCGGCCGTTTTGGAGGTGTCAGGATCACCACTTGAAAACTTGCCATACACTTTTACACCGCCGATCAAACCAACGACGGCGCCGATGGCATAGATCAGTTTGGTCGCCGGATCGAAATACGAGCTGACCATCTGGGTGGCTTCTGTAATACCGGCGCTGCCGTCGCCCTGTGCCAAAAGGGTTAGCCCGCAAAGGGCAAATACTGAAAATGAAATTGTTTTTTTTATCATACCTGGAAGTTTTATGCCGGGCAAAACATACCCGGGCGGTTAATACTTCCGCAAACCTAAAGTCAATTTTCAGTGAGGTGATTATGAGTGTGTAAGGTGTCGCTGGTTGTCGTAGTTTGTCTGGGGGTGCCAATTTGCTAACTAGCAGTAGCGAAATTGCGGTAACGATGGATAAAGTATCCAGGTATAATTTATGAGAACCATAAATTATACCTGAATCACAAATACTTTTCCAGATCAAATCCTTCGATAGTGGCATTATCCGGCATTGGATGGTCAACTGCCTTTAACTCTTCATCGCACCTATTCAGAATATCGGTAACTTTTTGTGTTCCACCTTCCACCTGGCGGACAAGCTGTTCTAAAAGGTGTGTATTCTCTACTGTTCGGATCGTCTTTGCCGTTTTTACAATGTGGGCACTAGATAAATCCCCCAAGCGGCTTTGGATGGCTTCAGACATTTCGGCCAATTCATCGAAACTTGCACCTGTTGCCAGTACCGGGACAACGTCCGTATCATCAAAAAGGAACGGGTCTTCTTCTTCCTCCTGTTCCTTATGCAACAGACTTGGTTCAATATCCACATCAATGTTTAACCGGGCCTCTTCCCTGGTATAGAAAACTTGTTCCATTTCTTCAGGTGGAACGACTAACCGCTTTTTCGAGCGTCCAGATTTTTGGTTGTCAGTATATTGCCCCAACTTTGTTTTGCTCGTTCCAACAATATTGCAGGTATTTTCTATTGGTTTATTTTCAGTCTCTTCGGAAGATTTTCCGGCTTTTGTTCCAACGAATAGATGAAAAGCTGCTGCAATAAAGTAGTTTAGTACGACCAATATCAATATTATCATACCTATGCCAATCATTGAAAGGGTTTTTTGACGTTCTCGTTAAAAAGTCGGATTATCTCGCCTTTGTATTGCTCAAAATGAGTGGTGATAATGGCCTCCACATAGCTCCCAATTGTTGCTTTATCTGCACCAATGTTTGCCACGATATTTTTCAACTGGTTAATCAAATCCTTGTTCAGGTAAACGGTACTTTTCTCCCCGTCCTTAGCCCGTTGCAGAAAAGTGTTTATATAATTTCGGGTGAAATTTTGTTGTGCAGGAGTGCCTTTCTTTTTTTGTACTTCTTCTGCCAGACTTTGTTCTACTCCTTTTTTTGAATTGTCACCGCCGGAAGCCACCATTTTCATAAATTCGTTATCATCAACTTCTTTCATGGTCATTTAAATTTAGGATTTTCAAGATTTCATCAATCAATTCGGTAATGTTGCTCCCTTTCGCCATTTGTTTATCCGGAGGAAACAGCGTGGAACGAAACGGGCGTTGCCCGGCACGTAGGATTTCTTTCCGATAACGTTTGGTGTCTGGTATCCGGGTCTGTAAAAGAGATAATCCCAGGCTTGCAATACCTTTGGCGTAAATAGTGTACAAAGCTGTCTTTTCCCTTTGGTCAACAAGGTTCCAGAACAGGTGCAACTGTTTTTGTGGGGTTACTTTAATCATTTCACTGATTGCTTTGGCAAAATTTAAGCTGCTTTCCAGTACCACCCGGTCGGCGCTTATGGGAATGAAAAATACATCCAGTTCCGAAAGCAATTTGTACATTCCCGGCGAGTTGACTGTCCCCGGAATATCAAACAAAACCAGGTCAATAACCTGAGCTGTCCGGCTTAAAAATTCTTCAACTATCGCTGGTGCCGATTCAGCGGAAGCCTTCAGTACTGGATAGGCTTTTTTATCCAACCGGATAAATTGTTCGTAGGCGAGAGCTTTTAACTGTCCGTCTTTTGAAACGGTTTCCACTTCCCGTTCACGCATTTGAAAAATGCTGTGCTGAGGGTAATCGCAATCCACCACCAAAACGTTAAACATTTTTTCGTAGTGCAGGTAGCTTGCCGTTAACACGGTAAAAGTTGTTTTGCCCACACCGCCCTTTTGGGTAGCGTAAGCCATGAATAAAGGTTTGTTCGTTTGTCTTTCCATTTCTTTAAATGTTTATGTTTTCAATCAAATAATTCTAAGTACGCCTGCGTGTTTACTTTCAGATGCAATTGCCCGGGGAAGTAAATACCAATTTATTTCACTGTTTTTCCGGGCGCTTGTTTGCCCAAATGCCTGTTCCTTAAATTGTTAAAACCTTCATTTATTCAGATATTCAATTGATTGTCCATGCTACTGTGCATTTATATTAACAGGTTTATGCTTTTCTTAATAAGCAATTGCCCAGTCAAAAAGCCATCCGTTTATTTACTTCTCCAATTACACAAACAGGTATTTGGACAATTGTCCACCTGCCCATTTGAGCCTGTAAAAACATCTGCAATCATTCAGCTTTTTGCCTGTCCGTGCAGTTATACAATCAAATACACAGTCAAACAAATACAAAAGAATTACGCTCTGGAATAGCGGCGGTCAACCTGTCCTTGTTTGTCCGCATTTGTCTCTTTTGCAGTATTTTAAGCTGATATACTTTTGCTTTTCTTAATTGAGCAGCAAACACATTTAGCATTTCCGGGATTTACCAACCGAACGGTAGTGAAGGAATATTTGCAACGGCAAATGGCAAGGTGTGTTTTGAGCCTCCCGAAATATTTTCGGTGGCTCAAAACGACCGTCCCGAAGGACGGTGTTTTTGGCTCCGAAGTCGCAAAATTTTAAACCATGCAGAATGAATGAAACCAGAAGTAAATACAAAGGAGGACGAAAGCCAAAGCTCAACCCTGTGGTGGCGAATTACACCGTCCGGTTCAATGCCGAAGATAATAGCCGCTTTCTGGCACTGTTTGAACGGTCGGGAATGAAAACGATGGCCCATTTTATTGCAGCCCGTGTTTTTGATGAAACCTTCAAAGTGGTCCACATCAATAAAGCGGAGCATGATTATTACAGCAAACTCAGCACCCTTTACAGCCAGTTCCGTGCCGTGGGGGTCAATTACAACCAGGTGGTCAAAGCCCTT
This sequence comes from Bacteroidota bacterium, assembly GCA_021849365.1. Taxonomy (GTDB): domain Bacteria; phylum Bacteroidota; class Bacteroidia; order Bacteroidales; family Prolixibacteraceae; genus Aquipluma. Next base: position 98,914 of record JAJZSZ010000001.1, on the reverse strand, counting down.
AATACGCATTTCACCGAGAAAAAAGCATTGGCAGCACTTTATAAATTGGAGAAACTGACCATTGAATTAATCGGCCTGAACAGGCAAATCGTTGAACTCACCAAAAAATACGAACAGCAATGGTTGCAAAAATAAATATCGGCAACTCTATTTTCGGGGCATTGTCCTACAATCAGACGAAAATGAATGCCGGGGAAGGGAAGATACTGTGCTCCAACAAAGTGCTATTACCGATGGATAGCTCCCTTATGCTGGCATTTTGCATGAAAAGTTTTGAGAACCATCTGCCCAAAGACGTTAAAACGGAAAAAGCAGTTATCCATATTTCGTTGAACCCGCATCCGGACGATGTCCTCAGTGATGAACAACTCTCGGCCATCGCCCGGGAATATCTGGACAAAATGGGCTACGGCAATCAGCCTTATGTGGTTTATAAACATGAAGATATTGACCGCCACCACATCCATATTGTATCGCTCCGAGTGGACGAATACGGCAAAAAGATCAATGATAAGTTTGAGTTCAGGCGGAGCAAGGAAATTACCCGCGCACTGGAACTGAAATACGGGTTACAGTCCGCTGATAAGCAGAGCCGCTCCAATGCTCCTCAATTACCCAGGGTTGATTACCAAAAAGGAAATGTAAAAAAGCAAATTGCAAACCTGACCAAAGGGCTGGCAGACTCATACCGTTTCCAAAGCATCGGGGAATACAAAACGCTCTTGTCGCTTTACAACATCGGAATGGAAGAAGTTAAAGGCGAGTTTGAAGGCAAAGCCTATCACGGCATTGTTTACTTCGCGTTGGACAAAAAAGGACGGAAACAGGGGCAACCCATCAAGGCATCGCTTATTGGCGCTCATGCAGGCGCCGAAGCATTGAAAAAGCGTTGCAGTTACAATACTCAATTTCTCAAAAAGTCCAACCTGTTGGAAGCTACCCGGTCAACGATTAAATCAGCACTGGAAACATCAAAAAACAGGGACCATTTTATCCGGCAGCTTCAAAAACAATGTATTGATGTGGTTTTCAGGGAAAACAAGGATAAACGTATTTATGGCGTTACGTTTATCGACCACAATCAGCACACAGCCCTTAACGGCTCGCGGTATGGGAAGGAATTTTCAGCCAATGCCTTCAACGGGAAATTCGGACTACAGGACTCTTCACAAACTGATCCAGAAACAAATATTGAAAACAATTACACTCAAAACGAAGGCTTCTCTGACGGTCTGTTTTCATTCCTTGACTTTGCCGGACAGGGAGAAAATTACGAAGAAGAAGCTTTTATCCGCCGGATGAAAAGAAAACGAAAATCAAAAAGATAATATGGCACAGGAAGACGATTTAAGGGCATTGGGTAAGATCATTGATTTTATACGGGCCGTCAGCATACTCCTGGTTATTGTCCACATTTACTGGTATTGCTATGAAATGGTAGTAACCCAAAACCTGAATATTAACATTGTGGACAAAATACTCCTGAATTTCCAGCGGACAACCGGTTTGTTCTCGTCATTGCTTTATACCAAATTGTTTGCCACCCTGCTGCTGGCGATTTCCTGCCTGGGTACGAAAGGCGTTAAAGCCGAAAAGATCACCTGGACAAAAATCAACATCTGCCTGGGCTTTGGGGCAACCTTGTTTTACCTGAACTGGTGGATTCTGGAACTTCCTTTGCCCGTTACAAGCAAGTCGGCGTTGTATATTTTGAGTATTTCTGCCGGGTTTATCCTGATGTTGGTTGCAGGGACATGGATCAGCCGCCTGTTGAAAAATAACCTGATGAATGATGTGTTCAATATCGAGAACGAATCGTTTATGCAGGAACAGCAACTGATGGAAAACGAGTATTCGGTTAACCTGCCAACCTTGTTTGTTTACAAGGGAAAGAAGCACAAAGGCTGGATTAACGTGGTCAACCCGTTCCGGGCATCCATTGTGCTGGGAACACCCGGCAGCGGGAAATCATACGCCGTGGTCAACAACTTTATTAAACAGCAGATCGAAAAGGGCTTTGCCATGTACATTTACGACTACAAATTTCCCGACCTGAGCGAGATAGCCTACAACCATTTATCATCTCATCTGGGCGGTTACGTGGTGAAACCCAAATACTACGTGATTAATTTCGACGACCCGCGAAAAAGCCATCGCTGTAACCCCATTAACCCAACTTTTATGACGGATATTTCAGACGCCTATGAATCTGCCTATACAATCATGCTCAACCTGAACCGGACCTGGATACAGAAACAGGGCGACTTTTTTGTGGAATCGCCGATCATCCTTTTGGCAGCCATCATTTGGTTCCTGAAGATTTACAAAAACGGGATATACTGCACCTTTCCCCACGCTATCGAATTCCTGAATAAAAAGTATGCCGAAACGTTTACCATTCTCACTTCGTACCCCGAACTGGAAAATTACCTGTCGCCTTTTATGGATGCCTGGGAGGGAGGAGCGCAGGACCAGTTGCAGGGGCAGATTGCCAGCGCCAAAATCCCGCTTTCAAGAATGATCTCGCCGCAATTGTATTGGGTAATGACGGGCGACGATTTTACCCTCGACATCAATAATCCCAAAGAACCGAAAATACTCTGTGTGGGCAATAACCCCGACCGGCAGAATATTTACAGCGCCGCGCTGGGGCTGTACAATTCGCGGATTGTAAAACTGATCAACAAGAAGCACCAGTTGAAAAGCTCTGTGATTATTGATGAATTGCCGACGATTTATTTTCGTGGACTGGACAACCTGATTGCCACGGCACGAAGTAACAAGGTGGCCGTTTGCCTGGGGTTTCAGGATTACAGCCAGTTGACCCGCGACTATGGAGATAAGGAAAGCAAGGTTATCCAGAACACCGTGGGTAATATCTTTTCAGGGCAGGTGGTTGGCGACACCGCCAGGTTACTTAGTGAACGTTTCGGAAAAATCCTGCAAAAACGCCAGTCCATGACCATTAGCCGACAAGACAAAACCACATCCATCAATACCCAACTGGACAGTATTATCCCGGCATCCAAAATCAGTAATCTCACGCAAGGGGTGTTTGTCGGTGCGGTTTCTGATAACTTTGATGAGCGCATTGAGCAAAAGATTTTTCATGCGGAGATTGTGGTTGATAACGAAAAAGTGAAACATGAAATGGCCGGTTACAAACCGATTCCTGTTATCGTTGATTTTGCCGATGCGAATGGGAAGGATACATTGGACCGGGAAATACAATCCAATTATAAACGGGTCAAACTGGATGTCATTGAAATCGTGGAAAGTGAGATGCAACGCATTCAGTATGATCCGGAACTGGCTCACTTGGTGAAAAAAGGGAATTCAAATGGTTAAATCAAACGTAACCGAATTTTGTAATCTGTACTGTAATCGGGATGAACCCTTTTATGACTATTCCACGGTCACGCTCTTGCATATTGTTAATGTTTCCTAATTTTAGTCGGGAGATTGAACAATCAATAAAAATAAAATTACTTTTGAAAAAACATTTTCTTGTTTTAACGGTTTATGAGATTGTGAGAAAAATTCTATCCATATCATTCGCTTTACTCATCGTACTTTCTAGTATGCATTTTACCCTTGCTACCCACTTTTGCGAAGGCAAAATCGCTGCTGTGAAGGTATCGTTTTCCGGAGAGTTGGCGTCCTGCGGTATGGAAACTGGTAAAGATTCTCAATTGCCTGGGGTTAATTTAAGAGAACACTGCTGCGATAATCACGATTCAGTTCTTGAAGTTGATAAGAATTTTGCTCCTTCATTTTCCGAATTTAAAGCATTCTCACAACCAATTTTATTGGTTTTTGATATACCCGTAAGTATTGCTCTTAATTCTTTAACATCTTTAGATAACAGTAATATTAGTATCAGTTCGCCTGATAATATATTGGTGGAAGATGTTAGCTTGCCCAAAATATGCGTTTTCCGCATTTGATTTAATGTCATTGAATTTTTTATGGCAGAAAGGCTGGTTTAGCTTTTTGTCGCGTATCCTGACATTTATGTCCTGATACAAAATTCTTTTATTCAATACATTAACATCAAATTTTAAATCATGAAAACTGTAAAAATCATTATAGTCGCCTTGTTCACAATAGCTTTGGGTTCAAACTCTTATGCCCAAATGCACGATCATTCTCAAATGGATATGTCCAAAACCAAAATGGATTCCAAAATGAACATGGGTACTACAAAAACCGAAACTATTAAAGTTTGGGGAGAGTGTGAAACATGTCAGGCTGCAATTGAAAAAGCAGCAAAAGTTGATGGTGTAACCAAAGCGAACTGGGACAAAAATACCAAGATACTTACTTTGGTGTACAATCCTTCAAAAATCAGCAACGACGATATTCAGAAGAAAGTTGCCGCAGTTGGTTATGATACAGAAAAATACAAGGCAGACGATAAAGTTTATGCTAAACTTAACGCGTGCTGCAAGTACCCACGGAAGAAATAATCTTTTCATACTTACTCTTTAGGTTGTGAATGGTCATAGTTGCTTCACTTTCTGTGAAATGGTTGTGTATCCAACTATGGCTGTTCTTTTTCTTTCACAATAATCAGATTCTATTATGAGTAAATTTAAGCTAATAGCAGCAATCCTTTCAGGTGGTGTTATAATGCTGACGTCTTGCCTGAAAGATGAAATATCAACAAATCAGGGTAAAGCAGTTGATTTTGATGCCGCATTCGTGGTCAATGGCGAGAGTAAATCAATTTCGGTTATTAATCTTTCTACGAATCAGGTAGATAAGACCATCGATTTAGCAAAACTATTAAGTAGTTCGGCTGGAACCATGAATGACACAGGTATGAATATGGACAATATGTGGGCTCACCATATTAGCCTGTCTCCTGATAAAAGCAAAATAATAATTGCGGCACCGGGGGGCATAAGTGACAGTGAACACATGATGCAACCAGCTACATCTACAAGTACAGCAACCGATACCCACAGTCAGCATCATGCAGGTAGCTCCGTAGCTGGTAGTCAGACTGATAGTATGATGCAGGGTGGAATCCTGATTTTGGATGCAGTCTCCGGAGAATTATTGCAAAAAGTTGCTCTCGATGGGATGTTGCATGATGCCGTATTTTCACCTGACGGCAAAGAACTTTGGACAACCGTTATGATGCCGGAAAGTGTGGTCAAAGTGTTTGACACCAGTAATTATTCTGTGTTAGGCACTGTTGCTGTTGACAAGCCAGCCGACCTTTCATTTTCCGACGATGGTAAAAAGGTCTTTGTTACCAGCGAAATGTCGGATACGGTTACCGTAATTGATGTTGCCAGCCGTAAAATTATTGAAAGAAAGGCAGATGCTAATTCCGTTGGCGCCTGGTTTGACATGATGCACGTTGACGCCGGAGGTGCACCTGATATGAGTAGTACCATAAATATGATGGAAATGATGAAAGACTCATTACACATGGACAATGAGCAAGGGATGGCTATCCGCAACACAATGATGAACCAGATATGGGTCTCTGATCCGAAAGTGGGCAAAATTCATTATTGGACTATGAATAATTCCGAACTGACACATGGCGGATCTATTCAGGTTGGACAAGGCGCACATGCCATTGCTTTTTCAAAAGACGGTAAGGTTGGTTATGTAACCAATGAAGAAGATTCCTCTGTCTCAGTTATTGATGTTCTCAATAAAACAGAAAAATTAAAAATTAAGGTTGGAATTGGGCCCCACGGAATTATCATCCGGTATAAGTAAAACGTTTATGTTTTAATGACTTATTTAAATTATTTTTTGACAAAAGTTTAAAAATTAATGAATTATGAAAACATTACAAAACTTGGCAAGAAAGGTGACCGTTTTGGCAGGAATTGCCCTAATCGGCACGGGTTCGTTGTTTGCTCAAAAAAGCGGAGTTTTTAAGACTTATGCTGACTTTGAGTCAGGTAAGATGGAATATGGCATTAATTGCGCAACCGAATCACATAAAATAAGACTCAACGATTTTCTTGGGAAAGATTTTATAACAGTAGTACATGAAGGGCAACCGTATAAACTGAAGAAATCTGAAATATGGGGTTATCTCCTTTGTGATGAAAAAATAGTGCGCTTTCAGGATAATGATCATTTTCCTCTTGACGACAAGGGCTCGCTTTGGATTTATACTAAGCAAAGTTACCGTGGAGGTTCACCTAAAGGCGTAGGGGCAAAAACTGTAACTACTTATTATTTTAGTAAGGGAGGAGATGGTGTAATAACTGAATTGACCCTGAATAATTTAAAGTTAGCTTTTTCGGATAACCACATGCTGCACGATGCTATTGACGCTCAATTTAAAAACGATGCATCATTAGGTAAATACGATAAGTTTCATAAACATTATGCGATCAACCACTTTCTGGAAGATCAGGGGATTAAATAACGGCCGGGTCTGATTTGAACATGGCTTCATTTAGCGACAAATATTTAAAATCAATCAAAAATTATGAAAAGGAAAATTGTTCGATTAGTAGTGATTGTTTCAGTGCTTTTTGCTTTCACCGGTTGCATGGGAGTTTCCCATTTGGGTCATAGTGGTGGTGGATCAACCTATCAATCATATGGCCATGCCTCGCATCAATCTGGAGGTGGGTCGCATTCGGGAGGTTGTCACTAATGAGATTTGAACTTCGTGCTTAAATAGTCTTTGGGTTAATTAGAGAAATGGGGTTTCTTTTTCAATGAAGGACAGGGCGGGCTTTCGGGTCCCCTTGTCTCTTCAAATTGGAAAATCATTCATTGTTGAATCCTTAAAAAAACAAAAATGAAAACAATGGTACAAATTCTGGTGATAGTGGGTATAGGGGCTATCGTTCTTTCATCTTGCCGAAAGGATTCGATGATGACGAATTCAGAAGGACAAGTTATCCCAGCTATTGAGGGCGATTTTTTAGCCCCTTTGTCTGTTCCACCATCAATCAACGGGCAGGGAACCCTAACCGCACAGGTAACAACAGCAACTATTTTTAGTGGTAAAAAGTCGAAGGTTTTAGGTTATCAACCCGGCTCTATTTTGGGTCCCACTATTGCTGTAAATTCAGGAGATAATATCAACATCAACTTTCAGAATGATCTTGCAGAAAACTCTAATATTCATTGGCATGGATTAATTGCACCATCTAACATGGATGGTCATCCCGAAGATGTTGCGCGGCAGGGAAGCTCACGTAATTACAGCTTTACGGTTTCGCAGCGGGCGGGTATGTATTGGTACCATCCGCACCCTGATGGGTTTACGGCAGAACAAGCCTATCTTGGGCTTGCAGGTGTGTTTCTGGTGCGGGATGCTGAAGAACAAAGACTAAATCTCCCTTCCGGAGAAATGGAAATTCCGCTGGTTATTCAGGATAAAAGGATTACTTCGAACAATGACCTTGATTATTCACCAACCATGATGGACGTTATGACAGGTTATATGGGCCCGAATATTTTGGTAAACGGGGTGAGCTCACCTTACAAAGATGTTCGGACACGCAACTATCGGCTGCGTGTTTTGAACGGTTCAAATGGGCGAATTTACAATCTGGCATTAAGCAACAATGCTTCATTCTCGGTAATTGGCGCCGATGGTGGATTACTCGCAACTCCTCAAACCGTTACTTCGCTTTTGCTTGGACCTGGCGAACGGGCCGATTTGATTGTAAACTTTTCAAGTTACCCGGTTGGTACTGAATTATTTCTCGTTAGCAACACGTTTTCAGCCGGAGCGTCACAGGGAAAACAGAATTTCAGAATTATGAAATTCAGGGTAACTCAAAGTGAGAAAGACTCATTTACACTTCCCAATACATTATCGTCCATAAATCTGATTTCTAAAAGTGGTGCGAATAAAACACGCACGTTCGATATTTCGAATGGCGGCATGGGTAATATGGGTGGCATGAGCGGCATGGGCAGTTCAGGAATGACGATGAAAGGAATGCACCGCATCAATGATAAAGTTTACGACAAATCAAGGATTGATGAAATTGTTGAGGCCGGAAGTACTGAAATCTGGGAATTCGATAATTCAAAGGGAGATGAGCCGCACCCAATGCACATTCATGGCGTCCAATTTCAGGTTTTAGACCGTATTGGAGGAAGAAACAGTTTGATATCGACCGAAAACGGATGGAAAGACACGGTGTTGCTACTTCCGGGTGAAAAGGTTCGGGTTATTATGAGGTTTGGGCAAAACAAAGGGAAATATGTTTTGCATTGCCATAACCTCGAACATGAGGATGATGGAATGATGTTGCAGTTCGAGATTATTTAAAGAGAAAGTAATAGCTGAATTATCAGATGAAGAAACGGATACCTATATTTTCTATATTGCCCTTATTGTTTTTAGCACAATTACTGAAGGCTCAAATTGTTTTAGATAGCAACGATCTGCCAATGGCGGGGGCTGTCAGAATCAGTTCTATGGTCGATAGCGTTCAGGCAATCAGTATATTGCCCGGAGCGAATGGCGAAAACGTTTTCTGGGATTTCAGCTATTTGAACGGAAAAGAATCTGATTCACAAAATTGGGTTAGCGCTACAGCTACACCTAATTATTCGAAATTTCCTTTGGCCGTTTTAGCAATTAATAAAGCATGCACTAAAGTTCATTCGCATGTTACTCACACCGATATCGAAACTTGTAAGAATGATTTCTATATAAAAAATGGAAGTGGGTTGTTTTTTTATGGGTCTGATGTTCAAGGCATATCAAAATATTCAATTCCGCGCCCTGTTTTCCCTATCCTGAAATATGGTGATTCAATTCAGAATGAGTCGCGATTAATCTATTATTCTGCAGGGTACACACAAAAAGTATTGCATGTGAAAGGGTACTCAAAGGCCGATGCATGGGGTACGATAAAAACCCCGGCGGGAACGGTAAGCGCCATTCGCATTTTTACGTCTGAAACCGTATATGACAGTATTTATTCAGATGGGGCAGCCTTGTTAAAAAGTAAAACAGAAGGCAATTATTATTACACCTGGTACACCAAAGAGCTGGGTTTTCCGGTACTTCAAATTTCAAAAGGTGTATTAAATCAGAATACTAGTTATCAGAGTGTGGAATATGCTTCAAAATTAAAATCTGTGGTTACTGGCATCGAAGAAATTTCAAAGAATCAAAATTTAGTCACCATTTACCCAAACCCCTTAAAAGATAAAGCCATTCTAAAGATTCATCCGGATTTGAGTGATGAAAGATATACTTTGTTGATCATTGATATCTATGGAAGAATAATTTTTAAAAGGGAAAATAACATGGAGCGCGAAGTAGTGATTGAGCGAAAAAACATGATTACAGGCACTTATTTCTATCAATTGTTGAACAAAGACTTCAGTGTCAAGGGAAAATTTGTGGTTCAGTGATCAATTAATTCAAAATATAACATCAATGTATTAACAATAAAAAAATGTATAAATTTAAAATCGTTTTATTAACGGCCATTTTAATGGGTTTTTTATTCAGCTCATGCAGTAGCAGCAGGCACTCAACAGCTCAGGCGAAGCTGGGGAAGGTATATTACAGTTGTCCGATGCATACAGAAATTATTGAAATGAGCCCCGGGAAGTGTCCAAAATGTGGAATGAAAATGGAAGCATTTGATTTTGCCGACTTGCGGCTCAGGAATTCAGGTAATTCATACACCCCTCATAATAATTCTGGAGGTAGCACTGGCGGCCACTCCGGTGGTCACCATTAATCTTTAAAATTCACCAATATGTTTAACCGACTTGTCAAATTTTTTCTCGAAAACCGGCTGATTACCTTTATGTTCATGATCGCTTTTGTGGTTTTGGGCATGGTATATATGCCGTTCAACTGGAAACCGGATTATTTCCCCCGCGACCCTGTTGCGGTGGATGCAATCCCCGATATTGGGGAAAACCAGCAGATCGTAGCTACCGAATGGATGGGCCGTTCGCCCAAAGACATTCAAGATCAGATAAGCTACCCGCTGACGACTGCTTTGCTGGGTATTCCCGGTGTGCAAACCATCCGGAGTACATCCATGTTTGGGATGTCTTTTGTGTATATTATCTTTAAAGACAACATTGATTTTTATTGGAGCCGTTCGCGAATCCTTGAAAAACTCAATTCATTGCCAGCGGGTACCCTGCCCCAGGGAGTTCAACCGGCATTGGGACCCGACGCAACCGCGTTAGGCCAGATTTATTGGTACACCCTTGAGGGACGAGACCCCAAAACAGGAAAACCTAACGGGGGGTGGGATCCGCAGGAATTACGCACTGTTCAGGATTTTTATGTGAAGTATGGCCTTACCACTGCCGAAGGGGTTTCTGAAGTGGCATCTGTTGGAGGCTTTATCAAAGAGTACCAGATTGACCTGAACCCTGAAGCATTGAAAGCCTTCAATGTTTCGGCTATGGACGTGATGAATGCCGTGCGTAAAAGCAACCTCGACATTGGCGCTGAAACTGTTGAACTGAATAATGTGGAGTACATTATCCGTGGTTTGGGGTACATTAAAAATCTGGACGACCTCGACCTTTCTGTAGTTGCTGTCCGGAATAATGTCCCGGTACGCGTTAAAGATGTTGCCCATGTGGTATTTGGCCCGGCTACGCGCCGTGGTGGCCTCGACAAAGCGGGTTCCGAAGCCGTGGGCGCTGTTGTGGTTGCCCGTTACGGTTCAAACCCCATGGATGTAATTAGCAATGTCAAAGATAAAATAAAGGAACTTGAAGCCGGATTGCCACAAAAAACTTTGCCCGACGGAAGTATTTCAAAAGTGACCATTGTTCCGTTCTACGACCGTACAGGATTGATCCAGGAGACCATCGGAACGCTTGAATCGGCGCTTTCGCACGAAATCCTGATCAGTATCATAGTCATCATTGTACTTGTTATGAACCTAAGGGCATCGTTGATTGTAGCCGGATTGCTGCCAATTGGCGTATTGATGACTTTTATCCTGATGCGTTTTTTTGGTATCGAGGCAAACATAGTAGCCCTGTCGGGTATTGCTATCGCCATTGGCGTAATGGTCGATATCGGGATTGTGGACGTGGAGAATATCCTGCGGCATCTGGAAATGCCCGAAAATAAAGGCATTCGTGGGAAAAAATTAATGTCGGTCATATACGAAGCAACCACCGAAGTTCGTGATGCCGTGGTCACCTCTATTGCTACAACCATCGTCAGCTTCCTTCCCGTTTTCGCGATGCAGGCTGCCGAAGGCAAGCTGTTTCACCCGCTGGCCTTCACCAAGACTTTTTCGCTGATAGCAGCATTTATCCTTGGTATTGTAGCTTTGCCTACTTTAACGCATATTTTCTTCAACATTAGTTTTGATACAAAGAAAATCCGTAAAATTTGGAATGCCTGCCTGATCATTGCCGGTATCTTGTTTGTTGTTATCTGGCAAATGTGGCCAGCTCTGGCGCTGGCTGCGGTAGGTGTCAATAACTTGTTGGATCACCGCTGGCCCGAACGCCGGAAAGAATTTCCGAATTACATCAACATTGGCATCACGGTGCTTGTAGCATCCTGGTACCTAACCATCGAATGGCTTCCGTTAGGCGCCCACAACAGCATATTCTCGAATTTTATATTCGTAGGCGGTATTATTGTTGTCATTCTCGCAGCGTTGATGTCGATGGTGCATTTCTATGAGAACATCATGCGATGGGCGTTGGAACATAAATGGAAATTCCTGATTATTCCTGCGGTAACCCTGTTGTTCGGTCTGCTGGCCTGGCAGGGATTCGATAAAACATTCGGTATTGCTGCTTCAGGAATGGAAAAAGCAGGGTGGAAGAACATCAGGCAAACGGCGTTCTGGCAATCTTCTTCGGAAACATTCCCCGGGGCAGGTAAAGAATTTATGCCATCACTAAATGAGGGTTCGTTTCTCCTAATGCCAACCAGTATGCCACATTCAAGTATCCAGAAAAACCTGGAATACATTGAAACACTTGATAAACGGCTTTCAGCTATTCCTGAAGTGCAGGTGGCTGTCGGAAAATGGGGACGCGTAAATTCGGCGCTCGATCCGGCGCCGGTGCAAATGTTCGAGAATACAATCAGTTATCGTTCAGAATATATTCTGAATGAAGATGGGCAACGCATGCAGTTTAAAGTTGATCGTGACGGTAGTTATATCCTTAAAAATGGAGGAAAGTACAATCCGAAGAAAGAAACTTTTCGTGCAATACCGGCAGATAGTTTGATTCCAGTTGAAAATGGAGAATACTTCCGTCAGTGGCGACCAGAAATCAAAAGGCCGAATGATATTTGGAACCAGATTGTGAAAGTGACCAACATTCCGGGGCTGACTTCAGCGCCCAAGTTACAACCAATCGAGGCCCGCCTGGTCATGCTTTCGACCGGAATGCGCGCGCCGATGGGACTGAAAGTGTTTGGCCCCGATCTGGATGCGATAGAAAAAGGAGGGATGTTGCTTGAACAGGCCCTGAAAGAAGTTCCTTCTATCAAAGCTTCGGCCGTATTTTACGACCGTGCTGTTGGCGCTCCTTACCTCGAAATTAAACTGAACCGCGAAGCCATGGCGCGCTATGGTATGACCATAAGCGAAGTGCAGGAAATTCTTCAGGTGGCTGTAGGTGGAATGGCTCTTTCATCATCTGTCGAAGGACGCGAACGGTTTCCGATACGGGTGCGTTATGCCCGCGAATTGCGCGATAACCCGGATGATATCAAGCGTATCCTGATTCCGGCGATGAATGGGGTTCAGGTTCCGTTGAGCGAAATTGCTGATATCGATTATACCCGTGGCGCTCAAATGATCCGCAGCGAAAATACATTCCTGAACGGCTATGTCATATTCGACAAGAACGAAGGCAAAGCCGAAGTGGATGTAGTGGATGAAGCCACTAAAATTTTAAAGGAAAAACTTGATTCAGGCTCCCTGGTTTTGCCAGCAGGAGTATCGTATAAATTTGCAGGTAATTACGAACATCAGATAAGGGCTACCAAACGATTGATGATCGTGATACCAATCAGTTTGCTCCTGATCTTGTTATTGCTTTATTTTCAATTCCGTACAGTAACGGCTTCGCTCATTCACTTTTCGGGAGTTTTCGTAGCTTTTGCCGGAGGTTTTATTATGCTTTGGCTGTATGGACAGGGCTGGTTCCTGAATTTCTCAATTGAAGGGATCAATCTTCGGGACATGTTTCAGATGCATACGATTAATTTGAGCGTGGCAATTTGGGTCGGGTTCATTGCCCTGTTTGGAATTGCCACCAATGATGGGGTTATCATGGGTACCTATATTCATCAGGTATTTGAAGCGCGACATCCTGCAACCGTTCACGATGTGCGCGAAGCTGTTGTTGCCGCAGGATTGAAACGTGTACGGCCAGCCATGATGACCACTGCAGTTGCCGTTATCGCTTTGTTGCCGGTATTATCATCGAATGGGAAAGGTTCCGACATTATGATACCAATGGCAATCCCCATGTTTGGCGGCATGGTCATTCAGGTTATGACCGTCTTTGTTGTTCCGATGTTTCAAGCCATGTGGAGAGAAGGAGCCGTAACCAAACACAATAAATTAGCAATTAATAACCCTAATAATCAAGACGATGATGAAAACACAGGCATATAAAAAAATACTGTTGCTGATGCTTGCTCTTGGTAGTTGGGTTATGGGCAATAGTCAGGAAAAGACAGATTCTTTATTAAATTATCTTGAAATTGCGGTCAAAAATAACCCAACTGTACTTCAGCGGTATGCTGAATATGAAGCTACCTTGCAGAAAGTGCCCCAGGTGGGAAGTTTGCCCGATCCTGAAGCCAGCCTGGGGGTTTTCCTCAAGCCCATGGAACTGGTTGGCGGAAACCAATTGGCTGATATACAATTGATGCAGATGTTCCCCTGGTTTGGTCAACTCAAATATGCCAAGGACGAAATGAGCCTGATGGCAAAAGCCAAACTGGAAACGTTTCGCGATGCCAAGTTTCAGGTATTCTATGACGTGCAGCGTACATGGTACGAATTGAATAAGGTCAGGCAGAAAATCCGTATTTCGGAAAATAACATCGCATTGCTTCAAACGGTTGAACGGTTGGCGGTTGTCAGGTTCAAGGCTGGTACTTCCGTAAACGGATCTGCCCCAGCCAGCAAATCAATGTCCCAAACTCCTACTCCAGGTTCTTCCTCCGGATCATCGGGAATGAATAGCATGGGCAGCGGTTCGGGCAATTCCGGTGGGTCAGCTTCAGGCCAGGCATCTTCGCCAATGGGGGGCAGTCCCATGGGGTCGTCTTCCGGAGGCTCGGGTCTCTCCGATGTGTATCGCATTCAAATCGAAATTGGCGACCTTCAGAATAACATTAACCTGTTAAAAAACCAGTTGATTACCATCTCAGCACAGTTTAACAGTTATTTAAACAGGCCTCAAACTGCAATTGTTGCCTTGCCGGATACCTTGACGTCTGAAAATTTTGACCCTTCGCTTTTAGCGATTTCTGACAGCATCCTGAAAAACAACCCGATGCTGGGAATGCTTCAGTTTGAGCAACAATCGCTGGAAGCCCGCAAACAAATGGTTACCAAAATGGGCTATCCAATGGTTGGGGTCGGATTGAATTATTCGCTGATCAATAAAAATGCGATGTCAACATCACCGATGAATGGTAAAGACATGATTATGCCCGAGGTGAAGGTTACATTGCCTGTTTACCGAAAAAAGTACAAGGCGATGCGCGATGAAGCCGACTTTTTGAAACAGGCAAATACCGAAAATTATAAAGCTGTTGCTAATACGCTGCAAACCGAGTATTATCAGGCATTGCAGTTGTACCAGGATGCACAGCGCCGGATAAAATTATATGCCAGTCAATATCAATTGGCTTCTAAATCGCTCGATATCATGTTTAAAAGCTTTGCTTCCTCAGGCGTTTCGCTCACCGACATTCTGCGAGTCAGGCAACAGACGCTCGATTACGAGTACCAGCAAATAGAAGCAGTCGCCGATAACAACACGTCAATAGCATGGTTCAACCGCTTAATGGCCTATACGAAAATCAAGTAACACAAAAAAATATATACGATGAAAATATTTAGTAATCAATACGTTCGCTTTAGCCTCATTCTGATTGGGGGTATTTTGCTCGGCTGGATATTCTTCCATTCATCTCCGGCCAAAGAAGAAAAACATGACCATGCGGCAGAAACTGCAAAATCTGAAGTCTGGACTTGTGCCATGCACCCCCAGATACGAATGGACAAACCCGGTAAATGCCCCATTTGCGCGATGGATTTGATCCCGCTTTCGCAAAGCAGTACCGCAGAGATGGACCCGGGAGCCGTTCATCTGACCAAAGAAGCGGCCCAGTTGGCCAATGTGCTGACCTCGGTGGTTTCGCGCCAAAACCCGGAAAAAGAAGTGCGCCTTTACGGAAAAGTGCAGGCCGACGAGCGCTTACGGCAGAGCCAGGTTGCCTATATCTCCGGACGGGTTGAAAAGTTGCTGGTCAATTTCACGGGCGAACCTGTGCGGAAAGGCCAGCCGTTGGCCCTCATTTATTCTCCGGAACTGGTTACCGCCCAGCAGGAATTGCTCGAAGCAGCCAAAACAAAAAAGGCGCAGCCCGAAATCTACGAAGCGGCCAAAGAAAAACTTCGCCAGTGGAAATTGTCTGAAACACAAATTTCGGCTATCGAGAACTCCGGAAATATTAAGACAACCATAGAAGTTGAATCGACCACTTCAGGTATTGTTACGGCAAAACGTGTCAGTATGGGCGACTATGTTGGTCAGGGGTCGATACTTTACGAAGTTTCCGACTTGTCAAGTGTTTGGGTGCTGTTCGATGCTTACGAAAGCGACCTTCCGTTCCTGAAAACCGGAGATAAAGTTGACTTCACTATTCAGGCATTGCCTGGGTCTTCATTCTCCGGAAACATCAGGTTTATTGATCCGGTGATCGATCCGGTTAACCGGGTAGCCAAAGTGCGCCTGGAAATCGGTAATCCCGGAGGGAAACTGAAACCCGAAATGTTTGCAACCGGAATTGTGAAAGCCAATCTTGTCCAGTACCGCGATAAACTGGTTATTCCACGCTCTGCCGTGCTTTGGACTGGCAAACGGTCCATCGTATATGTAAAGCAGCCAAACAGTGAAGAGCCTGTTTTCAAAATCCGCGAAGTCGAATTGGGGCCGCAACTGGGCAACAGTTTAGTTGTTTTGGATGGTTTAGCCGATGGCGAGGAAATTGTGACCCAAAGCGCCTTTAGCGTTGACGCTGCTGCCCAACTGGAAGGCAAACCGAGTATGATGAATCCTTCAGGAGGCAAAAAGGCAACCTCAATGCCGGGAATGGTTATGCCGGGCGAAGAAAACCCGGGGGACAACAAAACCGCGCCCGCGAATGCGAAACCAATGGACAGCAATGACATGTCAGGTATGGATATGGGAAGTGGTTCAGAAAAGCCAAAAGCAGAACATCAGATGGTCAAAGTTTCGGGCAATTGCGACCAATGTAAAGCACGGATCGAAGCGGCAGCTAAATCGGTTGTCGGCGTTGCTTCAGCCGAATGGAGTACCGAAACAAAAATGTTGCATGTACAGTTTGACGGAGGTAAAACCAACCTGGATAATATTCAGAAAGCTATTGCTAAAGTTGGGCATGATACCGAAAAATTTAAGGCCTCGGATGCTGCCTATAAAGCGCTTCCGGACTGCTGTAAGTATCGGAAATAAAAGTTTAACCATTTAATTTATAAGAGTATGAAAACAAAAGTTTTAAGTTTGGCGGCTCTGCTCATGTTTGGGGTAGTTGCCGTTTTTGCTGGCAATAAAGTGGAGAAAGTTAAGGTTTATGGTAATTGCGAGCAGTGTAAAGCACGCATTGAAAAAGCGGCAAAAGCTGTTGATGGAGTTGCTACGGCCAATTGGAACAAGGAAACCAAAATGATGGACCTGGCTTTTGATGATTCGAAAACCGACGTTCATAAAGTGGAAATGGCCATTGCCAAAGCTGGCCACGATACCGAAATGCACAAGGCTACTGATGAGGCATACAATAAACTGCCGGGTTGTTGTCAATACGAGCGTGCGAAAACTGACATGAAGATGGACGGCAAAAAAGATGCAAAAATGGACATGAAAATGGCTCCCATGAAATAGCGAATATTTCTGGAAGTGACTCATTCTTTTCAATTGATCCGATGACACGCAGTCATCGGATCAATTACCCCCTATGCAATTTATCCTGAATTGCCGGAATCTACAATCAAAACATGTATTTTAAAATGAAGAAAATCGCAACTGACATAACAGGCTTGCATTTTAACATGATACTTATTCACACAGTAATTGGAGCGCTTATTTCAATTTTTGTGTTTCACCCGATAACCATGGTTGTTTATTGGTTTGAGTTTAATTCATCAACTATTTCTTTCGATTTGTTGGCTGACGTATTTATGATGCGGGTTAAACATTCATTCCATTCAAGCATGTTGCCGATGAGTATCGTCTTTGCATTAATTGGTGGGTTCTTCGGATTCATTTCAGGGCTTTATTCCAGATCGTTGAAGCTAAAAAGGATATTACATGAAAAACACGAAGAATTAGTTGAATTAGACAACATTAAATCGAATTTTCTTCATTTGATCGGTCACGAGATCAGGACTCCGCTCCATGGAATTGTGGGCTCTGTAAGTATTATAAAAAACATGGATACTTCAAGCGAACTAAAACATATTGTTGATATGCTTGACGCCTCGGTCGCCCGTCTTGAGAATTTTTCGCTTACGGCGTTGAAAATAACTGAACTAAGAACAAAGGATGCCAGATTAAATAAAGATAGATTAAACTTGCTCGAAGAGGTAAGGTTTAAACTTAGCAAGTACAACGAGGAAATTCTTCAAAGGCAAATTGCAGTTAATTTTTCATTTCGGTTAAACGAGGCACAAACTTTTGTCTGTGCGAATGCTGACTTATTCGGTACATGTATGGATCATATTTTCGCGAATACGCTGCAATTCTGCAAAAAGCAGATATCTATCGATGGCTGGGAAGATACGGCCAAGTCATATACTGTTCTTGAAATTGGCAACGACGGAAAGGGATTCTCTGGCCTTGCGGAAAAGAATGTATTTACTCTTTTGGGCAGCAATACAACTCTGGTTGGGTGCAACGGTCTGGATTTTCCATTGATAAAGCTCATTTGCGAAGCACACAAAGGAAAAATTGAAATTGGAAATTCAACAGACGGCGGAGCTGCCATTAGGTTATATTTTCCTATTGTAAATAATTTAAAATCCTAGCTTATGCGCCTTATCATATCCAGGTTCATCATGAAAAATAACAAAGAACTGATTATCCATACTTTTATCGGACTGTTAATCGGATATTTCATCATACACCCGATCAGCATGGTTATATACTGGTTTCAATTGAATACAAATGAATACAACCTGTCTGATTTGTTCAATGTTTTTCTGGGAAATTTCAAGCATACTTTCAGTCTGCATATGATGCCCATGTCGGTGGCTTTTTCAATACTGGGAGCAACTATAGGCTTTGGCTCTGGTTTGTATTATAAATCTATTAAAAGAAGAGAATATTTGCTATACGGAAAGAAGCAATTGTTAAAGCAAAGTATTCCCAGTTTAATTGCCAACGGAGAAAGTGAGTTTGTTGAATTTAAATCCTCTTTGCGCCACGATTACCGCCAGATTAAAACAGATAAGAATCTGGAAGATGTGATTTTAAAATCAATAGCCGGATTTCTCAATGCAAATGGAGGCACCTTAATTATCGGGGTCAACGATAGTGGCGAAATATTGGGGCTTGAAAATGATTACTGGTCATTGAAGCGAAAAGATAAAGATGGTTTTCAGCAACGATTAATCCTGTTGGTTGCAAATGCTTTTGGTAAGGATATTTGTACAAAAATCCATGTGTCGTTTCATGAAATAGAAATGAAAGAAATATGTACGCTTTATATAGAACCCTGCCGACATCCCGTGTTCTTCAACGAAGACAATAGAACAATTTTCTACCTGAGGACCGGAAATGTGACAAATCCCCTCACTACAAGTGAAACAGTAAAGTACCTGCAAAGTAGAGGGTCTGATTAAAACCTGGTATTGTGAAACGGTCTCTTTAACCTGTGTGAATCTTTGTTTTTCTGTTTCGCTGTTATTTGGTCAATTAAATAGAGATAAGATGTTTAACACTTAACAAAAAGGTCATGGACGAAAAAAAGCAATATTCTGAACATGAAAAAAAGAACATCGTTTATCAGTGCCCGATGAAGTGTGAAGAAAATAAAAAGTATAACCATCCGGGGAATTGCCCGGTGTGTAACATGAAACTGATTCCGATAAAAGATTCAAATCCACATGGCTTCCACCATTTTTTTGGTTAAAAGGGAATCCATGCTATTTTAATCAAACGTGAATAATAGAAATCTTATTCACATCCGCAGTCTTCGTCCGCGAAATTCAGATGATGATACCGGCTTAACTCTCATATCAATTTTTAATTCTTTTAATTGTAAAACAATGAAAACAACAATGATTATGCTTTTTCTGGCTTTAGTGAGCTGGGGAGCAAGCGCCCAGCACGACCATTCGGGCATGGGGAACTCAGGAAGCAGCCATTCGAACATGGCGCCAAAAATGAAAGAAGAACCTCGCGTTATACCTTCAATCAAGGTTAAACACTCTCTGGCTGTAACATCTATTCTGGATAATTACCTTGCTTTAAAAGATGCTTTGGTCGATGATAACGCTAAGAAAGCGGCCAGTTCAGGAAAAATGCTGTTCGATGCCCTTGGAAAATTCGATCTTTCAGGTCAGGAAGCGTCAAAACAAAAGGAATTGAAAGAAATTCTGGATGATGCCAAAGAAAATGCGGAGCATATTTCGGAAAATGGCGACAAAATAGACCATCAAAGGGAACACTTTGAACTATTGGGCGGAGACCTCAAAGACCTGATCGTTATTACAGGATCGGATCGCACCTTGTATCAGTTATTTTGCTCAATGTATAACAACAACAAAGGCGGCAAGTGGTTAAGTGCGTCTGATAAGATAAAGAATCCGTTTCGCGGTAAGAATATGGAGAAATGCGGTAGGGTTCTTGTTGAAATTTCTGTGAAATGAAAACGCTAAAGCGCATTGGGTTAGCAATTTTGGTTGTTCTGGTGGGTCTTCAATTTATATCCACCAGAACCAATCAAAGTTCAGAAGTATCATCAACCGACTTTATACTAACTTATAAAGTTCCTGATGAAGTGGGGCGAGCATTGCATACCTCCTGCTACAACTGCCACAGCAATAATACCAATTATCCCTGGTATAGCTATGTGCAGCCGGTTGGATGGTTTTTAGAGCAACATATCGATAAAGGTAAGGCCGAACTAAATTTTAGCGAATTTGGATCCTATTCCGTCAGAAAACAAAGAAGCAAATTGAGTTCGATGGCAAGCCAGATTGAAAAAGACGAAATGCCGCTTTCCTCCTATACATTAATCCATCGGGATGCCCGTTTAACACCGAAAAGCAAAAAATTACTCGTTGATTATTTTAATGCACTACAAGATAGTTTGCGATAAAACTCCTGTTGAAATTTAAAGTTATGGCAATCAAATTAGGAAAATATTCGTTTACAGGCCCTTTCGCATCAATTGATGAAATCAAAGACAGATCGGGTGTATATGCTATAGTTTGTAAGGTGGATACTGAATATTTTTTATTAGATGTTGGTGAAAGCTTAAAGTTGAGAACAAGAATTGAAAATCACGATAAAAAAGACTGTTGGGTTAAAAATTGCAAAGGGAAATTGACAATTTATGCTCACTACACTCCATTTTTAAAACAACAAGGAAGAATTTTTATCGAGCAAGAATTAAGAGAATTATTTCAGCCTGATTGTAAGGCCGATAAAAAAATAGGGTTTCCTGAAGTTCATATTTAAATCTCACACAATTTCATGAATATGAAACCCATCTTGTTCAAAATGTGAATGTACTATTATGTTAATGCCATGAGCCGAGGACAAATTTTGAAGAAGGAATATACTTTTTTTATTATGGAGTTAATAATAGGCGCATTAGTTGGCTTATTTATCTTCCACCCACTTTCAATGCTTATAAATGAAGGTTTTGATATTGTCGCGCTTTACGACAAGGAACGGCTTCAGCACTATATAAATTCTTCAATGTCTTTGTTTTTTGGTCTTTTTGGAATCGTTTTAGCAGTATTATTCGAAATGTCGCGCATTACACTTAAAAAGAAAAATGATCTGCTCGAAAAACAAAAAAAAGAATTACATGATCTAAATGCGACAAAAGACAAATTTTTCTCAATCATTGCCCACGACCTGAAAAACCCCTTAAGTTCATTATTGAGCCTTTCGGAACTATTGTTTCACGAATATGAAATGTACGACCATAAAACCAAAAAGGAATTTATAAAGCTAATTTATGAAGGCTCACAAAACACCTATAAGCTGTCAGAGAATTTATTGACTTGGTCACACAGCCAAAGAGGAAAAGTTGTATTTAATCCTGCAAATCTAAATTTACGGGAGTTGATTGATGAAAATGTCATTTTGTTTAATCAGAATGCCATTGAAAAAGGAATTTGTATGAAGTCGGAAGTAAATGAGGATTTATATTTCAATACCGACCGGGATTTAGTCAACACTGTTATTCGAAACCTATTAGCCAATGCCATAAAGTTCACCCCTCAAAAAGGCGAGGTTTCTATTTCAGCAAGAATCCTATCAGGAAAAGATCAAAATGAAACAATTGAAATATCGGTTAAAGATTCAGGAATAGGTATTTCACAAAAAAACATGGAAAACCTGTTCAATATTGAAAAAAATCAGTCAACACCAGGAACAAATGGAGAAAAAGGAACCGGGCTCGGATTAATTTTATGTAAGGAATTTATTGAAAAGTGCGAAGGAAAAATTTGGGTTGAGAGCAAAATCGGCAAGGGAAGTGAATTTAAATTTACCCTGCCAAACATCAAATATCATGAAAGATAAACAGCAAGAACCTTTAAATTTCCCTACGATTTACAAGGGTAAACTCAACGTGTAAAAACGAATAAGTTATGAAACGAGCCATGAGGATAATATCACACAGACGCATGATTATCGCTGGCGAGTTCCATAAGGCAATTAAAAAACAAATTATAATCAGATGAAAAAATTAACAGAAGCGCAAAAACGCCAGATTGTAAAGGATAAGTGGTTCGACCGCTTATTCCTCGTGGGTATGATTTTGTTTTTTGCATTTGCATCCTGGTTTGGTTACAATAGTTATTTCAGATACGATATTTATCAGGAGCGAATGCTTGCAAAACTTGCAAACAAAAAATTAGATGCGCAACAGATATGCATGTTTGGCAATGACATTAAAACAAGGCCTACGAAAGCAGTATTAATTGAAGGTGAAACCTATTACGTCTGTTGTCAAATGTGTGGAGATAAACTAAAACTTAATCTTCATGATTCTCAATTTGCTGTTGACGAGTATTCTCACCACCGGATCAAGAAGTCAAAAGCTTTCATTGTTTTGACCAAAAAATCGAATGGGAAAGTGAGCTATTTTGAATCTGAAGAAAACTATAATCATATTAAATAACGCAAATATTGACACAAAATGAGAATCAAATTAGCAAGTACAATCGTGATTTCGATGTTTAGTGCGTTAACCATTCAGGCTACAACTAAACTTGAAAAGGTTAAAGTAAATGGCCAATGCAACATGTGTGAAAATCGTATTGAAAAGGCGGCAAAGACCTTGGATGGTGTTGTATCTGCCCAATGGGATAAATCAAACAAAAGCCTGACGGTAAATTACGATGACAAAAAAACAACCATGCAAAAGATACAAACTTCTATAACAATGGCTGGCCATGATACAGAAATGTTTAGTGCAAGCGAATCAGGCTATAATAAACTTCCCGAATGTTGCAAATACAAGCGCGACCCAAACCGAAAAAGAAATACTCATGGCACAGGTGAAAGCATTTACAATAAGATTGAAAAGTCGGGCTCATGCTGTGATAATAAATAATAAGTAGTTTAATCCTTTAAATTAATTCGTATGAAAACAAAAGTTTTAAGTGTAGTGGTAGTGATCCTAATGGGAACATTATCTGGATTTGCAAAAATCAAATCAGAAAAGTTTTTGGTGAATGGGAAATGTGAGATGTGTGAAAAACGTATTGAGATGGCCGCTCTATCGTTGGAAGGTGTTTCAAAAGCGGACTGGAACAAAGAAACCAAGGAAATTGAAGTAACACTCAATGATGCCAAAACCAGTTTGCAAAATGTGAAGGAAGCAATTGCTAAAGTTGGTCACGACACAGAAGGCGTGAAAGCAACTGAAGAAGCCTACAATGAACTTCCGGCATGTTGTAAATATGACCGTTCAGTACTAAAGGCTCCTGTGAAACCAATGAAGTATGAACACAGATAATTGCGGTTATTTGAATTATTCGAGGTGATTGATAATCAGTTATGCATGTGTAATATTCTTAAATTTATAAATAAACAAAAATGAAAAAGATTATTGTAATGTTATTTGCGGCAGTTTTGCTGCTGGGTGTTCAGAATCTGTTTGCCGAAAACAAAACTGAAAGCTTCAAGGTGTATGGAAATTGCGATATGTGTAAAAAACGAGTTGAGACTGCGGCCAGGCTTGTTCAGGGAGTAGCTTCGGTTGACTGGAACAAGGAGACCAAGATGATGACCGTTGTTTTTGACGCAGCTAAAACAGACGCACAAAAAGTTGAAATGGCAATTGCAATGGTTGGTCATGATACACAAACACAGAAAGCAAGCAACGAGGCCTACACTAAACTGCCATCGTGCTGCAAATACGACCGTGCTACTTCGTTTGCTCCGGCAAAAGCACCTGCAAAGGAGAAAATGAAGATGGATGAACACCAGGGTCACATGCATTAACAAAGCATTTTAAATCTTTTCCCGGCCAATGGACCTGGGAAAAGATTTATATTTTTTATTTAAAATACTGTGTTATAATTACTTATATATACCCACCGCAATCGAACTTTTAGACATTGATTGCTCCTTCCCGTAAAATTATCACCCTAAGCTTTGTTTTTTTTTAACTAAAATTTAGAAACTGGTAGGGTTCATGCTTGATTATATGGAGTATCATAAAACAGGATAAATAAAAGTCAATCATGAAAGAATAATCGGTTTAATGACGCTTGTATTTTCTTTATTTACAGATGTTTGTGATAAAAGCTCTGATTTACCTTTGGTGTAGTATGATGGTTAAGGACTATGTTTTAGATTTTGAGAACAATGCTTTTTCAGGTTTGTTTATTCCCCTAAAAAAGTAACGCTATTTTGGACAATCAAGAATTCAAAAAAATATTTGACCAGAAATTCGATGAACTCCGGAGTTGCATTTATTATCGGTGTGGGGATGTGGATCTTGCCACTGATATTGCGCAGGATTGTTTCATGAAATTATGGGAGAAGCGCGATTCAATTGTAATGAGCCAAGTGACAGGTTTATTGTTTAAAATGGCTTCTGATATGTACGTTAACAAATTTCATCACCAGAAAAGAACAAAAAAGGTATTTGAAAACATCCGTTTTGACCTGCACGATTATTCGCCTGAAGAACTACTTACATTTAAACAATTAAATGAAAAATATACGATGCTTATTGAGAATATGCCGGAGATTCAACGTTCAGTTTTTCTTATGAGCCGAATTGATGGGCTTCAATATAGGGAAATTGCCGAAAGATTAGGGCTCGGGGTTAAAGCCGTTGAAAAACGCATGGGAAATGCTTTAAATTATCTTAGAAATGCATTAATGGCTGAAAATTGAAATGATAGATAAGAACGAAATACAAGAAATTGACGCCGAAACCATTGAATTGTTTGCACGGGCAAAAATAGAGTGGCGGCAGAATAAAGAATCCATATTCAGGGATAACTTTGAAGGGATTATGGGGCAACCTCAAGCCAAAGTCGTTTCGTTCTCAAGAACAATAATCCGGTTGGTAATCGCCGCATCATTGCTTATTGTTGTTAGTTTAACTTTAGCATCTGTATTTTATACGAAAACCATATATTGTCCCGCAGGAAGACATTTAACGGCACAACTTCCTGATGGATCGAGGGTAGAAATGAATGCCGAAACCAGGCTGAAATATTATCCGTGGCGTTGGTATTTCCAAAGAAAATTAGAACTGGACGGCGAAGCATTCTTTTCAGTACAGAAAGGGGAAAAATTCACGGTTAAGTCTAAGTTGGGCGAAACATCAGTGCTTGGAACTACATTTAATATTTTCTCACGCGATGATTCGTACCATGTTCTGTGTCTAACCGGGAAGGTGAATGTTAAATCCCTGACGGGAGAATCGGTGATTTTGCTTCCTAACCAACGTGTAGCTATTCAAGCAGGAAAACTGACGAGCCCGGAAACTCACAGCCAGCCCGAAAATATAATCTCCTGGCGTGAAGATAGGTTTTTATTTTCCTCTGCGCCTTTTCCCGAAGTTATCAGTGAAATTGAACGGCAGTTTGGTGTTAATATTACTTCCGACCAGCGCTTAACTGGCGTGATTTCAATAAGTTTTCGTAAAGAGCCAGACCTTGACAAAATACTGACGATGGTATGTAAGCCTCTGGGATATGATTTTGTTAAACTTTCTGATAAAAACTATCGGATAACTAAAAGCAATAATAATAAGTGAAAAAAAAATTACTGTTGGTAATTTTATTAATGGCTCTTTGGAATTGTTTATATGCCCAACCACCAAAAATAAAAATTGACGTTACGGGAATTCCATTGAACCAGGTGTTTTTTGAATTGCGGGATAAATATGGACTGGAATTTACATTCAACGACCAGTTACTGGCCGGGTATTCAGTTACTTGCAGTCGCGAATTTGAAACTCGGGAAGAAGCGGTTTCATATTTATTGAAGGGGCTACCTTTTTCGTATGAGAAAAACGGGAAGGTTTTTGTTATTTTCTCCTCACGCCCTATAACAAAGGAAGCCTCAAAATTGATAAAAGTTGGAGGACAGGTTGTTGAAGCCGGAACTTTCGAACCACTTCCGTTTTCGTATATTTTTATTAACAATAAGCAGGTGCAAGCCGACCAAAATGGCAATTTTAACTTGTTAGCTTCAGCCGATGCAAAACTGAACATCCAAATTTCACACCTCGGATATTTTGTTTACGATACAATTTTTAGTCAAAGTTTCAACCGGAAGTTTCTCCTCACTCCTTCTGTAACCGAATTGAAGGAAGTTAAAATCGAAGGATTGACAATCGAAAAATCAACGATGATTGGCGATGTGCCTGGAACTATCAGCGTGAATCACACTATTGCTCCTTATTTGCCTGGGTATGGCGACAATTCGGTTTACAACGTTTTACGGCTACTTCCCGGACTTCTTGCATCGGGCGAACAAGCGTCTGATCCTTTGGTTTGGGGTAGTTATGAAGGCCAAACCAAAATTGAATTTGACGGATTTACAATCTTTGGACTTAAAAGCCATAGTGACGATATTGGCGTGGTTAACCCTCTTCTTGCAAAAGCTATTCGAATACAAAAAGGGGGATATGGCGCAAGTTTCGACGACAGAGTAGGAGGAATTGTCCAAATTACGGGTAAAAATGGTAATCTTTTCAAACCGTCGATCACACTTAATATTAATAGTTCAACAGTCAATGCTTTGGGCGAACTGCCGTTGAATAAAAGGTCATCAATACTGGCATCGTTCCGCAAAACATACTATGAACTATACAATCCTGCAAAACTCGGTTTTAACGGAAATTCAGCTATGGGAACCGGAAATTCAGGACATAACATGGATCAAAGCACCGAAAATATGGTTGATGTGCTAGTTGTTCCCGATTACAAATTCAATGATTTTAATCTGAAATATACCTTTCGCGGGGATAAAAAGGAAACTGTTTCTGCAGGCCTTTACATTGGAGGAGATAGGTTTGGCTACAATGTTGACGGGAATTATAATAATCATCAGGTAAATAACAATCTGTTTGAAAAAAACAAACAAATCGGAAGTTCCCTCCAATTTTCCAAACCATTGGGAGGGACTCATAATTTGCAGTTAAAGATAAACTATTCGTCATTGAAGAATTCATCGCTGGAAAATAATGCAATGACGAATTCTATGCATGAAATGCCTGGACATTCGATGAAAGAATTATCGAATGCAAACAAAGTGAGTGAAGCCGGGGCTGAATTAACAGACAATTTCTCGATTTTCGCCGAAAACAATTTTGAAACAGGCATAGGCTGGCAGGCTAATCAGGTACTTTTTTCGCAAACATCAAACAACATCGATGAAATTGCCGTGAATACTACTTCTCACAAGTGGTTTGCATTTCTTCAAAACTCAATTTCGGCTGGTAGAAAGTTGAAAATTACGCCCGGAGTTAGGACCATATATGAAAACCTCTCCAATGATTTTTATATTGATCCTCGTATTTCTGTCAAATTTACTTTCTCGGAACCATTGAAAATCTATGCCTCATGGGGGAAGTATCACCAGTTTTTGTCAAAAATGTCATTTGTAGATGAAAACCTTAATTATTCGTATTATTGGTTGAATAGCGATGGGAAATCCTATCCGGTGCAGGCATCGGCCCATTATGTGGGTGGTATTTCGTTTTGCCGAAATGATTTTTTGTTTAGTGCAGAAGGTTACTATAAAAATACTACCGGACTAACCCGTTTTTTTAAAGGTTCCGGAGAAATTGAAAAAGGATTTTATTCAGGAATCGGCAGAAGCTACGGGATTGATCTTTATGTGAAAAAAGAATACAAAAAGAATATTGCATGGATTGCATACAGCCTAAGCAAAGCAGATGAAAACCTATCGTTCGATACTCCCGGACTGTACCGCCCGGCGCCGCAGGATCAACGGCATGAGTTAAAAGTAGCAGCCATCTATAATCTTAAATCATTCTATTTTTCGACTAATTATGTGTATGGTTCTGGTTTCGAAATACTTAGAAATTACGCAACGGGAAATTCAGCCGGGCCTTCATACAAACGGTTTGATGCAGGAGTAGTGTATAAGTTTGCCACCAAGAGGATTTTCGGGGATATCGGTCTATCGGTATTAAATGTATTCAATCGTCAAAACATAAAATACGACAATTTAAAGCGCGTAGAAACCGGGGTGTCAGATTTTGCAAATATATACTCCGGTGCTTTGCCTTTCTCTCCAACCATTTTTTTGAAGGTTCAGTTATAGTTTTTGTCCTGAACAATAGCTTGTAAAAAAAAGATAATTCATGGTAGGGTTTGTTTACAGTTACATGGAGTAAGTGTATAATTTAAATCAAATCAAAAAATGGAACAATTAAAAAACATCGGATTTTGTGCAGTGTTGGCTTTTACAATGTTGGCTTCATGTCAAAAGGACGAGCTTTCCGAGCCACAGAATATTGCAGGTAGTTATGTAGGCACTTTAACAACGAAAAGCGCCAGCGGAGTGATTACAGCAACGAACACTGCTACGACTGACATTTCAGGGGAAAGTGAAGGGTTAATTCAGGTTCATTGCTATGGCGCAAGTATTGATACTACTTTTATGCTTAATTACTACGATGACAAGGATAGCGTTATGGTATGCCTTACCGGGAGCGACTTTCAAAACACCTATGGTCACATGATGGGTCAAGGGCACTCAACTGGAGGGATGATGGGTCAGGGACAAACAACGGGTGGAATGATGGGTGGAAATACATCCAGTGGGATGATGGGGAGTACTAGCAGCGGAACAACCTGGCAGAACCACATGACAAGTGAACACACCACAGGTGACATGCATTATGGAGGTTTCAACAAAATGAATAACTCTTTCGGGTATCGTTTCCTTATGAATGATCGGAACAATAGTATAACGATGGAATTCCAGGGGACTAAAAAGTAAGCGTAAGGAAGTATATCAACGTTAATTTTTGTACACTTATTCGAAAAAGAGCAGGTTCAAGTTATCGTATTTGGGTTTTACTAATAGATTTGCAAATCAATTAATTAATGGAATGAAATCGTTTTTGTTCGTGATGACTTCGACATTAACCCCTTCGACTGAACGTGCAAATAATGGTTTTTATAAGTAAGTATAATTTGTACTCCCTTTGAATTTTTCCATATTTCACTTAATCCCTTTTATTCAACGTCACCGCATATTTTTAATTATGAACTAATTAATGCATGATAACCACACACAACAAGTCGGGAGTAAATTTATTGACGGCAATGGAACCCATCCTTTTATCAACGGATGGATTCCATTATCCGATTAAGGCATATTAGTCAAAAATGGTTGGTAAAAAGCTCTAAAAGGCTAATCAACATTGATAATGCATAAAGTTTGATGAACTTGGTTTCATCAAACTTTTTATGTTTATGAAAAAAAATCAAAAAAACTTTTAAACATTAAACAATTGAGTTATGGAACAGTCGAAGTGGTCAACGTATAGGCTGCTTTTCTACCTAAAGAAAAATGAGACTAAAAAGAACGGAGCGGTTGCCAAGATCACCAGCCAAAAGAATCAACAAGGATATGGATTTGGTTTCTCCAAAATTTGCAACAATGGAAAATGCATTAGTTCCCATGGCAACAATCTATTCCTGACTGGATTAGACCATCCAAACCATATTGTTGTGTATTTGTTCGCTTTTCTAATCGGTGTGGTTAAAGTTCAAGAGTGGGATTTTCTGTAATGGAAAATATTCTGTCTAAGTTTGGTTAAGTGTTTGCTGTTGAGGCTTGTAGAAGTGTGTATCTTTCAAGCTATATTAACTGGCACAACAACTCAATTTGGAAACGTCTTTACCGAAAGTGATTGCTGCTAATTTGATGCCTTCTCCCAAAGTCAGATAAGGGTAAAAGCTGTCCGCCAAATCATTCACAGTTATTCCGTATTTGATAGCCATACTTAATTGTTGGATAAGTTCTCCGCCTTCGGGCGCGACTACTCTTGCTCCTATCAGTTTGTCGGTTTCTGTGCTGCGAATGAGTTTTATAAATCCTCTTGTGTCGTTCGCTGCGATAGCTCTCGGCACGTCCTTTAATTCCAATTTTGAAACTTCAAACGGTATGCTTTGGGCTTCTGCCTGCGCTTCGTCCAATCCTGCACCTGCTACCTGTGGGTCAGTAAAAACCACCCAAGGCAATGAAGAATAGTCGGCTTTGTTTTGCGCTCCGGTGAAGGCATTTTCTACGGCAATTTTTCCTTCATAAGCTGCGGTGTAAACGAAGGCGGGTGTATTGGTTACGTCTCCGGCTGCATACACATTAGGCACATTGGTTTCCATTTTTTCATTTATGGCAATGTGTCCGCTTTTGGTTACGTTCAAGCCGATATTTTCCAAGTCTAATTTATCTGTGTTGGGTTTTGTCCCTGTAGCAATGACCACTTTTCCTTTCTCTACGATTTTCGTGAATGAACCGTCGGGACATTTGCAATAAATCAAGGTATCTTCTCCTTGCTTATCAAATTTGACTGCTCGGAAATTGGGTAATATTTCAATACCTTCTTTACGCATTTGGATTTCTAATGCCTCACTGATGTCGGATGTTTGGGTTCGCAATACCCTGTCTGTGAATTCTATGATTCGGACTTTCACACCCAAGCGGTTGTATGCCATTGCGATTTCCAACCCAATATAACCTGCCCCCATTATGGTCAGGCTTTCAGGTTTTTCTTCCAAGTCAAAAAGTGAAACATTAGTGAGATAATCTATTTTGTCTAATCCTTCAATTTGTGGAATATTGGACGTGGCACCTGTAGCAATCAAGAATTTTAAGGCTTTAAACTCTTTTCCGTCCACTTCAATGGTTTTATTGTCTTTGAATGTTGCCCAACCTTTTAGCATTTTTAGGTTTTCAAAATCGCTCACTACGTCCATATATTTTTTCTCTTGCAGTGTAGCCACCAATTTTTTCTTGTCTTTAATAACTTGAGCAAAATCAATTTCTACACCTTTTGGTTTGATGCCTGCAAAATTGGAATGGGTAGCGTGATATGCAGTTTCTCCCGCACGGATTAAGTTTTTTGAGGGCACACAACCAACATTTACGCAAGTTCCCCCAAAGTCCAAACCACCATTTACCATTAAGGTAGTCAGCCCTAATCTTTCGGCTTTGATGGCTGCCGAAAAAGCTGCAGAACCACCACCAATGATTATTAGATCAAATTGATTATTGATACCGCTACCATTTTGGGGAATTTCATCTTTTACCTGATAATTTTTTGTTCCGTTAATGGTGCTGATGATTTCTTCTTTGCTCGTTTTGGAAGAGTCAAAAGAACATTCGCAAGCTGCTTTTGGGTAACTCACTTTTGCTTCGGTAACACCTTCATTTTTTGAAAGCAATTTTTCTATGCCTGTAGCATAGTGTTCACACGTCATTCCTGTGATGTCGAGTTGTATGGTTTCTTTGTTCATTACGATTTCATTTTTTGATTTTCTTTAATAATTTCCGCTTTGTAGCCCGTCTTTTCAATCACTTTGATGATTGCTACGGGATTCGTTTTGGATGGGTCGTAGGTAATAGTTGCTAAATCACCTGGATATTCAACGGATTGTTCAATTACACCGTCCACATTTTTCAAAGCGGTTGAAATATGATTGGAACAACCAGCACAGGACATTCCCGTTATTTTTAGCTTTACTGTTTTAGGCTCGCTTACAGTTTGATTAGCTGATAAAGTTTGTGTATTGGCAGCTGAGCAACTATTATTGCCACAACCGCAAATTTGGCTTCCTGAGAAAAGCAGGAATATGCCTGAAATGATGAGAATGTTTTTCATTGTAATTATTTAATTAAGTTCTTAAATATGAAGAGCAAAAAAAATTATTTCTTGCCCACCACTTTGTAACCTGTTCCGTTGATGGCTTCTTCAATTTGAGTTAAACTCACTTTGCTTTGGTCAAATTCTACTTTGGCGGTTGCTTCTTCGTAACTGGCATATACCGAAATAATTCCTGATAATTTGTTTACGTCATTTTCTAACTGTGATGCACAACTATTACAAGTCATTCCTTTAACATCAAAAGTTACCAGTTGAATGTCTAATTCGTTCAAGATTACAACTTCCTTTTTGTCGTTGGGAGGGTAGAAGATGTGTGCATAATTTGGAAATGTCAGCATCAATGTTGCAAAGATTGTTACGATTCCCAAAAACGTTTTGGTCTGCATAAATGGCTTTTCCTCGTCTTCTTCACAGTCGCACTGGATTTCTTCGGCAGTTCGTGGTTTAAGTTTTTGATACCAAGCAAAGGCCAAAACGAATACGGTGATACCGATTAAATAAGGTCTTGCTGGTTCCATCCACGAAAAAGTGGAAGCTACACCTGACGCTCCTGAAATTAATGCCAATACTGGCGTGATGCAGCAAAGTGAAGCTGCCACTGCCGAAAGCACTCCTGCTCCGACAAGTCTGTTTGTTTTTTTGTTCATACTGTTTCCTTTTCCGAAATGTTAACTATATGTTTAAAAAATGGTCTAAGCAGAGTCAGTTGCTCTGGTTTGAGGGAATAGAAAATGGTTTGTCCTTCTCTTCTTCCTTCAATAGTGTTTCCGTCCTTTAGCTTTCGCAGATGTTGTGAAACGGCAGGAATACTCATTCCTAAAATATCTGATAAATCGCAAGGGCAGAGTTCATTTTGTTCTTCCAACAAGAACAAGATTTTAAGTCGAACTTCATTTCCAGCAAGTGCCAACAAACCACTCAATTGACCAAATGCCTTTTTGTTTGCTTGTAAAGTCTCTCGGCAGTTGTCTATCTGAACTTTGTCGGCAAATAGCCTGATACAGGATTGATTAATGTCCATGTCTTTTCTGTTTTGAAGTTATAACGTAGCAAAGTTATGAATAGTTTTCTTATTTAAGCAAATTATTAAATGAAAATTCAAACTATGTCAGTTTTTATCAGTGGGTAGGGTGGAATCTGGTGCCCACTTTGGCTGGAATTTGCACCCAATTATTTTATTAGCTGCCATTATAAAATATAAAATACGACAATTTAAAACGCGTGGAAACCGGAATATCTGATTTTGCAAATATATATACTCCGGAGCTTTACCTTTCTCTCCAACCATTTTTTTGAAGGTTCAGTTGTAGTTTATGTGCCGAAAAATAGCTTGTAAAAAAAGATAATTCACGGTAGGGATTGCCTCCGGTTGTATGGAGTAAGTGTATAATTAAAATCGAATAAAAAAATGGAACAATTAAGAAACATCGGATTTTGTGCAGTGTTGGCTTTTACAATGTTGGCTTCATGTCAAAAGGACGAGCTTTCCGAGCCACAGAATATTGCAGGTAGTTATGTAGGCACTTTAACAACGAAAAGCGCCAGCGGAGCGATTACAGCAACGAACACTGCTACGGCTGACATTTCAGGGGAAAGTGAAGGGTTAATCCAGGTTCATTGCTATGGCGCAAGTATTGATACTACTTTTATGCTTAATTACTACGATGACAAGGATAGCGTTATGGTATGCCTTACCGGGAGTGACTTTCAAAACGCCTATGGTCACATGATGGGTCAAGGGCACTCAACTGGAGGGATGATGGGTCAGGGACAAACATCCGGTGGAATGATGGGTGGAAATACATCCAGTGGGATGATGGGGAGTACTAGCAGCGGAACAACCTGGCAGAACCACATGACAAGCGAACACAGCACAGGTGATATGCATTATGGAGGTTTCAACAAAATGAATAACTCTTTCGGATATCGTTTCTTTATGAATCAACAGAACAATAGTTCAGTAATGGAGTTTCAGGGGACTAAAAAATAAGCCCAATAAAGTGTTTCAACGTTAACTTTTGTACACTTTCTCGAAAAAGAGCTGGGTCAAGTTATCGTATTTGGTTTTTATTAATAGATTTGCCAATTGATAAACAACAGAATTAATAAAAAAAGCAGAATCGAATGATTAAATCACTTTCCAATAGCATCATGTGTATGTGTTGCTGCATGCTTTTCAAGCGTGTGGAGGGTGGCGTTATGCTTTGTTAGTAGTTGACGATAAAGAATTTCAAATAAGATACAGCCCTTCACAAAATTTGTGAAGGGCTTTTTTTTTACCAAAAGCAACAATTATTATGGCAGATTTAATTTTTAAAACAGTAGGTGAAGCGCAGTCAGCAGCCCGTTTTGAGGCCAATTCCCGTCAATTTAAACTTGTAATTGATGAGCCTCCTGCGCTGGGTGGCGATGATTTGGGTGCTAATCCTGTAGAGTTTCTTTTAGCTGGTTATGCCGGATGTATTAACGTTGTCGCTCACCTTACAGCCCAGGAACTTGGCATCAATGTTAAGAAGTTAAGTATCGCAATTAGTGGTAATATCAATCCAGCCAGGCTTTTTGGACAATCTGATGCTGAACGTGCCGGATTTAAGCAAATCGATGTGGAGTTTTCTCCGGTAACCGACGCCCCCGCAGAATTGATCGAACAATGGGTTTCGTCCATTAAAAATCGTTGTCCGATCAACGACAATTTAGCTTCGCCTACACCATTGTCCTTCAGTCTGATAAGATAAGCTTAGATATGGGACATACCTTAATGTTGGTAGGCGACATACCCTTTTTGTGGTATTGCAGCACCTACCCATTATATCCAATTTTGTAACATCATCCAAAATAACGCAGAAAAATGAAAATCAAAGTAAACGGAAAAGCGCAAGAGATTCCCAGTACGCAGATTGGGTTAATCGAATTATTACAACAGAACAATGTCACCAAGCCTGAACTGGTTTCAGTACAACTGAATGGTTTTTTTGTTAGACGTGAAGACTATCAGGAAACTATAGTACAAGAAAATGACGAAGTTGACTTCCTCTTTTTCATGGGAGGCGGAAGTTTTTTACAACGGTAACATTTAAGAAATGGAAATAAAAGGCTTTTCATCCAGGGTAATTCATACTGAATACGCCAAAAAGGATGTGCACAATGCTTTACAGATGCCGATATACA
This sequence comes from Bacteroidota bacterium, assembly GCA_021849365.1. Classification (GTDB taxonomy): domain Bacteria; phylum Bacteroidota; class Bacteroidia; order Bacteroidales; family Prolixibacteraceae; genus Aquipluma. The sequence continues at coordinate 63,924 of JAJZSZ010000001.1, read as the reverse complement.
GCAATGCGGCTTTCGAATTTGATACGGCTGAGCAAATGGAAGATGCTTTTATTGGCCGTTCTCCCGACCATGCTTATTCGCGCATTTCGAATCCGACTGTTGAAAATTTTGAACAGCGTATTCGCTCAATTACCGGGGCGCTTGGGGTAACGGCGTTAAGTTCAGGAATGGCCGCCATTTCGAATGTTTTCTTTACAATTGCCCAGGCCGGAGATAACATTGTCACATCTAAGCATTTGTTTGGAAATAGTTACTCTTTTTTAACGTCAACCTTGCAGGCTTTTGGTGTTGAACCTCGGTTTTGTGACCTGACAAACGTTGAAGAGGTTGCCAATGCAATCGACGATAAAACAATCGCTATTTATTTTGAAACCATAACCAACCCGCAACTCGAAATTGCTGATGTAAAAGCACTTTCGAAAGTTGCCAATGAACATGGCCTGGTTTTAATTGCGGACACAACGCTGACGCCCCCCAATATTTTTAACGCTGGTCAAAATGGTATTGATATCGAGGTTATTTCAAGTACTAAAATGATAACCGGTGGCGCTACATCAATGGGAGGACTGATACTTGATTACGGCATGTTCGACTGGACCAAATTTCAAAAGTTTAGTGAACTCGCTCAACGTTTTGGTCCTTTTACTTTTAATGCCAAGCTACGGAAAGAAGTTTTTCGAAACCTGGGCGCTTGTTTATCTCCATACCACGCCTACCTGCAAAGTCTCGGACTCGAAACGCTTTCGTTACGGTTCGAAAGGGCCGGGTCTAATTGCCTGTTGCTTGCTGAGTATCTGCAAACTGAGCCGAAAATAAAGAGTGTAAACTATCCCGGATTGAAAACTTCCGGTTTTTATGAAGTAGGTAAAAGCCAGTTTGGACGTTTTCCCGGCGCTATGCTGACGTTTAATTTCAATGATCGGGAAGAATGTTTTACTTTTTTGAATAAACTGAAACTAATAAGCAGGGCTACAAATATTTACGACAACCGCTCGCTGATCATGCACCCTGCGTCAACCATTTACTGCGATTATCCACGCGAAAAGAGAGAAGAGCTGGGCGTTTCAGATACGCTCATCCGCCTATCAGTGGGTATCGAAGATTTTGAAGACTTAAAAAATGATATTGAAACAGCTTTAAGATAAAAATATGGATTTTACTGAATCACAAATAGAACGTTACAGCCGCCACATCATTCTTCAGGATGTTGGAGTGGAAGGACAAATTAAGATATCGGAAGGAAAAGTTTTGATTGTCGGTGCAGGTGGACTTGGCGCGCCTGTTGCTCTTTACCTTGCTGCCGCGGGTGTTGGCACAATAGGTATTATCGACGGCGATGTAGTCGATTTAACCAATCTGCAGCGTCAGGTAATTCATTTCACTCCTGATGTAGGAAAAGCCAAAGTTCTATCGGCTAAGGAAAAAATAGAAGAATTAAATCCCGACGTCAAGGTGGTTACTTATTTCGATTTGTTGACAACCGACAATATATTCGACATTATTAAAGAATATGACATTGTTGTTGACGGAACGGACAACTTTCCGACCAAGTTTCTCATCAATGATGCCTGCGTTCTCGCTAAAAAACCATTTTCGCATGGTGGCATTCTGCGTTTCGAAGGTCAAACTTTTACTTACATACCCGGAAGTGCATGTTATCGCTGCGTTTTTGATGGCCCGCCGCCTCCCAATGTGGTTCCTACCTGCTCACAGGCTGGGGTTTTGGGCTCTATAGCAGGTATGTTGGGAACAATTCAGGCAACGGAAGTATTGAAATTTCTCGTAACCAAGGGCGAATTGCTAACCAACAGGATATTGACTTTTAACGCTCTTTCAATGGATTTCAGAAATATTTCGTTCACGAAGAACAAAAACTGCCCTATTTGCGGTGAACATCCATCAATTACCGGCTTGCAGACCTATGATCTTCCAGCCTGCGATTTAAAACATTAATCACCTTTAGTATGAATACTTCGGAAAAAAAGAAACTCTCGATTATCAGTTTCAGCGGCGATTTCGACAAGTTAGTTGCTGCATTTACCCTGGCGAGTGGTTCGGCAGCAGTGAATTATGAAGTAAATATCTTTTTTACATTCTGGGGTTTAAACGCCATAAAGAAGAAGAAAGGACGGAGCTTTATCGGCAAAGGTGCGCTAGCGAAGACCTTTGGGTTCCTTATGGGAGGGGTTAAAAACGTTCCGTTGAGTCGCTTTAACTTTTTTGGTGTGAGCCCAAAATTAATGACATTCATGATGCGCAAGCGGAATGTAGCAACGCTTAGCGAATTGATTGAAGCTGCGATAGCGCTGAATGTCAATCTCTATGCCTGCGAAATGTCGATGCACATTCTTGGAATTACAAAAGACGATTTTATTCCGGAGATAAAGGATGTTATCGGAGTTGCCAGTTTCCTTCAGTATTCCGAAGGGGGTGACCGTATTTTTATTTAAAATCTTAGAATCATGGTTATAAAGCAGTTAGATATTACTAAAGAACATTGTCCGATGACTTTTGTAAAAACGAAGATCGAACTTTCAAAACTTCAAAGCGGCGATCAGCTTGTGGTTTTGCTTACCGAAGGCGAACCGCTTGAAAATGTTCCCAAAAGCGCATCGGAACAAGGGTTTAAAGTCCTTGAAACCATTCATGTAAAGGACAATGTTCACCAAATAACAATTGAAAAATGATTTTGATAAAGCAAAGTGTTTTAGATCAAATTGTTGCACATGCGCGGCTTGAGCTTCCCAACGAAGCATGCGGTTATCTGGCCGGAAACGATGGCGTGATAACATTCAGCTATCAGCTGACGAACCTTGACCATAGCCCCGAACATTTTTCGTTCGACCCATCCGAACAATTTCAGGCGGTAAAGGATGCCCGCAATAAAGGGCTTCAGATAATGGCCAATTACCATAGCCATCCACAAACGCCTGCCCGCCCTTCTGAAGAAGATATCCGACTGGCTTACGACGCCGAAATAAGTTATATCATTATTTCGCTTGTAAGTGATCAGGCTGATGTAAGATCCTTTAAAATAAAGGATTCGATTGTTGAAAAAGAAGAAATAGTGATTGTTTAACAAAGACCATTCAGGTTTCACAACATTTAAATCATGTACAAACTACCAGTAACATTGTCCGATGATATCAAGTATTTTGGTTCGTTAATCGACGAATTTCAGGAAGGGAAACTCGAACCCGTAAAATTTAAAGCCATTCGCGTACCCATGGGAATTTATGAGCAGCGCAAGGATGGAACTTACATGGTCCGAATCCGCTGTGCCGCAGGTTTTATAACTCCATTGCAGTTAAAAAAAGTAACCGAAATAGCGCGCAGGCATCAATCCGACTTGTTGCATATAACGACCCGTCAGGAAATACAGATACAGAATGTTGACCTGAAAGAGACTTTGCTGATTTTGCAAAATCTGAAGGAAATAGGGCTTTCGTCGAAAGGTGGTGGTGGAAATACAGTCCGTAACATCATGGCATCAATTGACAGCGGAATTGCTCCCGGAGAAGTGTTCGATGTTACTCCTTATTCATTTAACCTCACCTCGAAACTGATTGCAGAACCAGATTCGTTCACTTTACCCCGAAAGCTTAAAATAGCTTTTTCGAATTCAGAAGAAGACACCGGTTATGCCGCATTTAATGATTTGGGATTTGTAGCACGGGTTAAAGATGGCATTCGTGGTTTTAAGGTTTATATCGGTGGTTCTTTGGCATCGAAACCTATGGTTGGATACGAACTATTTGATTTTGCCCCGGAAGAAGAATTGTATTACATCACCGATGCGGTCAAAAAACTGTTCTCGCGTTACGGCAACCGCAAAAACAAACACAAAGCCCGGCTTCGGCATGTTTTTTATAAACTTGGCAAAGACGAAGTCTTTCGGCTGTTTTTTGAAATCTATAATGAAATAAAGCAATCCGAAAATATTCCATACCAGCATCAGGCAATTGATTTCAACCAGCCGTCAAACAAACTTGTCCCTGAATCCGTATCAACGCCTGAATTTATAAAGTGGAAAGACCGATATGTTTCTGAACAGCGGCAACCAGACTTGAATTCGGTTATTATTCCTTTTGAAAACGGGAATATCAACTCGGATAAACTTGGGCAGCTGTCCGATTTTGCGGCACATTTTGGCGATGATGTAATCCGACTTTCGATGCGCCAAAATCTCCATCTGCGAAATATTCCGACGCAGTATCTCGGCAATGTGTATAACTTTTTAATCAGGGTTGACATTGATTTAAACCTGCCTTTGTTGCTCAACACGGTGGTAGCTTGTACTGGCGCCGACACCTGCCGTTTGGGTATTTGTTTGTCGAAAGGAGCCAGCGCCGCCCTTCGTAAAGAACTCGGCAAAAGCGATCTGCCCCTTGATAAGCTAAGTAATTTGCGGATAAATATTTCGGGCTGCCCAAATTCGTGCGGGCAACAAATAGCGGCTGATCTCGGATTCTACGGAAAGGTAGGACGAAACGACCGCATGTTCCCCGCTTACCATGTAGTTGCCGGTGCTTCAATTGGAGCCAACCCAAAACTGGCTGAACTTGTGGGCGAAATAAGTGCCTTCGATTTGCCGAAATTCACTGCTGATGTATTTAGGGTTTATCTGGAAAAGCAGTCTAAATATGACTCTTTCAGCGAGTATGTACATGAGGAAGGTAAAACAGATATTGCCGAGTTGGCAGGTAAATACAGGAACATCCCGGATTTTCGCGATGATAAAAACTACTATTTTGATTGGGGAGCCGACCAAATCTTTTCGCTTGCGGCAAAAGGTGTTGGTGAGTGCTCTGCAGGACTTTTCGATATGATTGATGTTGACTGGAACACCATTTTGGGTATAAAAGAAAAGATTGAGAATGAACCCAATGGAGAAACGATTAACCAACTACTTTACACATTGGTTTTTGCGTCTTCGCGAATGCTGCTCATCACCAGGGGGGCAGAACCCAAAAATGCGAAGGAAGTTTTCAATGATTTCATCGATAAATTTATTGATGCAAAGTTGGTTAGCAATGTTTATCGGGAAATTGTAGAATTTGCCCGCGATGACCGAAATTACAACTTTTCAGAAAAGAAAGACACCATTCTTGACCTCGCCCAGGCAATAATCAGCTTGTATGAAGGGATGGACGACTCCCTTCAATTCAAAGGGATAGAAAGTGCATTAAATACAAATGAAGTAGAACAATCAAAGCAGGTGACAACCTTGAAAAAAGATTTCAGGGGAGTTGCATGCCCAATGAATTTTGTAAAAACCAAGATTGCGCTTTCTACACTCAAAACATCTGATATTTTGGAAATATTACTCGACGACGGTGAGCCCATTGAGAATGTGCCAGGTTCAATTAAAAGCGAAGGACACAAAGTGCTGGATCAGAAAAAAGTAGAAAACTACTGGATGGTGACTATTGAAAAAGTTTGATTCATGAGCGAAAAAAGGTACAGAAGCATACTTAAAGCCATCAGCTGGCGGCTGACTGGGACAATTGATACATTCGTCATTTCATTCCTAGTGACCGGTAAGCTTAAGTTTGCCCTATCGATAAGCGTGATCGAAGTATTTACAAAAATAACTTTGTACTACCTCCACGAGCGACTCTGGAATAGGATTAATGCCGGGCGAATAAAAAACATTGTTCCCGACTACGAAATTTAGAAAATGAACGATATGATTTTTTTACCCATATCAATTAATGTCACTGACAAAAACATTTTGGTGGTTGGTGGAGGCCGGGTAGCTTGCCACAAAATTGAACTTTTGGAAAAGTTTACTGGAAATTTAACGGTGGTTGCCCTTAACGTATGTGACGCGATAAAGGCAAAAGGTTATACGTTCAAAGAGAAACTTTATGAAAAGTCTGATCTCCAGAGCGCTTTTCTGGTTTATGCCTGCACAAATAACAATGAGGTAAACCAGCAGATAAAAATTGATGCCGAAAGCTTTGGTATACTTATTAATGTGGTAGATAATCCTGGTTTGTGCGATTTCATTTCTCCCGCCATTTTTAAAAGGGGGAACATTACAATAGCTGTAGGATCAAACGGACAGGAAGTAAGGAGGGCCATAGCAATCAGGGATAAAATCAAAGAAAATCTAGGAAATGACAACAACATATTCAGCTAGTGGTTCAAGGTTGATAACAACTATTGGAAGGTTGTCTAAAATCGTCAAAAATACCTTGACTTTTTTCTTTCTATTTCAAAAAGGAACGACAGGCCTTCAGAGGGAAACTTCAGTTTTGACTACCGCCAACGAAGGACATGAAGAACTATCAGAAACTGCTTCTTCAGGTAAAGTATGGTTGGTCGGCTTTGGGCCCGGTGACCCCGAATTACTGACGATTAAAGGATATAACCTTATAAAAACTGCGGATATCATTTTTTATGACGACCTTCTCAATAAAGAGTTCTTGTTAAGATTTCGGGCCGAAAAAGTTTATGTAGGTAAGCGTAAAGGCAATCACAGTATTGAGCAAGCAGAAATCAATAAATTGCTTTATGAAGCTGCGAGCGTGGGAAAAACTGTTGTTCGGCTTAAAGGAGGCGATCCTATGATCTTCGCGCATGGCGGAGAAGAAATCGAATATTTGCGCCACAGGCATATTGAGGTGGGCGTTGTACCGGGCATTACCGCTGCCCTTGCAGCAGCTGCATTTACTCAAATTCCTCTGACGTACAGGGGAACAGCCTCGTCGGTTTCGTTTATCACCGGACATGCTAATCGAGAAATTCAAGTTCCAAAATCGGGTACACTGGTGTATTATATGGGAGCATCCAACCTTCAAACCATCGCCAAAGTGGTTATCAACAAAGGATGGCCAGAGAATACGCCTGTCCTGCTTGTTTACAATGTCTCCGGAAGCGATCAGGAAGAATACTATACTACGCTTACAGACGTAATCACTCTGACTTTGAATTTGAAAACGCCTTTGATTATTGTTATTGGTGAGGTTGTTGGGCTGAAACACAAGTACACCGAGAACAATATGGAATTAATTTATGGTGTTGTCTAACGCCAGTAATGCAAGGGAAAAGCCCGGATTAATTTTATCAAAGAGCAATAGAAGAGTTCATCAATCGTTTTAGTGAATAATACCTTTAAATCATGACTTTTCGCGGGTTCCTGTTGTTGGTAATCGTATTTTTTTATTCCATGTTGGTTCGGGCGACCGATTTTCGACGAGTAATCATTTGGCATCAGCCAGTTTCAGTAGTTAATACACAATCACTTCCGTCGGATAATTTATTCGAGGATGCTGTTTGGCTTGGTAGCAACAAGCTTCCATACTGGGTCGAAACTTTCGAATTACAATCGACCAGTGCTGAAGTTACGGTTACAAACGAAGTATTTGAGCCGTTCAACAATTGTCCGGTCGTTTTACCTGACTCAATCGGGTCCGACCTTAAATTTTCAGCAGAGACTGTTACATCGGCAGGCAAATCATATTGCCGGATGATGGTTTTTCCTTTTGTCAGAAGAAATGGCCAAATCCAGAAGTTAACTGAATTTACCGTGAGGCTGATAGAAAACCAAAATGTGTTGAAATCAGCCAATATAGGTTTTCCATGGAAACCCGGTTCAATTCTTAATTCCGGGAAATGGGTCAAGATAAAGACAAAGAATAAAGGCATTTACAAGATAACTTACGACCAAATTAAGCAATGGGGTTTTCCGAATCCGGAAAATGTTTCGATGTATGGAAATGGCGGTTATATGCTGCCATCTTTAAACAGAGATTTGAAGATTGACGATTTGATGGCATATCCGGTATGGAAGGGCAAGGATAATTCGAACAAAGATTGTTTGTTTTTTTACTCATCGGGGAATATACAGGTTAGTTACGATATTGAAGCCAAAACCTTATCGCATCAACAAAATTATTACTCGACAGAAACCTACTTTTATCTGTCCGATCTGGGATCACCACTTATTATTCAGAAAGCTGCGGAACTTACTACTGAAGCTAACCGGCAAGTCTCAACTTTCCCTAACTATACCTTTTACGAAAAGGAACTGGTCAATTTGATTTCGTCAGGAAGTAAATGGTATGGTGAGCGTTTTAATCAGGGCGCAACACAAACGGTAAATATTACATTGGATAATCCGGATTTAACCAGACCTGCGCTTTTTTCTGTTTCGGCGGCAGCAAGGTCTTCGTCCGAAAGCAACATGGATGTTTCACTAAACGGGAAATCGCTAGGCAGCATACCATTTTATGCAACATACCCTGATGATAATACTTCTGATTATGCCGTTGCGAAAGTTTCTGATTATGCCGGAACACCTGCGACAAATAATATTCAGGTGAAATTAACTTACAATGCGTCAAATAGCTCTTCAGAAGCATGGCTCGACTATATAGGTGTCAACTACCAGAGTAAGTTGAGCATGAACGGTGATGTATTTTTTTTCAGGGGTAGAGGTGTTGATGGCGCATCCCAGGTTTCGGAGTTTGTGCTCACAGCGTCCAACCCGGGGATAAGAATCTGGAATGTGACCGAACTGAACAATGTAATTGAGATTCCTTCGACAAATGCAGGAGGACAATTGAAGTTTAAATCTGATTCACAGGTAATGAATGAATATGTGGCTTTCAACCCATTGGGGAACATCCCGATTCCGGAGTTGGTCGGAACGGTTGCTAATCAGAATTTACACGCTGCAGATTTGTCAGAATTAATAATTGTAACCAATCCATTGTTTCTGAAGGTTGCAAATGGAATAGCTGATTTTCACCGAACTACCGACCAAATGAGTGTTCAGGTAGTCACCTCGGATATAGTCTACAATGAATTTTCAGGAGGAATGCCCGATCCTTCGGGGTTGCGCAACTATTTCAGGATGTGCTATGACCGGGGAAAACAGTCGGGCGAGAATACGTTGAAGTATGTTCTTCTTCTTGGCGACGGATCGTTTGACAACCGCAATATCCAGGGTAACAACCTTAATCTGCTGCCGACATATCAGTCTGATAATTCTCTCTCCCCAGTTGAGTCGATTGTAACCGACGATTTCTTTGTTATGCTCGATGAGAAAGAAAGTGTTTATTCCGGACTTATTGACCTGGGAATAGGGAGAATTCCGGCAAATACGCTGGATGAAGCCGAAATAGCGTTGGACAAAATAAAAAATTACCGGCGACACGAAACAATGGGCAACTGGCGAAATATTGTGACCTTTATCGGTGATGATTTGGATAACAGCATTCATATGGAGCAGTCGGAAAGTCTGGCTAATCTGGTGAACAAAAATTTTCCGGCCTTTGTCACTGAAAAAATATACCTTGATGCATACAGAAAAATAACTTCTGCCGGGGGGAGCAGATACCCTGATGTGAATGATGCAATAAACAATCGAATAAAACAAGGTACTTTGGTGATGGCATATACCGGGCATGCTAACGCGCGAGTCCTTGCTGATGAAAATGTAGTTGATATATCGGCAATCAATTCCTGGACAAACTACAACAAACTCCCGGTTTTTGTAACTGCCAGTTGCGAATTTAGCCGCTTTGACGATAATGAAGCATCAGGAGGAGAACATTTTCTTTTCAACCCGAATGGCGGAGGGATTGGTCTTTTTTCAACTACCAGGTTGGTATATTCAGGAGCTAATTTTGCGTTAACAAGTAAATTCTTTAAGTATGTTTTTGGAAAAGATCAGCAGGGGAATAGTTTGCGGATGGGTGATGTTTTCCGACTGGCAAAGCTTGAGGCTTTCACCGGTATTAACCAATTAAGCTTTACTTTGGTTGCTGATCCGGCATTGAAGTTTGCATATCCTGATTTCCAGGTAAAAACTACAACCGTGAATGGTATAAATACGGCAACAGAAATTGATACACTTAAAACACTTTCGGTAGTAACAATCAAAGGCTTTATTGCTGATAATACCGGAGCTAAACTGACGTCATTCAATGGCGAAATAATTCCTACGGTTTACGATAAGGCTATACAGGTAAATACCTTGGGCAATTTTGGGGTAGAACAAATGAATTATAAAGTTCAGAATAACATTATTTATAAAGGATTGGCAAGCGTTAAAAATGGCGAATTTGAATTTTCTTTTTTTGTTCCGAAGGATATCTCGTTTAAAATAGGTAAAGGAAAAATACTATACTATGCGTACAATGAATCAGCAGATGCCCAGGGATATTTTGACGGATTTTATATTGGAGGATCAGCAAATACCGTAATTTCTGATTTGAAGGGGCCAACTGTTGATTTATTTTTAAATTCTGAAAGATTTAAAGACGGCGATCAGGTAAGCGCCAATTCAGTTTTGATAGCAAGTATCAAAGACGATTCGGGCATCAACACTGCCGGAATTGGTATTGGTCACGACATTACCGCTGTTCTTGACGGTGATAATTCGAAGATCGTGGTTCTCAACGATTACTTTCAGGCCAGTAAGGATAAATATACGGAAGGGACAATTGTTTTTCCGTTGACTGATCTGGCAGAAGGGAACCATACATTGACATTAAAAGTTTGGGATGTGATGAACAATTCAACAGAAGTAAAAATCTCTTTTGTAGTTAAAGATGACTTTAAGATCGAAAACGTGATTTGCTACCCGAATCCGATGCAGGAACAAACCAGTTTTGTATTTTCAACCAATCAACCCGACGAAACTTTCGATGTTATGCTGGAAATATTTCAGACGTCAGGAACACGGGTAGATATAATGCAGGCGAAGGTCGGTTCGCAGGGGGTCGAAAGCCTTCCACTCGATTGGAACCCTTTATCAAGATCAATAAACATGAAAGCCGGTATTTATATTTACCGGATGACAATTACAACTCCGGACAAAAAGACTGGCAGTGCATCGGGCCGACTGGTTTTTGTGTACCGATAATATTATCCCGACATTCAATATCGTTTTTTTATCAAATTCCCATTTTCGAAATATTTATTTGGATTCATATTCAAATTAACTTTGAATGAAAAAATAATTTTGAAAAGAATTCATAAACTCTGCAAGATTTATTGATAGATTTCCTTTCAGATAAATCATGGGAGTTCTCAAAATAAAATGAACTCATGTAAAAATCCCAATTAATAGGGATTTCAGAATTTAAATCGTGATACCATTTTTGTGCCGTATTAAAAATCAAACTATGGCACAACACAAATTTATTCTTGGAATTTTATTTAGCATACTCACCAGCCTACTTTATGCCCAATCCGGATCAGTCTCCGGAAAAGCGACCACTTCGGATGGCAATGCCGCCGAATTCGTCAACATGATTCTGATTGGAACCAACAAGGGTTGCGTGGTGGATGCAAAGGGCAATTACGAACTAAAAAACGTAAAAGCCGGAACTTATACCCTCAGGGCAAGCCTGGTTGGCCTGACTACCCAGAACAAGCAGGTAACGGTTGAATCAGGAACAACAACAACCGTTGATTTCGTTCTGAGTGAAAACAGCGAAGAACTCAAGGAAGTGGTTGTGGTTGCCAACCCCAGCAAATATGTAACCGATTATCCTTCGGTTTCGCTGCGCCTGAAAACACCGCTGCTCGAAGTTCCGCAGAATATTCAGGTGGTTACCAAACAGGTTATCCAGGATCAGCAAATTTTCGATATGCTCGAAGGCATTACCCGAAACGTGAGTGGAGCGCAGCGTGTGGAGCATTGGGATAATTATGTCCAGATAAACATGCGCGGCTCGCAAATTGCCGGTTTCCGCAACGGGATGAATGTTCAATCGACCTGGGGCCCGCTAACCGAAGATATGAGCATGGTAGAGCGCATCGAGTTTGTAAAAGGTCCGGCCGGATTTATGATGGCCAACGGTGAGCCCAGCGGCTTTTACAACGTGGTGACCAAAAAACCTACCGGCATTACCAAAGGCGAGGCCAGCATGACCATCGGCAGTTTCGATACCTATCGTTCGACCCTCGATTTTGATGGCAAACTCAGTAAAGACGCAAAAGTTTTGTATCGCCTGAACCTGATGGGGCAAATGAAAGGCTCGCACCGAGACTTTGAGTATAACAATCGTATCTCGGTGGCCCCCGTACTTAAGTTTCAGTTTTCGCCCAACACCTCGCTGACAACCGAATACACGTACCAGTTTAACCAGATGTCGGCTATTGGCTCGAATTACGCTTTCTCGGCTAAAAAACTAGCCGATTTGCCGGTTGACTTTACCACCGCCGAACCCAACATGACCCCGACAAACATCAACGACCACAGTTTATTTCTGACCCTGGCCCATACAATTAACGACCATTGGAAATTCACCGGGCAAATTGCCTTTATGAAATATGCTCAGGAAGGTCAATCGCTTTGGCCAACCGGTTTTTCTGAGAATGGCGATACACTTCGCCGCAGCCTCTCAAACTGGGATGTTTTGGGTTTGATCAAAGTTGGCCAGTTTTTCCTGAATGGCGATTTCAGAACCGGAATAATCGGTCATCGATTCCTGGCCGGAATTGATATGGGAGACAAAAATTTCTATCATGACTGGTCGCAAAGCGGAGCAGTAGTTGGAAGCACAGGCTTCAATATTTACAATCCGGTTTACGGAACAGTTGCCGGATCGAGCTATCCGGTTTACGACCGCAGCCTCGACATTCGCGAGCGAGGAGTATATTATTCCAATAAATACTCGGCACTTTATGTACAGGATGAAATCCGTTTCCTGAACGATAAACTGCGCCTCACTTTAGCCGGAAGGTACACCACAGCGCGCGATTCCGATCCGTATTCAGGATTGGGAAAAGCCGAGAAACTGACGCCCCGCATTGGGTTGAGTTACTCTGTCAATAAAAATACAAGTGCATATGCGGTTTACGACGAAGCTTTTGTACCTCAGGCCGGAGCCGATTTTAACGGTAACAGCTTTGACCCGATTACCGGCGAAAACCTTGAACTTGGGCTAAAAAAAGAGTGGCTCGATGGCCTATGGACAGCTTCGCTGGCGGCATACCAAATTACCAAAAACAATGTACTGACTTCTGACCCCGAGCACCAGTTTTTCTCGCGACAGCTCGGACAAACGCGTACCCGCGGACTCGAATTCGATATTCGCGGACAAATTACGCAGGGACTCGACCTTACCTTTAACTACGCATATACCGACGGGCAAATTACCAAAGACTCCGATCCCAACCAGGTTGGGGCGCAAATTCCCGGAACATCCAAAAACATTGCCAACGCTTGGCTGAACTACCGTTTTCAGGATGGTGCAGCTAAAGGATTAGGATTGTCATGCGGCGTGCAATATGCAGGCGACCGTTCGAACTGGTATGGCGCTTACGACAATTCGTCGCAAATGATGCCCGACTACACCCGTGTTGACGGTGCTGTCTCGTATCAGTTCAACAAATTCGGTGTTTCAATGAATGTCAATAACCTCCTGAGCAAATACTTGTATTCAGGAGCATTTTACTCGTGGAGCAACTTCTATTACTGGCAGGCCGAGGCTTACCGTAATTTCCGCCTGACCATCAACTATAAATTTTAATGTGCATGACTTTCAAACAGATTATAGGAAAAATTCACCTGTGGCTCGGTATTCCAACCGGGCTGCTGGTGTTCGTAATTGCGGTTACCGGCTGCCTGTATGCTTTTCAGGAAGAAATACAGCAACTGAGTCAGCCCTACCGAAATGTTGTTCAGGAAGACAACCCCATATTGTCGCCTTCGAAATTGCAGGTGATTGCCCAAAACGAGCTGCCAGGGAAGTTGCTGCATTCGGTGAAATACCACGAAAATGGCAAAGCTGCCGAAGCCATTTTTTACAATTTCGAAGAGCATTATTACTATTCAGTATTCATGAATCCGTATAGCGGGCAGGTACTGAAAGTGCGCGACAACGAAGCCGGTTTTTTCCATTTCATCCTCGATGGGCACTTTTACCTGTGGCTCCCACCAAAAATCGGGCAGCCGCTGGTGGCTACCTCAACACTCATTTTTGTGGTCATCCTTATTTCAGGATTGATTTTGTGGTTCCCGGGTAACAAAAAGTACATAAGGAAGAACATGTCGTTTTCGTGGAACTCCAATACACACTGGAAAAAGAAGATTTTTGATTTGCACAATATTCTCGGGTTTTACATCTGCCTGCTTGGGTTAATTATGGCATTTACCGGGCTTGTATGGGGATTTCAGTGGTTTGCCAATGGGTGGTACAAAACCGCCGGAGGAACGAAATCGCTCGAATATGCCGATCCCGGATCAACGAAATCAGCCGAACAGCTTGCAATTACTTCGCCTCTCGACAGCGTTTGGGTAATGATGCTGCGCGAATATCCGCAAGCCAAAAGCATCGAAGTACACCCTCCGGAAAACGAAAAATCAGCGATTGCAGCCAATGCAAATGCCAACGCCGGAACATACTGGAAAACGGATTATCGGTATTTTGACCAATATACACTGAAAGAAATTGAAGTAACCCACATTTATGGGCGGTTAAAAGACGTAGGTTTTGCCGATAAACTGCTCCGAATGAATTACGACATTCATGTGGGTGCCATTGGTGGCCTGCCTGGAAAAATCATTGTTTTCCTGATTGGACTAATGGTAGCCAGTCTACCGGTTACCGGGTTCCTGATTTGGTGGAAGATAAAAAAATGACATCCTGAATAACTTATCAGGATGTCATTTCCCAAGCGCTAAGTTTTATTTAGAACAAGGCTGCCGATCTTAGAAAGTAATCATTTTATCAGTCCAAACAACCAATTCAACACAATCAACCATCGTTGAAATCGGACATGAAGTTGAATCAGCCAGTTGACGTGATTTCAGGCAGGTTCCACATGCGAGAATTTCGCCGCCAATTTCCACTAACTTCTTTAATTGCTCGTCGATGTTGTATTTTGCGTGGGTAAGGCCTTCGCACTCAACTGCTTCGCCCATCAGGAAAACTTTCGTTTCGTATCCCTGTTTTTTCGCCGTTACAGCGAATCGAAAGGAATTCCAGGCTTTTTCGTATTCTTTGGTCTCGGTGATAATTCCGATTTTCGTGCAAGTTTTATTTAATTATTTGACAATGTATTCATTAATTATTTTAATGTGTTATAAAGAGAGGTTGCCTCAATATACAATTCTTTGTTTGAACCAACAGCTTTAAGCATAATTTCCATGTTCATGGTAGAAATTGCGGTTTAGTCATTTTCTTCATAAATGGCAAGTTTACAGGGCATAAATATAGAAAAGTGAGGAAAGTCGGTCAGTATACCTGCTACAGTTTTTTCCTGACATATCTGGTAAATAATGACCTTACGTTTAATTGGAAAACCTTTAATCAGTTTAATACAGCAAAGATAAATCCATTATTCAGTTACTCGGTAAATATATTGAATAATTGATTTTTTAAAATTTTAAATTGCCTGGTAATCAGCATAAATGCTAGTGCTTCTTTCTATCTGTTGACTTGAATATGGATAACAGGTGATTCAGAAGTTACAGCAATTCTTATTTTTCTGGACAGGTGGGCAGGGTACCGACCCATACGAACAAAACACACAGCAATCCCCAGCTTTGGGTTTCAACAGTGCCTTGCAGTTTTCGCATTCATAAAAGAATTGGCATGAATCTTCCGGCATTGTTTCTTCCTTTGCATATCCACAGATCAGGCAGGTTATAATACTTTTGGTAGTAATATTTGTCATAAGCTTACTTTGAAATACTTTTTTAATGTTCATGCCAGCAGCATTGTCTGTTTTTAAACCAGCCAATAAAAGTAAAGGTTCGGCGAAACCTCCAAAGAAAATGATTCTGGTAGTCTTTGCCCAGGAACCTGATTGAAAAAGTAATCTCAGGTTGCTGTTTTTTCCTGAAAATTTAAGGTAGCATTGCTTAAGCAGCACCCAAATAAAGCACCCATGAATTCAACCCCGCTAATAACAACTTACTAAACGGTGTGGCTACACCAAACAGAGAGCCGGAAAGAATACTTGTTATGATTGCAAACCACTTCCTGATAGTACCAAATTCAATGTTGTTCAAAGAAACTACTTATTTAATATTGAGATAATGGTTTCGTTTAATTCAAATCGACCTGTTTGTGAATTTATCTTTGTCAGCATTTCGTCTGTAGTAAATTTATTGCAAACGGCAATGTGAACATCTTTTTGTTTAAGGGCGAATTTGCGTAAATTTTCAAGTGTGAGCCAGTAAACGATTTTGTGTCTATCTGTGCTAAAATAGAAATAAGTTACAGGTATTTCTTTAGACCTGCGGTGCGGTCCTGCCATTTTATACTCAGTTTTTGTGGTACTGAAACTATAAATATACAGATATGAAGTATCGGCAACAAGATAGGGAGTGCGGCTGATAAAACGATAGCTTTCTCCATTGCTTAGTCTGATAGCAAAAATACTGTCTTTGTAAAACTTGCATTCCATATTTTGTTCGATACTGATAATTTTTGGCGAAATGAAAAACTGTTTGAGTTTTATTTTGTCACCTTTGTGTTGTTTATCTGTTGGATAGGTCAGTTTATCTTGCTTAAAATCAGCTAAAGTCAGATATAGCCCTTCTACATCCTCATTGTTTAGTAGTTTTTCTCGTTGTGCAAAGATTTGCAAATTCGCCAAAAGTAAGGCTGCTAAAGCTAGAAGTTTTATGTGTGTTTTCATTTTTGATTTTTTTTGGAATAAGTAAATAAATTAAAACCATCTACCCACTTTTTTACAGTACTCAACATAGGTTTTTCCGTGTTTTTTGGCCAAATATTCTTCTTCAAGACGAATCTGAACCTGAAATATCAAGGTTGAAGCTACTAATACCAGCAAAGAGATTGCATTCGGAAGAATCAGGAATATACCTGCAAGGGTAATGAGCATGCCCAAAAATACCGGGTTGCGGGAAACAGAAAACAGGCCTTTGGTTTTAAGTTCAGTTTTTGTCGAAAGGTCAATACCTATACGCCACGAATTGCCCATCTGAACCTCTGCTATTACAATCCAGAGAAATGCAAGGTGAATGAGTATAAATCCTGTGTATTTAAGAGTCGATATTTCGAGCCATTTAACTGGTATAAGGTATTGGTATATAAGAGGGAAAAGATTAACCAATACTATAAAAAACACAAGGAAGTTGATTAAGGTGAGTACTTTTCTAATATAATCTTGCAATGAATCTGTATTACTAAATACATATGCAATTATTCCGGTTTTACGCTTTACCCTTATTGTAGGGTATATAAACACGGCAATGAAGTATGCGGCAAGAAACACTAGGATATATATTTTATCTAACATGTGAACTGGTTTTAATGTTGGTTACAATTTATTTTACAACTAATGCTTTGAATACCGGATTCAACTTGGATGTCAGCGTGATTGATTTAAGAATGACTGTGCAATCATTTTTGAAAATTATCAAGCAAGTCTATTTTCGTAATATCCTAAGAGCATTAAAAATCGCGATTAAAGCAACACCCATATCCCCGAAAACAGCCTCCCACATGGTTGCAACCCCAAATACGCCAAGAACAATAAAAGCCAGTTTCACTCCCATAGCAAAATAGATATTCTGCCATACAATGTTCCGTGTTATTTTAGCAACGTCAATGGACAGGGCGACTTTCGAAGGTGAATCAGTCATCAGCACCACGTCAGCGGTTTCGATGGCTGCATCGGAGCCAAGCGCTCCCATGGCTATTCCTACGTCCGCCCGGGCAATCACCGGAGCATCGTTTATTCCGTCGCCAACAAAAGCGACTTTGCCTTCTTTATTTTCTGCGATTAATTGTTCGATGTGTTTAACTTTATCTTCAGGCAGCAGTTCAGAGTAAAACCGGTCAATACCCAATTTTTTTGCAAAAGCTTGTGCAGCATATTGATTATCCCCGGTCAACATGACCGTCTGTATTTTTTTTGCTTTCAATTTTTCTATCGCTTCTATTGCATCATCTTTCAAATTATCGGAAATAATGATATAACCTGCATAGACACGATCAATAGAAACATGTACAACAGTTCCGTCGACCTGACAAACCGGATGTTCTATGTTTTCCTTATGCAATAGCTTATCATTGCCAGCAAAAATGGTTTTGCCGTCAACATTAGCCTTAATGCCATGCCCTGAAATTTCTTCGGTTTGTGTGATTTTGGCGGTATCAATTTTATCGTGGTACGCTTCGGTAATAGATTGTGCTACCGGATGATTAGAGTTAACTTCAGCATAGGCTGCATATTCCAAAATTTCCTCATTCGAAAAACCGTTTGAAGTAACCACCTCCGAAACCTTAAATTCTCCCTTTGTGAGTGTGCCTGTTTTATCAAATACCACAGTTGTTACCCGTGTCAGAGCATCCAGAAAATTAGAGCCTTTCACTAAAATCCCTTTACGAGATGCCAGACCAACCCCGCCAAAATATCCCAAAGGAATGCTTATAACCAATGCGCACGGGCAGGAAATTACCAGCACCACCAATGCACGGTAAATCCAATCGTTGAAAGTTTGACCGCTAAACAAAAGGGGAGGCAATACAGCCAGCAACAAAGCGCTAATAACCACTATGGGAGTATAATACCTTGCAAAAGTTGTAATAAATTTTTCCGTTTCTGCTTTTTGCGATGTGGCATTCTCTACCAACTCAAGAATTTTTGAGACCGATGATTCTCCGAATAATTTATTGACTTTAACTGTCAATAACCCGGATTGATTGATCATACCTGCCATTACTTCATCCTTTTCCTTTACTTTTCGGGGTACACTTTCGCCAGTTAGTGCAGCGGTGTCAACAAACGACGTGCCTTCAAGTATTATTCCGTCGAGTGGAACTTTCTCACCTGCCTTCACAATGATAGTATCACCAACTTTAACCTCTTCGGGGGAAACTTTTTGTATTTCCGTGCCCGACTTCAGATTGGCATAATCGGGCTTGATTTCGAGTAACGATTTGATTGATTTTCGGGAACGACCAACAGCAATGTCCTGAAACAATTCACCAGTTACATAAAATAGCATAACCGCTACAGCTTCGGGCATTTGATGAATAGCAAAAGCACCGAGTGTTGCAATGGACATTAAAAATTGCTCGTCAAAGAATTGTCCCCTGATGATATTCTTTACTGCCGAAGCTATCACTTTCCAACCCACAATGAGGTAGGCAGTAATATATACAGCATATTCCGCCATTTCATAAGGGGTGTTGTGGAGCTTTTCTTCAAATGTCAATCCGATAAGCAGTAGGGCCAGGCCAGCAGCAGCTTTTATTATTGTCCATTTATTTTCAATAAGTTCGCTTGTTGAAACTATTGTTTTCTCTTTATCAATGTCTTCTACTTCAACCTCCGGCTCTATCTCTTTTATTCGGGCTTTAACCTTTTCTATGTTGTTGGTATCAATGCTCATGGTGGCATTCGCAAAATTCACAGTTACGAATTTTACTTCACCGAGTTTCGTCAGGTTATCTTCAATCTTTGCAGCACACGAAGCGCAATCCAGATTTTTTAATGTGTATTTTTTCATGTTCCCCGGTTTATTTATTGTAGTAATTGTTTTTAACTTAAATTTTCATTTATGCAATATATTTTAGAATAGGGGATTAGAATTATGATTCGCGCAAACAACTAAAACCAAAAAAAGTTCCATGTAGAAATGAAATTCTAAAATCCCCTATTGTTTAGATTTTAACTTAATTCTTTTCCTTATAGGCTATTACGGCTTGGCTATTATATTTCCTTTAATTGTAAGGGTTACCAGTGAGTTTTTAGCATTGGAGCTCACTGTAATAGTTTTAGAAAAAGTGCCTAATCTGTTTGTATCATATTTAACTTTGATGTTACCAGTTTTCTCCGGAGGAATTGGTGCACTTGGCCATTCAGGTACCGTACAACCACAGGATGTTTTCACATTGTTTAGAATTAAAGGTCCTTTTCCTTTATTCGTAAATTTAAACTCACAATTGCCATCGCTTCCTTGAATAATTGTTCCGTAATCATGAACGATTTTCTCAAATATTATTGAATCATTTTTTATATTGGAGATATTTTGGGCAAATAACCCCAAAAAAATAAAATTAAGAAGAGAAAAGAGAAATACTGACTTTTTCATACAATCAATTTTTGTTGTTAATTATTTCGTTATTAAATTGTTAGTTAATGGGGTATCTAAAGTTTTGCACCAGATAATCAAATCAAACCCTAATTTATACTTGAAAAAGAAATAGTGCGCAATTTTAAATACCCCAAGGTTTTAAATCATGTTTTCACTACCGGATTCTATTTGCATCTTTTTATTTATCATTCAGTATCACCGGAGATTTTCCGTCAGTTATAATGATTTTAGCATTTGGAGACTTCACCAGATCCTTTGTAATATCAAGCGCTTTAAACTGAATTAGTTTATCGGTGAGCGATGAATTCAAAATGTCCTGAGATTTTTTTATTGCTTCAGATTCAATCAATAGCCGCTCTGATTCTTTCTTTTGTTTTTCAATGACAAAGTCAAGTGCTATTCGCTGTTTAGCAACCTCCAACTCTGCTTCCATCTTCTCCTTTTCAATCTGGTAATTAAGGTTCTTCCTTTGAATGTCTAAATCGATCTCTGTTTTTTTAGAAACCTGTTCAGCAGTTAATTTTGACTGTATCGTCCTGGTTATTTCATCTGGCAAGTCAATCTCTTTAATAAGTATCAAATCAACTGAAAAGCCATACCTGCCAATAGTTGTGATGAGCTTTTCCTTAATGGAATTTTCAATCTCGGCACGCTGAGTAATAAGTTCGATGGCGTTGTGGTTAAGTCCCTCCTGCCGCAATGCGGTAATGAGGTTATTAACTATAAGGGTATTCTGGTAATAGCCATTAAATTTCTTATAAATGCTTTGCACAGAATCAGGTACTAAATGGTAAAGCAGGGTCAATTCAGAAGTTACTTCTATACCTTCCCTACTATGAAATCCAAGTTTTTTTGAATATTCGATAACTCGGGTATCAAAACGCTCAATTCTGGTTCCAAAAATACCTCGGGCATATATCCCAGGTGTCATAATCTCAGGTTTAATTTTACCATACTTTACTTTTAACGCTACTTCGCCCGGACGAATAACTGCACAACTACTTAGTAAAACAGCTATTGCCACTATCAAATAAACAAATTGTATTTTTTTCATGATCTTAATTTTTAAGTGATTTGTAATTCTAAGTCCCTATCAAGTGTTTTTTGATTCTAAATATTCAACAGTTTCACTTGTTGTAAGAGGATTGGTCACTTTCCCTGTCCGTAAGAAAAAAATAGTTTGATTATTATCTTTAACGTAAACAGGCCGTTTTGACCTTTCGATCAATAGGGAGCATATCTCCTTATTCTCGATTTCATGGAAGGCAACATGTATTTTACTGCAAATGTCTTTTCCGAAGGCGTTTGATATTATGAGCATTAGCCTTTGTTCAAAACCATCTTTCGTTTTTATTTTCAATGACCAGAAGTCATTTGTAATGCCTAAAATCTCACCGTCAGCATTTACTCCAATTAAAAGAATTCCACCGTTGCCATTTAAAAATCCTGCTATTGATTTCAATATTACATCTTCCAGATTTTTGTTCGTTTTTATCTGCCTGTAATCGTACCTGAGTGAAGACTTAAATTCCACCTGTTCGTTTTCACCTTTTTCGATTAAATCAAGCAGTTGTGAAGCTGTAAGTCTTTTTATCGGTTTTCTTTTCTTATACCGGTATAGCATTGTACCTGCAATTACCCCAACTACAGAAATAGCCACATTCAGGAGAAAAATATTAATATCCCTGGGTGGCAAGAGTACTTTGTAAATGCCGGATAAATTTTGTTGAAGCGAAATTTGATGGTCAGAGAATTCGTATTGATAAACTGCAAGCATAAGTGGTGAGACAATAAGAAGAAATAGTCCGCCTCCTACTGCTTGCCAACCAAATAAATTATTGAAATATCTTTTCATGATGAAAACATTATTTGATAAAAAAGGTAGGAATTGGTGGGGATTTTATATTCCCCACCAATTCTGATTTAATCATTTAACTGTGGCAACGCGGCAATAGGGACACCACTTTCCCCGCTTGATATTGTCGGGTGTTGATTGAAACTGATGTCCGTTCCGGCATTGCCATAGCATTTTTGTTTTACAATTCCCATATGTAGCAGAGAGGCATTTACCCTCATTCTCTTCTGCTAACTTATGCATGGTATCCATCCCAAAAGCTTGGTTGCCCGCACAAACAGGACACCAACTATTCCTGACTTTAATGCTAAAAGGTGTTGCAAGCCATTGATGGCCACAATTGCATTGCCAAAGAAGTTTCACCTTACTATTTGTATAATATGGAGATAAACATTTTCCTCCTTTGGCAATTGCTATCTTGCGCATTTCAAGAATACTGTCCATGGGATCTAAACCTTTTGATCCAGTATGATTCCTTCACCCGTTTTTACGCGGAATGCTTTTTCAACATTTGAAATATAAATAAGCCCATCGCCGTGATTGCCTGTACGGCCTTGTTCCGATATGATCTTAACTATTTTATCCACATCGTTCTTATTGCAGACAATTTCAATTTTAGCGACCTGGCTTTCGGTAATTGAGAAGCGGGTTGATACCGAAGTATCAGCACTTTCAAGGTTTCCTGTTCCTTCTGCCATTGAAACGGTTAAATTAGGGAAACCGGCTTCGAGTAAGTTCTGAAATATATCGTTTACCTTGAAAGGCTTAACAAATGCTTTTATTGCTTTCATGTTAAATTATTTTTTTCGTTATACATAGTATTGAATTGCTTTGCATTTTATTCATGCTATTCTTCGCCTGTTTCGCTTTTTTTCATTTCCGATAGCAGGTAATAGGCGTTGTTCATGGCCACCAGCGAACCTTTTTTCAATGGTGAAAGCAATTTTATTTCGACAAAACCGTCCTCTTGCTGTCCGGTTACAATCTCAACCGGTTCAAATTTCCAATTGTCTTTATCCTGTTCTGCAATAAAAATAACCTGTTTCCCGTCAGCGTTTACAATGGCCCCTTCGGGGAGTGCAAAGGCATAATCTTCACCCGTGGCAATTCTCCCGGTAATATACATGCCCGATATCAGGAGGCCTTTTTTGTTTTCAATTTCTGCATGGACATGCACTGCTTTTGGATTCTGTTCGAAGGATTTGCCCACGGCAAAGATTTTGGCCGACAGTATTGCACCGGGAAGGGACTCAATTGAAAAAGTCACATTTTGGCCTTCTTTTACTTTGTAAATATCTTTCTCGAAAACCATTAAGTCAGCGTGGATATGGTCGTTGTTGATGACTTCAAACAATTGCATCTGTGGTTCTGCAAATTGCCCGGTCTTCACGTTCACTTTTTCAATGAACCCATTGATAGGGCTGATAACAGGAACTTGTTCAACAATATTTCCCTGTTTTATTTTCTCCATGTCGAGCTTCAATAATTTCAATTGGGCTTCAAGGTTTTTCACTTCACCTTTAAGCGAGAGGAAATCTGATTGGGTTTTTTGAAAATCTTTTCCCGAACCAACCTGCTCTTCGTAAAGCCGTTTTTGTCTTTGGTATTCTTTTTCGGAGTATTGCAACTGGTTCCACGCATTTAAATACCGGGTCTGCAAATTTAACAGGTCGGGATGGCTCAAATAGGCCAGCACCTGCCCTTGACTGACTTTCTTGCCTTCAAAAACTTCGATTGAAGTGATATTTGCACCAATAACTGCTGTAACAGAAGCTTCATTTTGGGGCAATACCTCAAGCTCACCATTGGCCACAACCACGCTTGAAAAATTACGTTTAGACAAGGTATCCGCCTTCATCCCTAGCGCGGTAAATTGTTGTGCTGTCAACACAACGGCCGTTAAACCGCCCTCTGAGCTCTCCTCCGATTTTTCTTGTTCAGCGTTCGCTGGCGGTTTTTGGTTACAGGAGGAAAGGGCAAGGATGAGCATACCTGCCATGATCACTGTTTTCATCGTAATGAATGATGGTTTTACTATTTCTATTTTCATTGTTCTTATTTTGAAACGTTTATAAAATATTCAATTTTGAAACGCGAATCGAGGTAGCTGGCATTCGCATCCAGATAATCAAATTCAATTTGCATGGCATCCTTCATATTCTGGAGGAAAGTGACATAATCGATTGCCCCCTCCCGATAGGCTATGATTGCCCCATGTTTTTGCTCTTTGGCGACGGGTAACGCCACATTACGGTAATATTCCGTGGAGGACAGCCATTTTTGATACTCTTCAAACAAGCTTCTGTACGTGGCGCTGATTTCCAATTCTTTTTGGTGGAAATTTTCCCTGGCAATACTGCTTTCTATTTTTGCCGATTGGGTTTTACCTGATTGCGAAGCGAAAACCAATGGAATGCTTAATCCGAACTGGTATTTGTAAAACCCTGTTTGATTGCCTATTTTCTGGCTTCCGTATTCGGCGGTAAATTTGGGCAGGTAACCCGACTTCGCCAGTTTAATCCTTGCATCGGCCAATTGTATTTTCTGCCCGTAAAATTGCAAATACGGATGTTGTTTTATGGCATCCGGAGATAAAAATGGCATCGTGCCGATTTCGTTTATGGAACTATCATCAACCGTAAAGAGTGTATCGCTGGCAAACCAAAGATTTAGTTTTTGCAGGGCAATAAGATAATCCCGGTTCGATTTTTCCTTCTGAATAATGATTTGTTTGGCCTGATTGGAAGCCGACAGGTATTCAAGCCTTGATGTGGCCTGGGTCTCGTAGCGAATCTTTGCAGCCCGTTCAAAATCTTTGAAAACCGAGTCAAGCTGCAAATAAAGCTGATATTGCTTTTTCGCGCTATACGCATTACCCCACGCAAGCTTTACTTCACGTATTACTTCTAATTCTGTCAGGCTAAGCGCTGTTTGCGAAAGGGCTACCTGCTTGGCTTGCACACTTGATTTAGCCCCGATACTTAAAATATCAAGTTCCTGCCTCACAGCAATAATATTATAGATCCCATTCCCCGTGTTGTTGCCAAGTTCTTCAGCTCCTGTTGAAAACTCTGTATTTCCGATATCCCAGGCCGTTTTTTTCAAGGCTTCCTGGTTCTTTATCTCCATTTGGGCCGCTTTTATTGCCGGAAAGTTAGTTTTAGCCCGGCTGATTGCGTTCGTAAGCGACATTTGAGTTAATGAATCCTTTTCTTGGGCCTGTGTTGTTGTGGCAACGAGTGAAAAGCCCATACTTAAAAACAAGACAACCATCAGCGTTGTGTCTGTTGTGATCATCATACGACGCGCCCTTCTTCTTTCAGTAAATGATTCAACCAATGCATACAAAACCGGAATAACTACCAAAGTAAGGAAGGTGGCGCTGAAAAGCCCCCCAATTACAACCGTTGCCAACGGGCGTTGTACTTCCGCACCGGCTGAACCTGAAATAGCCATTGGTAAAAACCCCAACATTGCAGCAGTTGCGGTAAGTAATATCGGCCTTAACCTTTCCTGTGTCCCGATGGAAATCCGTTCCATCAAATCATTGATACCTTCAGTTTTAAGCGAATTGAAACGGCTGATGAGAACCAACCCGTTCAATACGGCAACCCCGAAAAGTACGATAAACCCTACACCCGCTGATATACTAAATGGCATCCCCCTTAGCCACAGGGAAAATATGCCCCCAATAGCAGCCAGTGGAACAGCCATGTATATCATCACTGTTTGCGGGAACGAGTGCAAGGCAAAGTATAATAGGATAAAAATCAAGGCCAGTGCAATAGGCAATACGATTGACAGCCGGTTTTTTGCCCGTTGGAGGTTTTCAAACTCGCCACCGTAAGTGATGTAATAACCGGCAGGCAAACTGAGTTGTTTATCCAATTTTTGCTGGATTTCATTCACTACCGATTCAACGTCCCTTCCCCGGACATTGACCCCTACATAAATTCTGCGGAAAGTGCCTTCCCTTGAAATTTGCATTGCCCCTGGCTGGAAATCTATTTCGGCAACTTCTTTTATAGGCACTTGTTTGCCATTAGGCAGGTCAACATACAAATTCCGTAAGTCTTCAATGCTTTTCCGGTGCTTTTCATCGAGCCGGATAACCATATCGAAACGTCTTTCCCCTTCAAAGATTACCCCAGCGCTACTGCCTGCAAAAGCAGCGCTGACATACCTGTTGAGTTTGGCAATATCCAACCCGTATTGGGCTATTTTCCCCCGGTTATATTGTACGGTCATTTGTGGTAAGCCTGCTGTCCTTTCAAGGGTTACGTCTTCCGCACCAGGCACTGTTTTTATTATCTCCTCTATTTTCTCCCCTTTTTCAGAGAGAATATCCAGGTCTTCCCCAAACAACTTCACGGCCACATCTTCCCTTACCCCCGTTAAAAGCTCATTGAAGCGTAATTCTACAGGCTGGCTGAATGTAAAATTGAGGCCTGGAAGATGGGCCAGTTTTTCCCTGATTTTTTCTATCAGTTCTTCTTTTGTTGATGCAGACACCCATTTGCTTTTATCCTTCTCTAAAATGATGAAGCTATCGGTAAAATCAAAACCCATTGGGTCGGTTGGGATATCGGCAACCCCAATTCGGGCAGCGACCGTTTTAACTTCCGGAAAATTTGCCATAATAATTTTCTCTATTTCCTTTTCCCGGTCAATGGTTTCTGTCAAAGAACTTCCCGGGCGAAGGAAAGCTTGCATTGCTATATCCCCTTCATCAAGGCTCGGGATAAATTCGCCCCCCATACGGGTAAATACAAAAACAGCGCTCCCCAATATTGCCAATGCAATAACGAGGGTGACCATTTTCCGTTTTAGCGCTATGCGAAGAACCGGTTTATAGGCAGCATGGATTCTGTTCAGTAACTTGCCGCTGATTTTTTCCAGGAAGTTTTCAAAACGGGCAAACCAACTGTTTTTGTTTTTCGTTGGCTTCATTACGATTGACGAAATCATTGGAACATAGGTCAGGCAGAGTAATATAGCTCCAAGGACTGCAAACCCGAACGTGTAGGCCATTGGCTGGAACATCTTACCTTCAACACCGGTAAGAAAAAGTATTGGCGCAAAAACGATCAGTATAATTAACTGGCCAAAAAAGGCAGAATTCATCATGGTACTTGAGGCATGGTAAGTAAGCTCATCCATTTGGTTTTGATCAAATTTACTTTTTCCGGCTTTTATCCTTTTCTCAATTTCATGGACAGTCCCTTCAACTATGATTACTGCCCCGTCAACGATGATTCCAAAGTCAATTGCCCCAAGGCTCATCAGGTTCGCCCACACGTTAAAGACCTTCATTAAAATAAAAGCGAATAAGAGGGAAAGCGGGATAACCGAAGCGGTAACCAGCCCCCCACGTAAACTTCCCAACAAAATAACCAGTACAAAAATAACGATAAGGGCGCCTTCCATCAGGTTTTTACTGACGGTACTTGTCGTCCTCTGAATTAAATCGGAACGGTCGAGAAAAGGAACTATTTCAAGGCCTTGAGGTAAAGTCTTTTGTACTTCGTCAATACGGGCTTTTACGCTTTGTATCACTTTGTTTGAGTTTTCACCTTTCAGCATCAGGATCATACCGCCAACGGCTTCGTGGCCTTCCTGCGTGAAAGCTCCATAACGCACCTGGCTGCCAAAATGAACTTCCTCAGCCACATCGCCAATTAGAACTGGTATCCCGTTTTCGTTTTTTACCACGATGTTTTTAATATCGTCCAACGACCTGGCCAAACCTTCGCCCCTGATAAAATTGGCCATGTGGCCCTTTTCGATATATGCCCCGCCGGTATTGACATTGTTGTTCTCCAACGCTTCAAAAACTTCGCTAATTGAAACACTCATGGCATTAAGTTTATCAGGGTTCAGGGCAATTTCGTATTGTTTGATGTTCCCCCCAAACGAGTTAACTTCTACAACACCCGGGATCAAAGCCATTTGCCGTTTTACAATCCAGTCCTGAATAGTACGTAATTCCATTGGAGTATAAGTGGTATCATAACCTTGTTTAGGTTTTATCGTGTATTGGAAAATCTCCCCCAGGCCTGTTGTAATAGGCCCCATAAAAGGTTCGCCAAACTGGGCAGGGATCTGGTCTTTTACGGCGTTAAGTTTCTCCTGGACAACCTGCCTTGGCAGATAAGTACCCATGTTATCTTTAAAAACAATTGTAACTACCGATAATCCAAAGCGCGACACTGATCGTAACTCGGTAACTCCCGGTAAATTAGCCATAGCCAGCTCTACCGGATAGGTAACAAATTGTTCGATATCTACCGTGGATAAATTCTGAGAAATTGTAATTACCTGCACCTGGTTGTTGGTAATATCCGGAACCGAATCGAGGTTAATTGTCTTTAAAGAATAAACGCCAGCTCCGACCAGGGCAAAAAGGATCAGGCTTACGATGAATTTATTCTTTATAGAATAAGCTATTATTTTATCTATCATAGTATATTATTTAAATTTATTTTACATGCACCGTGAAGAAGTGATAAATTCTGGCAATGATGCCTAAAACGAGGATCAAACAGGCCAGAATAATGAAAAACCATTTTATTACTTCCTTAAGTTGGATTCTTTTTCTTTTTTTCACAAACTATAATTTATCTTCTTGCCTCATAATATTGATTGAATGTTTTTTTGTTTTTGAAATAAACAACCTGAGGTTCTCCCCGATTTTTTAATCCAATTAAAGCATCAGCTTTACAAATTGTATCTCCTGAAAATGAATCAGGAACAAATGCATCCTGTCGAAAGTGGTTCACAAAATGGTTATAGCAGTCTTGGCTACAGAAGTAGTAAGTTTTACCTTGATAACTTTCTTTTGAGCTTTCATGAATTTGTAAATTGTTCCCATTCATGCAAACTAAGTCAAGTGGAATTTCCTTGCCATATAAAGCATATTGCCGATAGGCGTATTTGGTATCGCACCAATAAGTATAAAATGTTAGAATCGAAATTGTTAGCACTATAAGTAGGCTAAAACTGATCAGCATTGTTCTATTGAATTTTTTATCTTCAATAATTTGCCTTTCCTGCAATTCCTTCTTTGTTAGTTTCCTTTTATTCATTTTAGATGAATTTAAAACATAAACAAAATCCTGACATTTCTATCAGGCGAAATAAAAAAGTAAGAAAAAATTAAGCTATGGGAGGAATTAAAAAGTCAAATGATTCAAGGCTTTGGAAGCTTGGAGAATATTCCTTATAACATATTTGAAACTCAACAATTGAGGATGCAGTTGTAATTTCGGAGATATTGAAACTTGTCTGGCAACAATTACAGGTGCAAAATGGGGAACAATGGTCGAAATCAACCTGATGATTTCCTGCTGTATCCCTTGATAATTCAATCTTTTGCAATGTATTATCCTTTGGCACATCAACGCAGGGAACTGCCGTGAGAGCCAAAACGATAAACGATAATATGTATGCAAAAAGTTTCATCTGTGATATTTAACGCCAAAGATAGAAAAAAGTTGATGCAACCAAGTTGCAAAGTTATTTAGGACAATTTGAACAAATACCTTTCACTACCATGTTAATATTTTCGAGGGTAAAATAAACAGGCAGATTTACCGAAGGAACAGGAATGTCGTTCAGGCAATAGGTTTGTTTGCATTTGGTGCAATAAAAATGAACATGAAGGTCTTCCGGATGGCACTGACAGGATTCACGGCACAAAGCATATTTTATGGCACCCGTACCATCATCAATACTATGAATGAGCTTATTTTCCTCAAAAGTTTTAAGTGTACGGTACAAGGTAACTTTGTCCGCTTTTTCAAATTTTTGTTCTAATTCGGGTAAACTTATAGCTGAATTTTGTTCGCTTAAAACCTTCAAAACCAACTCGCGCATAGCAGTTGGTTTGATGTTACGGATTTCAAGTTTTTTATCTGAATTATCGTTCATTGTAGTTCTTTTAATGACCTTGAAAAAACATTTTCAATGCAATTATCATCAGGAGAATACTGAACATTTTTCTTATTGTATTCTCTGGGAGATTGATTGCAATCTTTGAAGTAAAATAACTGCCAATCATAAAAGCGACGGCAAGTATTAGTGCATATTTTATATTTACCTGACCTGCTTTGTAATAATTGAAAGCAGCAAACAATCCTATTGGAGGTAGCATGACTGCCAGACTTGTTCCAATTGCTTCATGCTGGCTAAGGCCAACAAAATAGATCAGTGAAGGGATCAGAATCACTCCACCACTTAATCCCAGTATTCCGCCAACCGCTCCGGACAACAGACCTATCAGCAACAGTATCAGTAAAGTATAAACATTCATCTTTCTATGTAATTATTAAGGTGAAGATCAGAGATGAAGGGTATCTGATTTTTTTTGCAATTTAAGCAAAAAGCCGTTTCAAAGTAAAATGAAACGGCTTCCGGTTTTTATGATTCCATCAATCTATTTCCCGGCAGCCAATTCATCCATCATTTGTTTGAATAGCTTAAAAAGATTAGATGCCTGATTATACAATTCCTCATTCGATTTAACAGCTTCCAGCACCATTTCCATGTTCATTGTTGAAAGAACAGTTTTGTCGCCAGCTTCATACACCGATAAGGTACAGGGCATGAATGTTGAAAACTCAGGATTTGTTGTGAGCATCATCGATGCTGTTTTTGCCTGGCAAATGTTGTAAACAAACACTTTCCGTTGAATGGGAAAGCCTTTCGCTTCAACGATCTCGTGATAGTTGTATGTTTGGAGCAAGGCCAGATTGTATTTCTGACATTCAGTTTCAACCTGACCAGCAATTTGATCCGCAGTCAAGCTACTATTCGTTTGGTGCATGACCATTTCTATCATTTCATTGTTTTGCATGATTTTCTATTTTTAGAACGTTACTGTTTTATCGGCCCAAACCACCAATTCCACACAATCAACCATGGTTGAGATTGGGCAAGCTTCGGTGCTGTCCAGATGCCTAGATTTTAAACAAGTGCCACAGGCCAAAATTTCACCATCTATTTCTACGAATTTCTTCAATTGTTCGTCAACATTGTACTTTTCGTGGGTCAAACCTTCGCATTCAACAGCTTCGCCCATCAAAAAGAGTTTCACTTCGTGACCGGTTTTTTTTGCTGTTACGGCAAAGCGGAAAGCATTCCAAGCCTTTTCAAACTCTTTGGTTTCAAGGATAATTCCAATTTTCATTGCAGTTCTATTTAAAATGTTAATACAATTTTGTTTTTCCGGATCAGTCTGTACAAATCGGCAAGCGATGAGTATTTGCAAACTTCCGGCTCATTGTTTTTTCGACTTTGCAGGCAGGTCCCGCAACCGAGAATACTACCACCGTTGTCCAAAAACTTATCGGCTTGCTCTTTCAGATCAGTATTTGTTTTTACCATACTATCCAGTTCGACACCTTTGCCAAGCAAAAATATCTTTACCGTATCGCCCTGGTTTTTAGAATAATTGGCCAAACGCAAAGCATTCCATACCGTTTCGGTGTCGTTGGAGTAGATGACCATGCCGATAGTGGTGGGTTGCTCTTTTGGCTCTTTGGACGATTTTGCATAAATACTGCCGGTAAATACGATTGTCAGGATTACCAGAAAGACAAATTGTTTCTTCATAGATTGTTGATTTAAATTATTATGTGAGTTTTTTAACAGCATTGACAAGCGCTTCGACGGCAAAATCAATTTCTTCCGCTGTTGTATTTTTCCCGGTTGAAATCCGCACTGTTGCCGCCGCTGTCCTAAAATCGAGGTTCATCGCCTGAAGTACTGAAGAAATGGTTGTTTCTCCGGAATGACAAGCAGAGCCGGTTGAAATCAAAACATCGTTGCTGATGAAAGAGGCTAAAGCGTGTGCACTGATGTTTTCGAAAGCCACACTCAATGTGTTGGGCAGGCAATTTTCGAGATCGACGTTTACATGAACCTGATTGCCAAGTTGGGAAACCAAACCGTTGAGAAGCCTGTCGCGCGAAAACTGTATGTTGTGCCGGTTCTGTTTGAAATCGCGCAATGCCACTTCGCAGGCTTTCCCAAGTGCGACCGTGTGAATAACGTTCTCTGTTCCCGGACGGATGCCTTTTTCCTGATTTGCGCCATGTATCAGGTTTTCAATCCGCGTTCCCTTCCGGATATACAGCGCGCCGATACCTTTGGGCGCATACAATTTATGTCCGGCTATGGTTAGCAGGTCAACCCCAAGATTATCGACATCAGTCTCAATTTTTCCGACCGATTGAGACGCGTCGGTATGAAAAACAATATTGTTTTGCCGGGCAATTGCCCCGATTTCCTGAATGGGCTGAATCGTCCCAACCTCATTGTTGGCGTGCATAATGGTAATCAGGATTGTATCCGGTCGAATAGCGTCTTTTATTTGGTCAGGATTAACCCTGCCATGCTTGTCAACCGGAACATAAGTGATCTCAAACCCTTGCGAACTCAGGTATTTGCAAACCTCGGTCACTGCCGGATGTTCGATTTCCGAAGTAATAATGTGCCGCCCTTTGTCTTTGTTTGCCCATGCAATTCCTTTAATGGCCAGGTTGTTCGATTCGGTGGCACAACTGGTAAAACAGATTTCATCGGGCTGGCAGTTGATCAATCGGGCAACCTGAACCCGTGCTTTTTCAACGGCTTCTTTGTTGCTTCGCCCGATAGAATAGGAGCTGGAAGGATTTCCATAGTGGATTTGCAGGTAAGGTAGCATTTCTGTTACAACTTCCGGATCAACAGGAGTCGTGGCGTTATAGTCGAGATAAATTGGGCGTTTCATTTTAATTGCCCCCCAGTTGTCTTATTTTCCACTCCGGATAACCTTCATCCAATCGTCGAACCTGATATCCCTGTTCTTTCAGAAGTTTTACGGCTTCATCGGCCAGAACACAAAACGGGCCACGGCAATAAGCGATTATCTCTTTGTCTTTGGCGATACTTTTCAGGTTGATCATTAGTTCATTCATTGGAATTGAAATAGCCCCGGTGATGTGCCCGAATTCGTATTCAACAGATGGGCGAACATCCAGTAGCAACACATTATCGGCTTCAATCATTTGTCCCAGTTCACCGAGGCTTACCGCGTTTTGCGCATTATTGTCTTCCCTCTGGCGATTCATTACCTTTTCGAGTTCTGCAATTTCCTTTGTGCCATATCGAATTACATGCTGGTATACCGATAAAAAATCATCGTTGATCAAGGAATAAAACACATACTGCTTTTCCTTTCGGGCTTTTACGATGTTGTTGCTTTTCAACACCTGCAAATGTTGTGAGGCATTAGCAATAGTAAGGTTGGTGGATTGAACGATGCCTTCAACGCTTTTTTCGCCTTGAGAGAGCATTTCAATGATTTCCAAACGGGATGGATTAGAGATGGCTTTTAGCATTTTAGCAAGACCATGATACATGGCATCTTTAAATTCTCGACCTTTCATTTGAATTGTATTAAAATGATTCGGCGAATATATGAAAACCATTCAAGTATTCAATATTTTTATTGAATACTATATCTCAGGTAAAAAATGTAATTTTCAAAAATTATCAAATAGAGGCTGTCTAAAAGGAGTTCAGCCTCTTTCTTGACTCGCTTTTTGACAAAAAAAAGGAAAACCTGTTATGAATTTCACTTCCTGTTTGAAATCGAAGGCCGCTTCTTAATTAGCTGACTCTTTGTTTTACTCCTTGTGGTTTTCCTTCCGATTTTTCCTGTTTGGCTTCTTCCGATTTGCTTTGATATTTATATTTAAAATAGGGAAACCCGATTTTCATGGATGCTGCATCTATTAACTGAAGAATTTTTTCCTGAACCAGAACGCCACATTCTCCAGACCAATCATGACCGGAACTTCTACCAACAGACCAATAACTCTAGCAAAGACTTCACCTGAATTGATCCCAAAAATGGCGATGGCTACTGCAATGGCCAACTCAAAATTGTTGTTTGCTGCCGCAAATGATAAGGTTGTAGTTTGACAAAGCTTCAAAAACAGGTTTCTTTTTACTTGTTTTTCAACCTTGATTCGCATGATTAGGAAATGCCGGTGCCCCAGCACATTCGCTTCACTTCGCTTTACCCGCTCCCTAATCCCGTTCATGCCTCACCGGAACCGGTCGCTCAGGTCAGCTCGTTCAGCTTATAAGCCGGGTTGTACCGCTGGGCAAGAGAAGCCCGGTTCAGTTTCATTACGCAGTTCCCTACCAAATTCCATTTCGCCCGCCCGTTTTTATCCTGCCCGATTTCCAACACATAAAAAACGGATGCAGGCTCCATTCCACTCCAAGCCCTCTGCTTTATTTCCTTTCCGGGCCACACTTGCCTTTTGCCAGCCCGCAACGCTTTAATTTTCGCGAATAATTTTATTTGAAACCCGGTCTGTTTTTTTTTCGCTTCGGCACCATCATGCAGACAAACCCTGCCTTTACCCGGACATGCGCTACAATTGACTAACAGACAATATGCCAATGACATAACTTCGGTACATTATTCATTTTAAATGTGCGAGTTATGGACAAAAATTTAGCATCCGAGACCTTACTGGTTGTCGAAGAAAAAGAAAAAGGCAAACCAACGGTTAAAGCAGCCACCGGCGGTTTTGATCACAACGGGAATCCCCAAACGGTTCCGCCGTGGGAGAAGAACAACCCCGATTTCCTGCAAATCGACAAACATGGAAATGCGCTGGAAAACTTCTTTTCCAATTTTATGCGCCAGTGCAAAAATCCTACGCAATTCACCTTCTTCAAACTACCTGCCGACGGCGTTGAGCAAATGGCCACTGTAATTGGCGACATCATCAAAAACGGGTACGAATCGGGCAGGGATTTACTGGACGCCTACCGGCTAAAACCTGAAGATTATCTAAATAAACAGAATAAACAACAAAACGCAGAGACAGCTATGAAAACACCAAACGACACTAAAGAAAAACAAACTGCAATTGCAGAACATGAAGTGGACTGGAACAACCTGGGCAAGTTAGGCATCAGTAAAGAAATGCTGAAAGAAAAGAACTGCCTGGAAACCATGTTGAACTACGGAAAAACGCCTTTACTGCCTGTAAAAATGGAGTTGGACGGGGTAAGCATTGACACACAGGCCAGACTGGCATTCCGCAAGGGGGACGATGACAAGCTGACCGTTTCGGTTCACGGGGTAAGGGCCCAGCCCGAACTGGACAAGCCGTTTTACGGCCATAAATTCACCGACGATGAAAAGAAAACGCTCTGGGAAACCGGCAATCTGGGTAAAGTACTCGACCTGCAAAAAAGCGACGGTTCCGTCCTGCCGGTTTATGTGAGCATCGATAAGCTGACCAATGAGGTGATCGCCCTGCGCGCCGATAAGGTAAAAATACCCGACGAAATTAAAGGGGTGACCCTGGATGACCGGCAAAGGCAAGAGTTGCAGGAGGGAAAAGCTGTTTGGGTGGAAAACATGACCAACCGGAATGGCAAGGCTTTTTCGGCACATTTACAAGTGAATGCTGATCGGAAAGGTCTGGAGTTCATCTTTAATGAACACGCTCAAAGCCAGCAAAACAGTTTGCAAATCCCATCGAAACTGGGTGGGGTCAATCTATCGGAACAGCAACAAGCCGACCTGAAAGCAGAAAAAACCATTTATGTGGAAGGGCTGACCGATACCAAAGGCGAAAAATACAATGCCTATATCAAGGCAAACCCGGAAAAGGGTAAGCTTGACTTTTTTAAGTGGAACCCGGACAAGGCACAGGAGAAAACGCCCGACAACGCCCACCAAACGCAACAGGCTGTCAACTCGCAGGGCAAAACCAATGAAGCGACCAAAAACATCAACGAGCCACTGAAACCGGGACAAACACAGCCCAATGAAAGGCAGCAGGAAGAGGCAGAAACCCGGCAGAAATCAAGAGGGGTGAAAATGTAAAGTAGAAAAAAGCTGTCAGCGAATAAAAGTACAACAACCAAAAAAGTGTGTATATGAAGGCAATATTAGCAGAAAAACCAAGCGTGGCCAGGGAGATAGCCAGGATAGTCGGGGCTGACAAAGTTCAGCCCGGCTACCTGGAAGGAAACGGCTACCTGGTAACCTGGGCGCTGGGTCACCTGATTGGCCTGGCCATGCCCGAAGAGTATGGCTGTGAAAGCTTCCGAAAAGAGAACCTGCCCATTTTACCGGCAGAATTTATATTAACGCCCCGGCAGGTAAAAACCGGAAGATCATACGAGTTTGACAAAGGGGCATTGAAGCAACTCAATGTCATCGAGTCGGTGTTCAACCGGTGCAACCATATTATCGTTGCCACAGATGCCGGGCGTGAAGGAGAGCTTATCTTCAGATATATCTACAATTACCTGGGCTGTAAGAAAACATTCTCTAGGTTGTGGATCAGTAGCCTGACAGATACAGCCATCCGGGAGGGTTTTAATAACCTGAAAGACGGGCACCAATACGATAAACTTTATCGGGCAGCCAAAGCCCGCAGTGAATCAGACTGGCTGGTGGGGATTAATGCGACGCAGGCCATCACCGTGAACGCCGGGGGCGGATTATTTTCCCTTGGCAGGGTACAAACCCCTACGCTGGCTATGGTATGCAAACGATTTCTGGAAAATAAAAATTTTGTTTCGACACCCTACTGGGTTGTGGAAGTGGAGCTTGAAAAAGGCGGTATCGCCGCTAAAGTCCCGGTTTCCATACAATTTGATGATGAAACAAAAGCAAAGCAAGTTTTCCAGATTATTAAAGATTCCGGGCAGTTAACTGTTACCAGCATTGAAACAAAGCTTCGGGAGGAAAAACCTCCGCTGCTTTATGATTTGACCACCCTGCAAAAAGAAGCCAACAACAAATGGGGACTTCCGGCGGCCAAAACCTTGTCTGTTGCCCAAAAGTTGTACGAAGACAAGCTGATTACCTATCCGCGCACGGGAAGCCGGTATATCCCGGAAGATATCTGGAATGAAATTCCGTTAGTTGTCAAGTCATTACATGCCCATTCCTCGCTGGGAGCTTATGCAAAAGCGTTGACCGTACTGAACAAACAGTGTGTTAATGACCAGAAGATAACTGATCACCATGCGTTGCTTATCACTGGAAATGCGGCCAAAGGGCTGGACAAAGAAGAACAGCTTATTTACGATGCAATTGCCGGGCGAATGCTGGAAGCTTTTTCGCCCTGTTGCCTGAAAGAAGTAAGCACAGTTGTGTTTAACTGTAACGGTATTGAATTGAAAGTCGTTGGTACGGTTATTAAAGTTAAAGGATGGAGGGCTGTACTAAATACGGTAGAGAAGGATGAAACGTCCTTGCCCGATTTTTCTGACGGTGAAATTGTGCCGGTAAGCGGGCTGGAAATTGTAAAAAAGCAAACAAAGCCCAAACCCTTACTCACCGAAGCCAGCTTGTTGTCGGCCATGGAAAATGCCGGTAAAGAACTGGAAAACGAAGAGTATCGCAAAAGTTTAAGTGATGTGGGTATCGGAACCCCGGCTACGCGTGCCGCTGTTATCGAAACCTTGTTTGACCGGGAATACATGATTCGGCAGGGAAAATCGCTTGTCCCGACAGAAAAAGGGTTGGCCGTATATGACATTGTCAGGGATATGAAAATTGCCAATGTGGAAATGACCGGCATCTGGGAACACGATCTGGCGCGCATTGAACAGGGAAGCCTTGATGCCGGAACATTTTTACGGGGAATCCGGCAATATACCACACAGATCACCGAAGAACTGCTTTTGTGCAAAATTGGCACGGTGATAAACGATACCCCGGGCATTGCCTGTCCGAAATGTCGCACGGGAAAGGTGTTTTTCTACTCTGAAGTTGCCAAATGCAACCATACCGGATGCGGCCTTACTATTTTTCGAAGTGTTTGTGGCAAATCACTGACCGACATGCAAATCAGCCAGTTGCTGACCAATGGTAAAACCCCGGAGATAAAAGGGTTTAAAAATAAAAAAGGAGGCACGTTTAATGCCAGCCTGGTATTGACCGGCGAGTTTAAGACCGGCTTTGATTTTCTTCCCGGTAAAAAGTCGCTGAATCTTCCCGTTAAACCTTGTAAATGATGCTTTGCGGTACTTTGGCTTTTGTTCATTCAAAACTGCTGCGATTAGTCCCTCCGGGCACGCAGCAGTTTTCCTTCATTCACAACCGCCAAAGAACCCCGCATGTCCCGGGCAGGAAGGTAAAAGGACGTTTTTGCGGTCCCGACCGGTCACGTCCTTTTACCACCCTGCTTTCCCGGGCGCAATTCCCCAAAATGATAACAATCCAATTGAATGATTATGGAACTTTCCTATTTCAGGTTACGCCTTATGGTCTTTCTGCAAGAAAGCCATCCCGACAAACTAAACAACCGGCAGTTGATCCACCAGCGCAGTGAACTGGCCACTCTGGCCTATTGCGGCGCTATTCAAAGCGGACAAACACACATGGAAGCCGAACAAGTAGCTATTGCTGAGCTATTTCTAGGACTGTATTTTTCGAAACACGATATGCTGTTTGTGGTGCTGTCCGAAGAATTTTCCGACACGGTAAGTGAAGAAAAAACATCCCAATACGCGCTGGAACTTTTGCCCTTGTGCGAAACTGTTTTTGCGAAGTTCAGTTTAGGTGATGACTTTGCCGATACGCCGGAGTACCGGAATTTATATAGCGAGTTAACCGGAAAAATCGGGGAGTATGGCTTATAACAAACGACAACACCTGGTTGACAACACGGAAGCCATCCGTACGCTGTTCCGTCTGGAAAAAGAGAAAAGACAACCTTCTGCCGAAGAACTTGACACACTCCGAAAATTTTCAGGATTTGGAGGGCTGAAGTGCGTGTTAAACCCCGTTGGCAGCCTGGAAGATACCCTGCGATGGACGAAATTCGATTTACCTCTGTTCCCGCTGGTAAGGGAACTGCACAAGGTTATCTACGAAAACAGTACCGACAGGGACCAGTACAGGCACTATTACAACAGCCTGAAAAATTCGGTACTGTCCGCTTTTTACACGCCCCCGGAAATTGTTAATACTTTGGCGACAGCGCTGAAAGATTCTGGGGTAACCGCCGGACGCTTTTTAGACCCATCGGCGGGTATGGGCGAATTTATTTCAGTGTTTAACAATCAGGGGAAAATTGATGAAACAGTTGGTTATGAAAAAGATTTGCTCACCGGCAAAATGCTGAAATACCTTTTCCCCGGCAGTACTATTCATACGGAAGGCTATGAAAACATCCGGGAAAGCCGGAGCAATTACTTTGATCTGGCAGCTTCCAATATCCCTTTTGGCGATGTGGCTGTTTTCGACCCGGCATTTCATACCTCCTCGGTAATTGCCGAGAAAATGGCAACCGGAGCCATTCACAATTACTTTTTCCTGAAAACGGTAAAAAACCTGCGAGAAGGAGGAATTCTGGCTTTTATTACTTCCCAAGGCGTTATGGATGCGCCCAAGAACCAGCCCGTACGGAACTGGCTGATGGGCGAATGCAGTCTGGTGTCTGCTATCCGGTTGCCAAATAACCTGTTTTCTGATTATGCGGGGACTGACGTGGGGAGCGACCTTATCATCCTGCAAAAGAATGGTTATAAAGAGCGTATTTCAGACCGGGAAGAAGCTTTTATCCATAGCCGACCGCTTTCTTCGGGAATCATGGTGAACGATTATTTCCAAAACATACAGCGCATCATGCATACCCGGGGATATAAGGATACAGACCCCTACGGGAAACCGGCATGGATATACGAACATGAGGGCGGCATAAAAGGCATTGCCAGCGACATGCAGAAAATGCTGCTGTCCGACCTGTCCCAAAGCCTGAACATCGAACTGTTTGACAAGTACAAAACTAAGAACCTGCAACAAATCCGGGAACGGGAGGAAGTCATAGCGGAACAGCAAATTTCGAATCCTTCCCGAAAAGAAATAAAAATCAACCCTCCACAAGCGGTAAAGCCGCAGCCTGCCGGAATACAGCTCAGCCTGTTCGACCAGTTTATAGCCAGCCCGGTTACCCCAAAAGCTAAGCCCCGGACTGAAAATTTTGACCCGCGCCCTTTTGAGGGGGAGTTGTTCCGTTTTCATGGCAATGGCAGCCTGGTTGCCGTTAACGGTTCACAGGTCGGGTATTTGCGGAATGTAAACGATAAAGGGGCAGAGTTTCACCCCCTGGACATAAGCCCGAAACAAAAGGATATTATCCGTTCTTACATCGGGATACGCGATTCCTACGAACAGCTTTACCATTTTGAATCAACACAAAAAGCGGAAAGCCCTGAGGCCCGGCAACTCCTGAACGGTTATTATGACAGTTTTGTGCAAAAGCATGGTTTTTTGAATTCCCTGGAGAACCTGGGTGTCATTAAAATGGACAAAGGGGGTCTGGCTGTACTGGCCCTTGAACGTTACGTTGATGGGAAACCAGAAAAAGCCGATATATTTCACGCACCGGTTAGTTTTTCGGTTTCAGATAATACCGAAAATATCAATCCGGAAGAAGCGCTGGCCTTATCGTTGAACCGGACAGGGACTGTCGATCTGGAGCTTATGGTTAGGCGGACCGGTATTGAACCTTCGGAACTGAAAGAGCAGCTACACGGGCGTATTTTTTATAATCCACTTGAAGGGAGCTATGAAACCGCCGACAAGTTTCTGGCCGGAAATGTGGTGTACAAATCGGGTTTAATCAAAAAGTACCTGGACGACAACAAGGATAATTTGCCTGAAGGGCACGAAGCCCGGGAGTCCTATAAAGCTCTACAGGGGGTAGTCCCGGAACGGATACCTTTTGAACAACTGGATTTCAACCTGGGCGAACGGTGGATCCCTTCAGGAATTTACGAAAGGTATGCTTCGTATCTGTTCGATGCCAATATTAAGGTTAGTTACCTCTCCAACATGGATGAGTTTTCAGTAGAAACAGACCGAAATACCGCCCAGATTTACGATAAGTTTTGCGTGCGCAGCGAAAGCCGCTCGTATAACGGCCTGACCCTGTTAAAACATGCGCTGCTCAATACCACTCCGAATATTACCAAGACCATTACGGTGGATGACAAGGAGGTCAAAGTACCCGACAATGAAGCGATCCAGATGGCCGGGAGCAAGATTGACGAGATGCGCGAAGGTTTTACGGAATGGCTTTATCAGCAGTCACCTGAGTTTAAAGAACGCCTGTCCGGTCTTTACAACGATAAATTTAACTGCTTTGTCCGTCCGGCTTATGACGGTAGCCACCAGTCATTCCCCGGCCTGGATTTCAAAGGGTTGGGAATAATGGATTTGTACCGCAGCCAGAAAGATGCCGTATGGATGCTCAAGCAAAACGACGGTGGCATCTGCGACCACGAAGTAGGGGCAGGGAAAACCCTGATTATGTGTTGCGCTGCCTATGAGATGAAGCGGCTGAATATTGCCGCGAAACCCATGATTATCGGGCTGAAGGCCAATGTGCACGAAATAGCAGAGACCTTCCGGACAGCGTATCCCCATGCCAAAATCCTGTATCCGGGGAAAGAAGATTTTACACCGCAGAAGCGTCTGAAAATCTTTCACGACATCAAAAACAACAACTGGGATGCCATTATCCTGACCCACGACCAATTTCAGAAAATCCCCCAGTCTCCGGAAATGCAGCAGCGAATAGTACAGGAAGAACTGGACAGTGTGGAAGAAAATCTTGAAGTGCTCAAAGGGCATGGGGGCAGCGTATCCGGGGCCATGTTAAAAGGTTTGCTCAAGCGCAAGGCCAACCTGGAAGTAAAACTCCAGGGCATTGCCCTCCAGATCGAACAGCGCACGGATGATATTGTCGATTTCAGGCAAATGGGCATCGATCACCTGTTTGTGGATGAGAGCCATAAGTTTAAGAACCTCATGTTCAATACCCGCCACGAGCGGGTAGCCGGTCTGGGCAACCCGCAGGGCAGCCTGCGCGCATTAAACCTGCTGTTTGCGGTCCGCACCATACAGTCCGACAAAGGCAAAGACCTTGGGGCTACTTTCCTGTCGGGAACAACCATCAGCAATTCGCTGACCGAACTGTACATTTTATTCAAATACCTGCGCCCCGAAGCCCTGGCGCGTCAGGACATTCATTGTTTTGATGCGTGGGCGGCCATCTACACGAAAAAGACTGCCGACTTTGAATTTTCAGTGACCAACCAGATTGTACAGAAAGAACGTTTCCGGTATTTTATAAAAGTGCCCGAACTGGCAGCTTTCTATTCTGAAATAACCGATTACCGCACGGCTAAGGATATAGGCATCGACCGTCCTGAAATGAACGAAAAGCTTTATCACATTGCACCAACACCTGATCAGGAGATTTTTATAAAGAAGCTGATGGCTTTTGCCCAGAATGGCGATGCCACTATTTTGGGGCGCCCCGAATTGTCGGAGCAGGAACAACGGGCCAAAATGCTCATTGCAACCGATTATGCCCGGAAAATGAGCCTGGACATGCGGATGATAAGC
The DNA here is from genome assembly GCA_021849365.1 of Bacteroidota bacterium. GTDB lineage: Bacteria > Bacteroidota > Bacteroidia > Bacteroidales > Prolixibacteraceae > Aquipluma. The sequence goes on along the minus strand of JAJZSZ010000001.1, from coordinate 21,576 downwards.
CATCAATACGAAGACCATGTCGATAATAAGGCATCGCATTGTGCGGCAAACATCGCCCGTTATTATCGCCAATACCGGGAACAAAAAGGTACACAGTTTGTATTTTCCGATTTGGGGACGTACAAGCCAGGAGAATGGAGTGTTTACAGCGAGATCAGGCGAAAACTACATGAGAATCACGGTATTCCCGCCCATGAAATCCGGTTTATCCAGGAAGCCAAAACCGATCATGCCCGCAAAGAGATTATCAACGGGATGAACACCGGGCAGGTACGGGTCTTGTTTGGCTCTACCGATATGCTGGGTACCGGGGTAAACGCTCAGAAAAAAGCGGTTGCTATTCACCACCTGGATATTCCCTGGCGACCATCGGACTTGGAACAACGCAACGGACGGGCAGTCCGAAAAGGGAACGAGATTGCCAAGGTATTTGCAGGGAACAAAGTGGATACATTTATTTATGCGGTGGAGAAGTCGCTGGATTCGTATAAGTTCAACCTGTTGGCCAACAAACAAATGTTTATACGTCAGTTAAAATCCAACAACATGGCTACCCGGACTATCGACGAGGGTGCAATGGATGAAAATTCGGGCATGAATTTTTCGGAATATGTGGCGATTTTATCTGGTAATACCGAACTGTTGGAGAAGGCCAAGTTGGAGAAAAAGATCACCGCCCTGGAAAGTGAACGGAAGGCCTTTTACCGTTCGCAAAGTTCTTCGGGTTTCAAGCTGAATGAGATGCAGCATTCCATCAGCCACAACAACGCGGTAATTGACGAATTGACTGCCGACAGGAATCTTTTCAACAAAGGTATGACGAAAGATAAAGATGGTAACATTCTAAACCGTATACGCCTGAACGGACTTAATACAACAGAATCGGAAATGGTTGGAATAAAACTCAATGAGATAAATAAAAGCGTCAACACCAAGGGAGAATACCGGGAGATCGGCGAGTTATACGGGTTTCGGCTTCTGGTAAAATCAGAGCTTTCGTCCAAAGATGAAACGATTTTCAGCAATGAGAATTTCATCGACAACCGGTTTTTTGTTCAGGGACAAAGCGGTATTAAATATACTTACAACAATGGCCGCATCGCAAACTCACCCAAGCTGGCTTCACTAAATTTCCTGAATGCCTTGCTCAAAATACCGGAGTTGATCGATAATCAACAGGCGCAAAACGAAAGGCTGAAAAAGGATATCCCGGTTTTGCAAGAAATTGTAAACGGCAAATGGAGAAAAGAAGACGATCTGAAAAAGTTGAAAACCGAACTCTCGTTATTGGAGCGAAAAATTAAGGTTTCGCTGGAAAAGCAAAGCCAACAATTGTCGGGCAATCCGGAGGAAGGGGACAAAACAGATAGGAGTGTATGTCAAAAGTCGCCTTGTCTGATAAAATCATTGACCTGATCGGTGGTATAAAAGGTCTTGCCACCAATCCTTAAATACTTTAAAGCTCCTTTTGACCGATACCGTTGCAGTGTCCGTTTGTTGACGTTCAAGAGCTGGCAAAGGTCTTGGTTGTCAAACAATTTTGTATTTTTACCTGCCAGATCCGGTATTAGTCTATCTGCTTTTTTATGGAGCAGGTCAATTTGTTCCAATATACGTTCCATGTAGCTTTCAAATTCGTCCCTGTCAATGTTCATAATTCGTGGGTTAAAAAAGTTGTACCCGCAAATTTGGATCAGGTCGAAAAAGTAAATGGGATACTTACCGGTAAGTACCCTGTCAATTTTCATCCAGAAGCTCTAATTTTGAGTTAAACTTTATTACTACTTCATTGAGGAAAAAGGAGCGGGACAACAACTGAATTTTTTGCGGAGTCCGATCAGTCATCTTTTTCAGTGCAGTATGGTAACCGGGAAGGGGAATATGGAAGGTGTGACTGAAAAAGCCAACCAGTTCTTTTAATGAAATTTTGCCATGGTTGATGCTCATCGTGAGGTATAAGGCATAGATTAGTTCCAGTAATGCTCTTTTGCTGGCGGTCCAGGAAAGAGGGGTATCTTTGTAAACATTTAGGTTTAAGTTGTCCTGATTAACTTTTTCGTCATTCCTGAATTTGGTGCATTCAATTTCAACTTCTATATGTCGGATCAAGTGATTCAGAAATGCGATCAAATCTGGAACGGAGTTTTTTTTTGATGACCAGGATGTCTTTGACCCACTCAATAGATAGCTTGAGATAGTACCATTCCCGGTATTCTTCTGCCTGGCTTTTGTTTGCCAGTCGGGAGTTTTCTATCAACTTTTTCCATTTAAAAATCAACTTCTCCATTTCCTGCGCCCGGATTTCTTCCTTCTGATCAACTAGCCCCTCTACTTCATTTAAAAATAACTTCAAAGATCTATTTTTCATGGCGTTAGTATTTTTGTTTATAGTTATGTTCATTTGAAATGGGATATTTAAAGCACGAGCGTGACTTTTTTGACAATGTTCTTTTGCGTAAAAAGAGGTGTGATAATTAACTACTTGGGTGTTTAAAATCAGTCGAAGCTTTTCAAAACTGACTAGTTGTGGCGATATTTTAGGTTTATTTGTAGGAACGGTAATTCTGAAATTTTTAGGGGATGAAACGAACATGCCGCTGGAATAAATTCAATCGTGGCGGCACGAATTTTATAAAGGATAGTAAGGTTTTATCTCAACAGTTATTTGCCACCACCATCAACCGCTTCAGGATGGTCCCTCGTTCCTCGTTCCCGATCTTCAGCCGTTTCTGGTTCCCCACGGCAAAAGCAACCCCTTATTCCGCTTCGCTTCATTAATGTGTTGCACTTGCCTTTTACCCGCGCTGTTACAGTCTCGGTTTTACTGGCCTGCGCCTGCGGCAACTTCACTCCAGTCGTTTCCCCGATTGCAATCGGGAGAGCTCCCTACATTCAGTAGCCTGCAGCACTCCGCACAAGAGTAGCGGCTTTATTCCACCTTGTTTCATTTCGGTCGCTACACTTGTTTTTGCCCGCCCAGGCGAATGGAGTTTCGCTAATGTTTGCTGAGTATTCTTCGAGTAAACGTTTGGCATTTTCTATCTGTGTATTTTCTTTTTCCGGCCATCGCATTAAAGTATGCTTGTTATCGGTCGGCGGTTTTCATTGGTGGCAAAGGTAATCCGTGTGCCTGGGGCCACAAGTTCAGGCCTTCGGTTTTACAAAAAATCTCCATCCCTGCGGGTAGTATTTTTTGCAAAAAACTTGCATCCCTTTGGCACACTTACCTTTTCATGCCACCAAAACAACAACGACCGACACGATGGAAAGACGCATAGACTTAAATTGGATTGGCAGGAGAATGAAAAATGAAATGAATGGTTTTCGAAAATTCTGAAATGAAAAACAAAACTCCCTCTCCTCCGGAATCCGCATAGGTTGGGAGGGAAACAGAGGGCATCTTAATTGTGTGCAGAGATGATCAATAGCTGGCTTTGCACAATAAGTTTATCGCTTTTTTGAAGCTGTATTTTGTTTTCCGGCTAGAATCATTCTTTTGGCCTTATAAAAACTATTGGATTGCAGTGTTGGACGGCAGGTTTTTTGCGCTATGACCAGTTCTGTAACTGTAACGGAACTGGTATCATAATTTGTGATACCAATTTGGAAATTCTCAATCAGTCAATTGAAGCATGAAATCTTTGGGAAGCCTTTCGATATCGGAATTGAGTTCCGCGCTTTGATTTAAAACGGCAACCCACAGAAATAATGACATCGTTCTGCAACCACACGCAGGGCGGGAATCTTACTCGAAAACTGTCCTTGGAGCGTTACATTTCGAATACTAATTTCCAGGCAACGAAGCTGAGATCCCCTACTTCCTGACTAGTTTGCTGTTATGCACAGGGGTTCTTTTCCAAACGATTAATCCAATTCCACTCAAAATGAACGGGATGCTCAAAAGTTGTCCCATATTTAAAATCATTCCGTTCTCAAAATCGACTTGATTAATCTTTAAAAATTCTAATATAAATCGTACTCCAAATAGCATAATTAGAAAGAGTCCAAAAATATAACCGTCCTGTCTTTTTGTTTCTTTGTCAGAATAAAACCAATGCAAAACAAAGGAAATTGTCAAGTAAGAGAAAGCTTCGTACAGTTGAGTTGGATGTCTTGGAAGTAAATCTACTCTTTGAAAAACGATTCCAAAATTTGTTCCAGTGGGTTCTCCGATGATTTCGGAGTTCATGAAATTGCCAAATCGAATAAATGCTCCAGTTAAAGGTGTTGCAATTGCAACCCTGTCTAAAACCCACAAAAAGTCAAATTGGTATCTTTTACAATACAAAGCAATCGCTGTCAAAACTCCGATTGCTCCGCCATGGCTGGCTAAACCTTGAAAGCCCGTAAATTCAAATTTTCCACTGGAATCCCACTCAAATGGTAAAATTATATTCAATGGATGTTTGAGATAATATTCCGGTTCATAAAATAAACAGTGTCCAAATCTTGCTCCGACTATTGTGCCAATGAAAATAAAAACAGCTAATTTCTCCAGATTTTCAATTGGTAAATTCTCTTTGATGTAAATTCTTCTCATAATGTAATAGCCCAGAAACAATCCTGTCACAAACAGAATTCCGTAATATCTGAGAGAAATGACTCCGAACAGTTTTGTTATCTCAGGGTCTACGTTCCAATTTATAAATACTGTCACCATATCTTATTTTTGTGCTGTGTTCAAATTACCCTTGTGCATGACAAGATTATAAAACTTTGTTTTGTATTTTTTGCCATCCGATGCAGCTAGTAAGGATTCCTTACTAACTGAATCTTCATCTAATTCTTTTTCTTTAAATATATTACCAATATGTAGGGTTATATTATTCCTGGTAGTCTGAAACAACTCTGACATTGGTGCCTGGCTTAACCAAACAGTTTCTTCTTCAACTCTGACTTCAATTTTTGTCTGAACATTTTCATGCGTTACCCCCGAAATCGCTTAATGTTTTTTTACTCGCCAACCCTGATTCAGCCCAATTTCTCAATCTCATTAATAATATTTTCTACCGAACTCTTTTCCAATTTTGAAAAGGCAAACCACTTTTTACCAAGATCTTTAAGGGATGCTCCTAAATGGTAAATATTCTCGTTATCTATGATCAAAAAGCGGTCGTGGCTTCTTGCAAAGTCTTTTATTACAAAATTGCCATATTGCTCATTGGCTTTTTTTACATCCAATAAAAGCTGCTTATCTGGATTCTTAGTGAGTAAAAGTACGTTTATTCCTTTTTCTTTCTTTGATAAATGAGCCAGTGTGTTTTCATTTATGTAATTATCAATCAATATAATAGTATTCTTCGCGGAGCGAATGATTTTTGAGGTCAGTGTATAGGCATCGAACACCTGCCCATCGAAAAATACACCCTGGATAGGTATAAGGTGAGTATTTATCTGCAAGTCTATTTCATTTACTTTGTGTTTCAGGGCTTCCACATTGTCTTCCAGTCGGTTCATTCGATTGTTAATAGCGTATCCCTTAAGCAGGTAATCCTTTAACACCCGGGTTGCCCAAATACGGAACTGCGTGCCTTGTTTCGATTTTACCCGATAACCTACAGAAATAATTACATCTAAGTTGTAATACTCTGTAATAGTGGTTTGCGTTTTTCCTTTAATTGCACCATGTTGAGTGGTTGTCGCAAATTTTGCGACAACCACTTCATGTTCCAATTCACCTTCGTTGAATACATTGTTGATATGCTTACCAATAGTTTTAACATCCCTACCAAACAGTGTAGCTATTTGATTTCTATTCAACCAAACAGTTTCATCTTCGAGCCTAACTTCAATGTGTTCAGTTAACTCATCGGGGCTATACAAAATGATTTCATTCTTCATACGAATCCTAAAGTTTTCAGTGGAGGGGCCTTTGAACGCTGAGGTACTCGTGGCGTACAATTCCACAAATCCGGCCAAATCGTTTTCGTTGAGTGGGCTGGTTTTGCCCAAATTGCAGTCAAGGTTCAACTGGTAGAACCAAATTTGTTGCGTGTGTTGGCTTTTTCCAAAAGTTTATGTTGAAGGTTTAGACAAGCCTACTGCTTCCCCAACATCCCCTTCAACAGATTAACCTTCTCTATCAGCTACTTCACCTCACTCTGAAGCTACTTATTCTTATCCAACAACTCTATCACCTTTTCCATCAGCTTTAGTAAGGACTGCATAAGCTGTTCATTATAAGGATTGAAATTCGCACCAATATAGTTTCCAACACCCGCAGCCGGAGAATTTTGTATATTTTCTATGAAATTACTTGGGGTGACTGAAACGATCTGCAATGGATCAACTTTAAGAAACTCTGCAACTTTTTGGATTATTTCAATGGTGATTTTGCTTTCTCCCCGCTCATATTTGGTATAAGCGGCTTCGCTTAGGCCAACATGCTCGGCGACTTCAAACGCTTTTTTGTCGCGCAACTTCCGGAACAAAGACAGGTTGCGGCCAATGCTTTTGTTCTCCAATACGGTAAAATGATCGTTTTCTTCGTAATTGTTCATGTCAATGGTTATTTAAAACAACTTTTTCGATAGGTAAAACTACCAAATATATGAATATAGCCCAAAAATTATGTCCGAAACTTGTTATGTCCAAAGATAGCTTTATTTGTTCTGATTAAACAGCAATAAAAGGAAATACCTGTTGGACAGTTTCTCCACTGTTCGCAACAGTTATTAACCCCAAAAACTAATGTGCCATGCCTTGTTTTAAGCGTTTTCTGTTTCCCCGTCGTGCCCCTTGATAACAGCACCGATATGAATGCCCCTTCTTTAGTCCTTCGAGGTTTTGAAACCTGGAAGGCTTGGGGCAACATGTAAAGCTCCACTGACAAACTAAAATCATAAAAGTATGAAACCTGTTTCGTGCTTCATGGCATTGCCATGCCTTTTTCGAAGAATTATTTAACCAGTTAACAAACCAGCTTCAAAACTGAATTTCTATGCAAAAAAATAAAACCTTTTTTGTCAGGTCTTTCCGACTCTTACTTCAGATCAGCCTGACTATTTTACTTTTTGTAAACCACACGAATGCCCAGACAATTACCTTAAACGGCCGGGTAACCGACAATGCCGGACTGCCTATGCCGGGAGTTTCCATTGTAGTTAAAGGGAGCCTCACGGGGACAACTACCGGCGCTGATGGGCATTACACGTTGAAAGGCCTTCCGTCCGGCACTGTGCTTTCCTTTTCTTTTATCGGATTTAAAACACAGGAAATCCCACTTAACGGCCGGACCCAACTGGATGTCCAACTTCAGGAAGATATAACCACCCTCTCCGAGGTAACTGTCAATGCGGGTTATTACGCGGTCAAGGAGCGCGAGCGAACCGGCAGTATCGCCAAAATAACGGCTAAAGAAATAGAAGACCAGCCGGTGAGCAATGTACTTTCGTCCGTTCAGGGCCGTATGGCCGGGGTCAGCATCACCCAGAACAGCGGTGTTCCCGGAGGTGGCTACAACATACAAATCCGTGGAATCAACAGTTTACGTACCGATGGCAACTATCCTATGTACATCGTCGATGGCGTACCGGTTTCGGCCAATGCCGGTTCGGTTTTGTCCGGAATAACCTTCCCTTCCAATGGCGAGATTAACCCGCTCAATGCCATTAACCCCAACGACATCGAGAGCATCGAAATCCTGAAAGATGCCGATGCTACGGCCATCTACGGTTCGCGCGGCGCAAACGGGGTCATCCTTGTTACCACCAAAAAAGGGAAAGCCGCAGGCAAAACAGCTTTTAGTGTCAACAGCAGTTATGGGATCAGCCAGGTAACCAACCGGATGAAAATGATGAACACTCAGCAATACCTGGACATGCGGCGACAGGGGTATGCCAACGACGGCATTACCAAGTACCCCTCCAAAGCCTACGATGTCAATGGCGTCTGGTCACAGGAACGCTACACGAACTGGCAGGACGAGCTGATTGGCAGGACGGCAGAAAATAAAACCCTCCAACTTTCCGTCAGCGGGGGCAGCGAACTGACCAGCTTCCTGATAAGCGGCAGCCACAACGAACAAACAACGGTATTTGGCAACGGTTTCAGGTATAAAACCGACAACCTGTCCGCGAGCCTGAACCATCGCTCCGTCGACAGCAAGTTTACACTAAATGCCACCGGTCTGTTTTCCGACCAGTCCAACAACCTGGTTCAAACCGATATCACCAAACAATCGCTTTTGCTCATCCCTAATGCACCCGCATTGTACAATGCCGATGGTAGCCTAAACTGGGAGAAAAACACTTTTACCAACCCGGTAGCCGCCTACAACAGTACCTATTCCTATGGCAGCAAAACGTTTAATATCAATCTCAACCTGGGTTACGAACTGTTGCCTTCGTTGTATCTTAAGCTGAACGGAGGTATAAGCTACCAGGCTTTTGAAGATTTGCTGCTCTATCCCAGCACCATGTACAACCCATCTTACGGAATTACCCCCGCCAGTTCAACGGCTTATAAAAGCCAGAACCAGAGGTATTCGTACCTGCTAGAGCCCCAGTTAAACTACAAATGCAGGGCTGGAAACCACGAAATTGACCTGCTTGTTGGAAGTACTTACCAGCGGACAAGAAATACGGAAATGCGGGTACTGGGCTCGGGGTTTGAAAGCAACGCCCTGATCACCAACCTCTCGGCAGCCAACAATATTTGGGTCGACAGCGACGTACTGACTCAATATAAATACGCAGCCTTGTTCGGGCGCATCAATTACCAGTATAAAAACAGGTACATCATCAACCTCACCGGGCGCCGGGACGGTTCCAGTCGCTTCGGGCCCGACAACCGGTTTGCCAGTTTCGGGGCTATCGGCGCTGCCTGGCTCTTTTCTGAAGAACGTTTTATCAAAGAGCGTTTTCATTTTTTAAGTTCCGGGAAACTCAGGGGAAGCTACGGGCTTACCGGCAGCGACCTGATCGGCGACTACCAGTACCTCGACACCTATACCGTCAGCAGCACCGGTTACGGGGGTAGTACCTCCCTGTACCCTTCCAGGCTGTACAACCCATCCTTTAGCTGGGAAAAGACCACCAAGCTGGAAGCAGCTTTGGAACTGGGCTTTTTGAAAAACAGGATCATGTTTAATGCTGCCTGGTACCGCAACCGCTCGGGCAACCAACTGGTGGGCATCCCGTTGCCCGGAACCACCGGGTTTATCAGCATACAGGCCAATTTACCCGCAACAGTGCAGAACACCGGGCTGGAGTTTGAGATCAGTGCTATCCCTGTAAAAACTGAAAAATTCCAATGGAACATCAGCCTGAATATCAGCTTTCCTGAAAATAAACTGGTGTCCTTCCCCGGGCTGGACGGATCCACGTATGCCAGCCAATATGTGGTGGGCTACCCAACCTCGATTGTGAAACTGTACAATTACGAAGACATTGACCCCAACACTGGCCTGTACCGGTTTACAGATTACAACAACGACGGCAACATTACTTCTCCGGAAGACAATCGGGTGATTAAGAATATTGGCGTCAGATATTTCGGCGGCTGGAACAACCGGCTGGCTTACAAAAACCTGGAATTTTCTTTCCTGTTCCAGTTTGTTAGTCAAAATCAATGGAACTACAACAGTTTGACACCCACTCCGGGAACGAAGTACAATCAACCGGTGGAAGTATTAAACGTATGGTCAGAAGCCAATCCCGGCGGGCAGTATATGCCTTATTCGTCAGGGGCTAATTCGCAAAAAGGCTTGCTTCACGGCTACCTGATGAACAGCACGCGAGCCATTAGCGATGCTTCGTTCATCCGGTTAAAAAACGTACAGCTTGGTTATCGGTTACCTGTTAACAAATACATTCAGGACATCCGGCTTTATGTGCAAGGCCAAAACCTTTGGACAATCACCAACTACTTTGGTATCGACCCCGAGTTTGTTACCATCGGCTTTTTGCCTCCTTTAAAAACCTGGTCTTTTGGTGTCCAGCTTAACTTCTAAAACTGATAAATATGAATATGAAAAAGATATATTTCCTGTCATTCCTTGGGGCATTGCTTATTGCCTCTTGTGAAAATCTGGTGGAAGTCGATCACCCTGCCAACCAGATTGGTACGGAGCAGGTATTCGAAGACCTGCAAACAGCCCATGCAGCACTGGCTGGCTTATATGCCGGTTTGCGCGACCAGTCGCTGATAACCGGAGGCAGTTACTATGGAGTGGGTGCCCTGTTGGGTTCTTATGCCGACGATCTGGACTGCTACTTTTACGACCAGAACGGGGTTGTGGATATATCCAATAACCAGCAGCAGAAAACCAATTCCAACATTGAAACGATCTGGAATACGGCCTACCAGCAGGTTTACTATGCCAATTCCATTATCTATGGGGCAGAGCACTCCACTGCATTGGCCGAAGGAGATAAAAACCGTATCAGAGGGGAAGCATTATTGGTTCGCTCGCTGATCTACTTTTACCTGCAACAAATTTTCGGCGATATTCCCTATACTGCCAGCCTGGACTATGAGTACAACCGCAAGCTAAACAAGACCGGTGCCGCAACTGTGCTGGAACAGCTAAAGTCCGATCTGGAAGAAGCCATTTCGCTTTTGCCAGATGATTACCGCGACACGGAAAGGATTTATCCTAACCGAAAGGCAGCCCAATTGCTCCTGGCCCGCATTTACCTACTACAACAGGAATGGCCGCTGGCCGAACAGGCTGCCAAAAGCATCATGCAATCGCCTTTGTACCAGTTCCAGCCCGATCTGGACGAGGTATTTCACTCATCGGGAACCCATATTCTCTGGCAGCTAAAACCGCAGAACAGCGGGGATGCCGTCCCTGATGCCTCTTTTTATTATTTTACCGGTTCAACTCCAAATTCTTTCGTCCTTTCACAAGACCTGCTCCATACATTTGCCGAAAACGATCTGCGCAAAACACACTGGATGGCTTTGGAAACCTTCGAAGGACAAAGGTGGTACAGGCCCTGTAAGTATAAAAACCTGCCAGGGGACAATACCAACGAATACGCTGTTGTCTTCCGGCTGGAAGAGGTTTATTTTATAATGGCGGAAGCCCTGGCCAGACAAAACCGGCTGGATGAAGCATTGCCTTACCTGAATGCGACCCGGCAACGGGCGGGCCTGACCGCTTTGGCTTCATTAACCGGCGAAGCTTTTAACAGCGAGCTTCTGGCAGAGAAACGGCGCGAATTCTTTGCCGAGTCAGGGCTCCGCTTTCTTGACCTGAAACGTTGGGGACGGCTCAATGATTTAAGCGCTGTAAAACCCAACTGGCAGGATTATAAACAGCTCTGGCCGCTTCCGCAAAAAGAGTTGCTGCTCAATATCAACCTGTCCCCGCAAAACCCAGGTTATTAACATGAGACCTTTGTATTCCTTATTTTTTCTGTTTCTCCCGTGCCTGCTGTTTACGGCAGGCCGGGATTTGGCAGCGCAAGACAAGCCGGCCTGCTCACCTAAAGTTGGTTATGAGTCTTTCCATAGTATTGAAATGCCGGTAATGACAGAAGACGGCAACTGGATTGCTTTGCGCAAAAGAAGCTGGATACCCATTCAGGATAAAAATGACCTGGATAAAGACACTGTCATCCTGTTTAACCTTTCCGCTTCCGGTGAAAACAAAATTGCAGGCTACCGGCTAAAAGTCAGAGAACTGGCATTTGTAGGGAATACCCACCTGTTACTCTCCGGCGGCGAGCAAACCGAATTACTCAACCTGGAAAAACAAACAAGTATCATTTACAAAGGAGTAAAAAGCATACAGGTACTAAAAAACAAAAAACAGTTTGTGCTGCATTACTCCCCGGAAGAACAAAACCGGTTGGAATTGCATGACGGAAACGGGGAGCTACTTAATGCACTGGATCATGTAAACCGGTTTTATGCCACCGAAGAGTATCATATTTATGCGGTTACTGAAAATGAAAAGACGGAATCTGAAGTTATTCTTTTAACCGATAGCGTAAAAGAAAAAGTGTATGGTTCTGCCCGTAAAATCCTTTCCCTGAACATCGGTCCCGGGGAACGGGGAATGATGATCTGTGAGCAAAGCCCCGGGAGCAACTGCCGGGAAGCCCTGTACCTGGATTTGGAAACCAAAACAACTTACCCGTTAAAAGAGGCGTTGCCACTTGCGTTCCAGAGATGTTTTTTTGAATCGGTCATGGAAGGAAACCTTTACTTTTTAAAGCTATGGACAAATAAGGAAGAACAGGATACTTCGTCGGTGGATATCTGGTACGGTAACGACAACCGGCTGGAAGAAAAGTTTTATCCTCCCGTCGATGTTCGGACATACGCCTGGGAGCCCCGCAACCATTATATCCGGCAGGTAGGAACTGATCATCTGCCGGTTAGCATCAGTACGGGCAACAACCGGTATTTTTTAAGCTTTGACCCTATTGGTCTACAGGACTACAGTGTAGAAAATCCCCCGTTGCAGTTGTACCTGTATGACCTGAAAGAAAACAGCTATTCCCTTTTGGATACCATCTCACCGGAATTCTATCTGTCCGGGAACGGTGATTATGGACTTTCACCGGCACGTGGCGGTTGGAACCTGTATCATTTTCCTTCAGGAACTAAAAAGCTCATTGAAGGGAAAGACCTGGGTTCGCCCTGGTTCACAACAGATAATCAGGATGTGATCTTTGAAGGTGAAGGGGCCGTGTGGCAATACGAAATAAAAACAGCAGCCCTTACGTCCTTAATCACCTTTAGTGGATACCAAACAAGCATTGTAAACGGGCAGTGGAAAGGCTTCGTTACAGGAAAGAGCGCTTTCGCCAAACAGCAGGTAAACCTGTCGGAACCACTGGTAATCTGCTTGTATGATGCAGAGAATAACAAAACAGGATACTGCCTTTGGTACAAGGGGAAAACAGAGGTTATCATTCCGTCAACCACCAAACGCATCCAGTCTTTGAACTACAACCGGTCGTTTACCCGCTTTTCCTGGCTGGAAGAAGATTTTGATCTGCCGCCACGCCTTGTTTATAGGGATCTGGGTAAATGGGGTGAAAAGGAAAAAGAAACAGTCTTATACCAGAGTAACAAACAAGATACAGCCATTTTGTCCTTGAGACGCGAGATCATCTCCTACACCAACAGTGACAGCATTCCACTGAAAGGGATTTTATATTACCCGCTGGGTTATGACCCATCAAAAAAGTACCCCATGGTGGTACATATCTACGAAAAACAAAACCAACTGGGCAACCGCTACCCGTACCCTTCGTATTACGAGAGCCTGGGTTTTAACATCCGCCTGTTTCTGGAGAAAGGGTATTTCGTGTATTTGCCCGACATCGTGATACAGGGGAAAGCGGGCCCGGGACTGGATGCCTTGGATTGTATGAATCGTGCGCTGGATGCAGTAGCGTATCATCCGCTGATCGATAAAAGCAGGATCGGGTTGATCGGGCACTCCTTTGGAGGGTACGAAACCGACTACATCGCCACCCGTTCCTCCCGGTTTGCAGCGTACGTTTCCGGCTCAGGGCACAGCGACATCGTCTGGGATGCCAACAGCTTTAATTATAATCTTGATGCTCCCGATTATGTGCGGATTGAAACAAATATCTATAAATTTGGAAACCCCTTTTCTGCCGATAAAAGCCTCTATTTTAAAAACAACCCGGTCTACCATGCAGAGAAAGTGAATGCACCGGTTTTGCTGTGGTCGGGAAAGGAAGATCAAAATGTAACGACTGACCACACGATGGCTTTTTACAATGCCCTGCGAAGAAACGGGAAAGATGTCATTACCCTGTTTTACAAAGGCGAAATGCATAACCTGCAACAACCGCAGTCCCAAACTGATCTTACCTTAAGGATACTGGATTGGTTTGATTTTTTTCTGAAAGAAAATATGGAATGTGGATGGATTGAGAGAGGGATAAACAGGAAGGATGCCCGGTAGGGCATCCTTTCCCCCTTTGTTAAGGTTTGGACAATTGAACGGGGCAATCTGTCCCGCTTAACCTGCTCAGGTTGTGGGTAACATTCGATGCATCTGTCCAGGTACAGGTGTTGCCCGGGGTGCTGCTACACATAGCCTTTGCAATACACTGTTCCGAAGAGCTATCGAAATAATACCCGGTTTCTGAAGCCTGCGATGCTTTCGCCCCATGGGATGCAAAAGCAGCACCAATGCCTACCAGCACAACAACAACCGGTAAAAAAAAGCTTTTTGACTTTTTCATAATGGGAAAAATTAAAATGGTTGCCTACTCTTATACAGGTTTTCGGCTTCCCCTGTTTTGAAATACTGCATCACCGCTGGCGCGAAGCGGTAACGCACGATTTCATTGCCGGACAAAACAAACAAATGCTTGTCCGTAGCAAACATCCGGGACATGGCGTTTTTCCCGCGGTTCTGTACATAAAAACTGCCCAGATATTCTTGTTTACCGGTCCGGTACATGTCAACAATCGCTGTCTGTTGCCACATCTCACGGGATTCGAATTTCCCGATAAGGTTGGACTGGTTAAACAGCACCTGTCCATATACCGCCGATTTTTTATTTACCAGTAAAGGGGGCGCATCCATTCGGTGGCTTCCGTCAGCAAGCAACCGTACCTGTATCTGCGCCCTGGATATGGTATCAATGGTGTGAAGCTTTCGTAGAAGGTCAACATTCCTGTCCATTACCAGGAATTCGTTGCGATAAGCGTAGATATAAGTAAACGTTCCAGTTCTGTCGTCACGGAGCAACTGCCCATCGGTATCAAACATGCCATCAACCTGTTTTTCCAGCAGCATTTCGTTAAGTGTCACTTTCGGATTTTGATTCAAACATAGTTTCCCTAGTACCTGTGTTTTCGTTTTGCTGCTTTGGGCCCTGAAAACAAAATTTATGGAATCAATAACTTCCAATTGTGAAAAATAACTGTCTTCAAAACTGATGGTATGGGCAAGCGAATCGCCTAACTCCCCCCGGTAAATGACCGGTACATTGCCGTCGTAAACGTAAAAATAAGGTTGCAGTACTCTTACTTGTATAGAACGGAACGGATGTCCGGTATGATCAATTCTTATTTTAACAGCCTGTTTCGTTGTCAAAGCAGTGTCTATGCTAGTAATTACCAATGGGGTGGTCACATTCCCCAGGTAGATTTGCCCCCCGGATATTCCCGCAAAATAGTAGGAGTTTACTCCCAGGTCATAAGCCTTTTCATCTCTTATCGGGTGTTGTCCAAACCGGCGGATAAAATTGTTTTCCTCTTTTATGATGTGTTCGGACGATAAAAAGACCACCACAACAATACCTGCTGACATCAGCGAGGGCAGTATGCTTTTAACTAAGACCATGTAGGCTTTGGTACCTTTTTCTTTTTCAAGGATGATGACAGCAATCAGGGCTAACACGGCAAAAGCGATATTAAAAATCAGATGTTCAGTCCAGCCCAGCTTTTCAATAATACCACCACAGGAACAAGGGATAAAATCGCTGTAATTCAATATCAGGTAGATATAAACCGTAAAGGCAACCATCAAAAAAAGCGAACCATACAAGCCGGTAAGTCGGGTTTTCCTCAGACAAAGTAGCAAGGCGATGAACAACTCCGTAGAAATTACCAGCGGGGCTATGGTTCCGGCGTAGGCACTCAGTAGTGGAGACTGCGCCAACTGGACCTGGAAATTCTCAAAGTCCAACAGTTTGCTAAATGAAGCATACACAAAAAGCAGGATATACAGGTAACTTACAACCTGAACAAACAGTAATTGGTATTTTGGAAGAACTTTTCCCATAGCTGAAAAACTATTTTTGAAGTAATATCAAAACTAGTTCAGTCCTGTTTCTTTCTTCTGAATAGTGCTTAACAAATGAATGAACCTGGGGTGAAAAAATTCTGAATGCGAGATAAGAATTCTCTGAACTTTGAAGGCAAAACACTGGAACAAGCATTTGTAAAACTCAGGGATGCCCTCTTTGCCTGACCATTTTACTAAGTGTCTGCGGAGTAACATTTAGGTAAGAAGCAATAATCTCTTTGGAAATTCTCAGTTCAATGCCCGGATGAGTAGTCAATAAATGCAGGTACCTATCCCAAGGCGAAACTCCAGCCAACTGACGGGCACGCTCGGAATAATAAAAAACATATTGCAAGGAAATACAGCGGGCAAAAATTTCGGTTTCCGGGAATGCTTTAAAAATATCCTGAAGCTGAACGTAGGAAATGGAAAGTAACAAGCTGCCTGGCATCACTTCAATGTTTACATCTGAAGCCCTTCTCTGAAAAAAACTGACTGGATCACAAACAATACTCTGCTCATTCCAGAGGATTGATGTCTGTTCTCTTCCTGTCCCCTCGTCAAAATAAAAGCCTCTGACAATGCCCTTTCCGACAAAATACATGTAATCTGAGGTATGGCCTTCATTTAACAACAAACACCGGTGCCGGTGATCAGTTATTGTCAGTTGCTGATTCAGGGCAGCCATAAGCTCATTTATATATTGCCGGTCTGTCAGCCTTTGAGGCATAGGTCTCATTTTAAAAACTACTTCATATAATCCGTATTTTTCCATAGTTATATAAATTAAAGATCAAGCGTGAGTTAATATTGGAGTTCGTATCCATGTATAAAAAACATTAGTTAGAGCCATCATACAGGTTTTCCAACCAATGATCTGTAACTTTCATTCACAAACTAAAGCTTTTCCAGATCAGAATGGTCGATTTCTATGAATACCGCGTGGTTAATCGATTTTAATTGGATACCAAACCGGGTTTTGCCGTGTTGCTTTATCAGTATCCCTTCATGTCCTTTTAGAGGACCGGAAACAATCCGAACGTATTCTCCTTTATATAATTTTGTATTTATGCTGACGGCACATCCAATGCCTAACATTCGCCGGATTCCTTCAATTTCCTTTTCGGATATGGTCGCTGGTTTTCCTTCGAATGTAACACAACTGACAACCTGGGGAAGACGCTTAATGAAATAAAGCTCATGGGTGTAGGTATAAACAAACAGGTAATTCGGGAAAAGAGGAAACTTGATCTTTTTCTTCTGGCGGTTCTTCCATATCCTGACAGAATGAATTACCGGCCAGAACACCTCGTAATTTAGATTCGTCAGTGTCCGGCAAACCAGATTCTCGGTACGCGAACGCAGGTAGAACACATGCCATTTCTTCTGACATGCAGGACTATTGCATGTTGGGTTCAACCGATTCTTGCCGCCTTTATATGTCCCCGAGTAAGCCAATGCAAAGGTTTTTAAACTTACTATTCCCAGTAATCTTTCGTTATCAGAGCGGTTTGATTAAGCAGTAAAAACAACCACGTTCGATTATTAAAAGATATTTCTGTTACAAAAGCTTCTAAAAACCCTTTTTCAGAATCGCTGGATCAACATATTTCGACAATCTTAGATCAGTCGTCGACTGTAATAAAGAGTCGAAAAATTATTTGAAGAATTAGATTTTAAATATCTTAATATCAATTATTTGCGATGATTAAGCCAAATCAAACCTGAAGCAAAGAGGTATGCCAAAGGCCTGTCACTTAGCAAAAGCAAGTAATTTGTAGTATCCATAAATATACCGTACATACGGTATGTAAATTTATAAAAAATTTATTCAAATAGAAAAATGAAAATTTTTATTTCATGAATTAAATCAACTCTTTCTTTTGATAATTCCGAACTGCTTTGGCCTATAAATCATGGTTTTTACGTAATTTTGCGATAATTAGACCCTTACTATTATGACAACAAAAGAACGAATCATTGAAGAAGCCTTTAAATTATTTTTGAATCACAATTTTGAAAAAGTAAGTATCATTGATTTGGAGAAAGCTATTGGAAAAACGAGAGGCGCTATATTCTATTTTTTTAAAAATAAGGAAGAACTGTTTAATGAAGTGGTTGACACCTACATCGTTAAAACACAGAACCCTTCCGATAAATTTAAGTTTGATGATGATTTTTCGTTAGAACAGTTTATATATCAATATATTAATGGGATAAATACGACCATGTCTAAAATGTTGTCCCTGTCTGTAGTCAATATTTATAAGCATTATTTCTCCCTGTATATGCAAGCCTCACGTATCTACCCCAACTTCTCAGAGATTATGATACAGAACTCGATGGACGAATTAAACCTTTGGGAAAAGGTGATCTCCCGTGCGGTACAAACTAAAGAAATAAAAGAGGTTGATACCAGACGGTACGCCACTATTTTTCGAAGTTGTTTTCTAGGCCTGGCTTTTGACAGGTGCTTCTCCTACGGGCTTAACACCGAGGAATTGCTTGCTATATACATGGATATCTATGACAGGATCAAAAAATAATTTCTGCAATTATATAACAATAGATTGTAAAATTGGTTATATTTACATACCAAACAGTATAATTTATTGTTATGAAAGCAAATGTTTACATCACATCCGTAAGTAAATTCTTACCCAATCAACCGGTTTTCAACGAAGATATGGAACGATATCTGGGGTTAATCAACTCCAAGCCATCCCGGGTAAGGCGCATTGTTTTACAGCAAAATGGAATAAAAAGCAGGTATTATGCCCTGACTGAAGATCAAAAAATTACTCACACTAATGCGGAACTCGCATTTCTTTCGATTAAAAAGCTCTTCCCTGATGAAATCGTTCCCGGTGACATTGACATGATGGCCTGTGCCACTGGTAATCCGGACCAGTTGCTGCCTTCTCATGCTTCGATGGTACATGGCCTGATGAAAAACAGGCCAATGGAATTGTATTCAGCATCAGGGGTGTGCCTCTCCTGTCTGCAAGCTTTAAAGATAAGTTACCTGTCTGTCCTGTCGGGTACATCGCCAAAGGCAATCTGCTCAACTTCGGAACTGGCTTCTCCAACTCTTTTATCAAAAAACTATGAGCAGGAGTACGAACATTGTGCAAATGTCGGGAAAGACCCTTATATGGCTTTCGAAAAGGATTTCCTTCGGTTCATGCTCAGTGACGGAGCCAGTGCGGTATTATTATCAGACCAAAAGAATGAGACCGGATGGTCATTAAAGATCGAATGGATTGAGATGACCTCCTATGCCAACGAGCTGCCAACCTGTATGTTTATGGGTGCCGAACTCCGGGAAGACGGAGAGTTGATCAGTTGGAAGGAATTTGAAAGCCAGGAATTGATTAACCGCTCTGTATTTACCGTCAAACAGGATATTCGCTTATTAAAACCCAACATCATTCGATACTGGGTAGACCACATCCAGCTTTGCTTAGAAAAGCATCGGGTTAATGCTTCTGAAATCAATTACGTTATTCCTCATGTTTCTTCTATGTTCTTTTATGGCAAACTGGCCGAGGAAATAGAAGCCCGGAATATCGACCTTGGGACTCAGAAATGGTTTACCAATCTAACGGAAATCGGGAACATCGCTTCTGCGTCCATTTTTGCCGCTCTTGATGATTTGTGCCAATCAGGACGACTGAAACCCAATGATAAAATATTACTGTTGGTGCCTGAAAGTGGACGGTTTTCGTATGGAACTGTTTTATTAACGGTAGTTTAGTATCGCTTTAATTATAGAGGATAGTCACTTTGATTGTTGAATTAAATTGCCCAATTGAATCTCAAAAGAAGAATAGAAAAGTAGGTTATTGGATTACCCAATTTTTTTTCAATCAAACGAATATCCTTAAGGAGTAAAAACAAATGAGGCACAGACAACTAATGACAGAATCGGACAAGTTTTCGCCTGTTTTTTAGTGCGTTGTAGTTTTGTTTAGGTTTGTAAGGACTGGTATAATTACCGGGTTCTGGGAGCCGATGCAAAACAACGAGAATAAGGATATTGAACAAGCAAGCCAGAAGGTTAGAGAGCGGATGCCTTTGGAAAAACTACGCCTTGTCCCGAAATACAGGGATTTGTCGGCTGCAGATTATGAACAGCTTATTAAAAATGCCGAAACAATCGCCCTCCTGATTTTAAAAGCCCTTTTTTTGAAAAAATAACTCTCCGGTTGGTTCTCAATTTGACGAGGTTCTTTAATCCCCGACTTTTAACACAACAACTTGTCTCCATGAATGATCTAAGCCTGTTCAAACAGTTTGCCCCTCAAGCACCGAAGCAATTTCAGGAGGGGAATAATGCGGTTATTTATACCCGTGTATCGTCAGCAGATCAGGAAGACAATACCAGCCTGGCATCACAGAAGAAACATTGCGAGGTGTATGCAGATCGAAGGGGTCTAAATGTGGTTGGATATTTTGGCGGTACTTATGAGTCTGCTAAAACAGATGATAGAAAAGAGTTTAACCGGATGCTGACCTTTGTAAAACGTACAAAGAACATCAATTATGTGATCGTATATTCGTATGAACGTTTCTCACGCTCTGGCATAAACGGGGCTTCCATTGCTGAAGATTTATTAAAAAAGTACGGGGTTATGACTCTGGCAGCCACGCAGGAACTGGATCCGAGAACCCCGGCAGGTTCATTTCAGCAGAAAATATTGTTCCTTTTCGGACAAATGGATAATGAACTAAGGCGGGATAAGGTGGTTACGGGGATGAAAGAGCACCTTTTGAACGGATACTGGGTATGGCGAATCCCATTTGGATACAAGGATTTGAGTAAAGGGAAGGCTAACCAGCGAACTCTGGTGGTTAACGAGCAGGGAAAAATTTTGAAAAGTGCTTTTGAACTGAAAGTGTACAGGCAACTATCCAATGCAGAAATTGCGAGACATTTGTCAAGGATGGGATTAAAGATTAATGAAAAGCGGCTGAACGAGATATTTTTAAATCCTTTCTATTGCGGGCTTCTCACCAGTAAAATGATCCCGGGACAAGTTATTGAAGGTAGGCATGAGCCATTAGTTTCAAAAGAATTATTTCTGGAAGTTCACAATATCAGACAGGAAAAGAGGAGTCAGGGTTTTGTACACGACAAGGATAATGACAATCTTTTCCTGAAAATATTTACCCGATGCGATAAATGCAATGAATCTTTGACCGGTTATTTGGTCAAAAAGAAAGGTTTGTATTACTATAAATGCAGCACAAAGGGGTGTAAGGTAAACCGCAGTGCAAAGGCGATGCATGATTT
Organism: Bacteroidota bacterium; assembly: GCA_021849365.1. GTDB lineage: Bacteria > Bacteroidota > Bacteroidia > Bacteroidales > Prolixibacteraceae > Aquipluma. Next base: position 544 of record JAJZSZ010000001.1, on the reverse strand, counting down.
ATTTCGGAATTTGTTAAAAAGTTTCCAGATAGGCTCAGAGGAATTTGAATTAATCCGAGTTCAGTTGGAGGAACAAATGAATGTTTTTTTTGCATCCAGTATTCAAGACACCAAAATATTGAAAAGCAACCTGGCCGAAGTTAAAAAGAAACTGGAAGCCATTGAGGAACGATTTGTCGTTGGGGAGATTGACCGTAATCTTTACGATAAATTCAGGCCCAAATATGAAAAAGAATGTTTTGAGATTGAACAGGAATTAAATAAGAGTGACGGATATTTCTCGAACCTTAAAAAGGTGATTGATTTTGCAATGAAAGTATGTCGTAATCCATTGATATTGTGGGATAATTTGGATTTAGATGGCAAGAGAATATTTCAAAATCTACTGTTTCCTGAAGGAATTATCTACAGTCGTGAAATTGACCAATATCGAACCTCCAGAGTAAACTCATTTTTCTCGGCAATTCCGCGAATGAAGCGGGTTTTGGAACAAAATAAAAGCGGAAGTTCTGTCAATTTTGACGAAACATCCGCTTTAGTGCCC